>QHRX01000197.1 GCA_003221455.1 Candidatus Rokuibacteriota bacterium
GAGCTCGGCACCGACGAGGTCGGCGCCCCCCAGGTAGGCGCCGACGAGGTTGGCGCCGCGGAGCCGGGCGCCCCGCAGATTGGCGTCCATGAACTTCGCCCCGCGCAGGTCGGCCCCGCGCAGGTCGGCCTCGCGCAGGTCCGCCTCGTGGAGGTTCGCCGCGAGCAGGTCCGCGTCGCCGAGCCGGGCGCCGCGCAGATCGGCCTCCTCGAACCGGGCCTTCCTCAACTCGGCCTCGCGCAGGTCGGCGCCCCGGAGGTCGGCGCCACTCAGATCGAGCCCGGTCAGGTTTAAACCGCGGAGGTCGCTGCCGCGGAAGCTCCGGGTCGTCCGGAGTACTTCTCGCACCCTCTCGACCGTCCACTTGGCGTCGTCGCCCCGCGCGGCGGGCACCACGATGCCAGCGCTCAGGACGATCGCGACCAGGGCGCGCTGCGCTCGCGGACGGGTCCCGACGATCGGCTCCGCTCCCTGTCTCATCGCCCCTGACCGTCGAGCACGCCCGAGCATAGCATCCCCCCGCCGGTCGCGGTCTCGCGCGGGACGCCGTGTTCGAGGCCGCACGGGCGGGATTTCGCTGGCAGCCTGTCGGACGCTCAGGATCTCGCCGTCGAGGTGGGACGTCCCGCCGGCCCGCGATCAGGCCGTCGCCAGCCACACCCCGCCCGAATCGCCGCCGCGGGCGGCCGGCCGGTCCACCCGGCGCGGCCGGCCTCCTACGCGTCGACGCCGAGCCCGGGGACGATCCGGGCGCTCGCGATGCGCCGGAACACCTCGGGCGAGACCTTGATCTTCGACGAGCGGCTCCCCCCGCCCAGGATGATCCACGGCAGCGTCAGGAGGCTCGCGTCGACGTAGACAGGGAGATCCGGCGGCAGTGCGAAGACGGTGACGCCGCCGAGCGCCATGCCGGTGAGCGCCTGCGTCTCCTCCGCCGACGCGAACGAGAGCCGGGAGACGTCCATAAGCCGCTTCACGGTATGGTTCACGTCGAGCCGCGTGGTCGCCCCGACGACACACGCGCAGAACTGCTTCGGCGCCTTTTTCGAGGCGACGATGATCGTGTTGGCCGAGTGGTCCAGCGGGACCGCGTACCGCTCGCAGAACGCCGCGGTGTCGGCGTAGGCGGGGTCGATCGGGATCAGCTCCCAGGCGAGACCGAGGCCCTCCAGGGCTTCGACGACCCGCCGCTCGATCCGGCCGCCGTCGCTCACGGCTGGTCAGCATACCGCAGGCGGCCGACCCTTCTGCTAGGATGCCGCCTCAGGAGAGGAGGCCGCCATGACCGACGCCGGATGGCGCAGCCGGGCGGGACACCGCGCGAGACCGAGCAGGAGCCCGCGACTGCCCCGCGCGGCCACCCGGTCGCCGGGCCCGACGGCGCTGGGCCGCACGAACGCGATCACCGGCGGGACCCCCCTCGGCCCCGGCCGCGCCCGCCCCCCCGCCGGGCCGAGGCACTGACGTGGGCGAGACCCGCGTCGATCTGCTCCACCTCCTCGAGGACCTGCGGGACGCGTACCCCGGGGCCACGGAGGAGACCATCCTGGTCGAGATCGTAGCCAACTCGCTCGACTCGGGAGCGACGACCGTCACGATCGCGACCGATCCCACGATCCCCGCGTTCGCCGTCGTGGACGACGGCGCCGGGATGCGCCGTCGCGAGCTGGCGCGCTATCACGACATCGCGGCCAGCGCCAATATCAGAGGAGAGCGCATCGGCTTCGCCGGCGTCGGCATCAAGATCGGCCTGCTCGTGAGCGACGAGGTGCTGACCGAAACCCGCTCCGGCAAGCACCACGTGGCAACCACCTGGCGCCTGGCCTCCCGTCACCGGGCCCCGTGGAAGTGGGTCCCGCCGCCGGGGCGAGCCGCCGCGCGGGGCACGGCGGTGCGACTCAGGCTGACGAGCGCGCTCTCGCCGCTCCTCGACGCCGGCTTCGTCGAGACCGCGCTGCGCCGTCACTTCCAGCCGCTGTTCGATCCGGCGCTGACCGAGATCCTCGGGGCTCGGTACCCGCGCGGCGTGCGCTTCGTCCTCAACGGGCAGCCGCTCGCCATGCAGGGCTGGGAGGCGCCGGCGAGCGCGCCGCTCGCCGTCCGGCTCGCCCGCAAGCGGAAGGCCGCCGTGGCCGGCTATATGATCAGCGACCGGCTGGGACTCGCCGAGGACCGCCGCGGGATCGCGATCAGCACCTACGGCAAGGTCATCAAGCGAGGGTGGGACTGGCTCGGGGTCACGCCCGCGGCGCCCGAGCACGTGGGCGGGCTCATCGAGGCGCCCGGGCTCGCCGAGTGCCTGACCCTCAACAAGGCCGACTTCATTCGGGCCGGCGCGCGCGGCGCCACCTATCTTGCCTATCGCAAGGCGATTCAGGAAGCGGTGTCTCGGCAGCTCGCCCTCTGGGGTGACACGCGCGAAGAGGGTGAGCGCGCCCGGCGGCGCGCCGCGCGGCCGGTCGAGCGCGACCTCGAAGCCGTACTCGTCGACCTCGCCGACCACTTCCCGCTGCTGGCGGCGCTCGTCGAGCGCCGCCAGGGCGGCCAGCGACGGCTTCCCCTCGGGGGGGCCGGGCCGCGAGCGCGCGCGGACGGCGCGCGGTTCGCGCCGGCTCCCCCGGCGCCCGTCGAGCGGGGGGAGTCGCCCTCCCCCGCCGACCGATTGCCCGGCGAGCCCGCCGCGCCCTCCGCCCGGGAGGAGTCGACGCCAGTCGCGCTCGCCGCTCCGGCGGGCCCCCGGCGCCCCGCCCGGTACGGCCTCAGCATCCAGTTCGAGCAGCGCCCGGACGATCCGGAACTGGGCCGCCTCGTGGAATCCACGGTCTGGGTCAACGAGGCCCACCCCGCGTACCGCCGCGCCGTCGCCTCGCGCTCGGAGGGATACCACGTGGCGCTCGCGACCGCGATGACGCTCGCGCTGCTCGCGGTCGAGCCCGCGAAGGAGCACGCGTTCGTCACGGAGTTTCTGGCCCGCTGGGGCGCCGCGATCGACCGGCGGAAGAGCGGACGGCGACGCCGGTAGCGGGCCCGGCCGAGCGCGTCAGCGGGCGGCGCGGATCGCGTCGAGGGCGGCGGTGTTCTCGAGGGCGCTCAGGTCGCCCGGCTCCTTGCCGAGGTGGACCGCGCGGATCAGGCGACGCATCACCTTCCCGCTCCGGGTCTTGGGGACCTCGCCGACGAACAGCACACGCTCGGGCTTGAGCGACTTGCCGAGGCCGGCCACCACGGCGTCAGCCACCGCCCCGCGGAGCGCGTCGCTCTCGCGGTGGCCGGGCTTCAGCGTGCAGAAAACGACCAGCGCCTGGCCTTTGATCTCGTGGGGGACACCGATGGCGGCGGCCTCCGCGACGGCGGGATGGGTGACCGCGGCCGACTCGACCTCGGCCGGCCCGAGCCGCTTGCCCGCGATCTTGATCGTGTCGTCCGAGCGGCCGTGGATATACCAAAAGCCGTCGGCGTCCACGAGGGCCCAGTCGCCGTGGACCCACGTGCCGGGCAGCCGCGACCAGTACGCCTCCAGGTACCGCTCGCGCTCCCGCCAGAAGCCTCGCGCCATCCCGGGCCACGGCTGGCGGACCACCAGGTCGCCGACGGTGCCGCGCACCGGTGAGCCGCCCTCGTCGACCACGTCGGCGTCCATGCCCGGGACCGGGCCGGCGAAGCTCGTCGGCTTCTGCGGCGTGATCACGGTGCTCGCCACGATGCCGCCGCTCACCTCGGTCCCGCCCGAGTAGTTGACGACGGGGCAGCGGCCGCCGCCCACCACCCCCTGGAACCAGCGCCACGCGTCGGGATTCCACGGCTCGCCCGACGAGCCGAGGACCCGGAGGCTCGAGAGGTCGCGGAGCGTCACCCAGTCGTCGCCCGCGCGCATGAGCGCTCGGATGGCGGTCGGGGCGATCCCGAGGATCGTCAGTCGATGCCGCTCCACCATCTCCCAGATCCGCCCCGGGTCCGGGAAGTCGGGCGTGCCGTCGTAGAGGAAGACGGTCGCGCCGAGCATCAGGCTTCCCCCGATGACCCACGGCCCCATCATCCACCCCATGTCGGTGAACCAGAAGACCGTGTCCGACGGCTTGACGTCGAAGCAGTGGGCCATATCCTGCAGGCCCTTGATCGGGAACCCGCCCTGCACATGGACCACGCCCTTGGGCCGCCCGGTCGTCCCCGACGTATAGATGATCATGTACGGGTCCTCCGGCGCCGTTCGCTCGGTGTCGGCGCCGGCCGGCTGGGGCGCGACGAGCTCGTGCCACCAGACGTCGCGCCGGGGGTCCCAGGGTAGGTCGGCGCGCCGGAGGCGGTTGACCACCAGCACCCGCTCGACGCTCGGCGAGAGGGCGACCGCCCGATCCGCGACCTCCTTGGTGGCGACGAGCTTCCCGCGGCGCTCGATGCCGTCGCAGGTGATGAGGAGCCGCGCTTCGCAGTCCTGGAGCCGGGCGGCGACGGCGTCGGGGCCGAACCCGGAGAAGATCGGCGTGTAGACGGCGCCGAGCTTGCCGATCGCGAGCTGGGCCACCACCACCTCGGGAATCATCGGCAGGTAGAGGCCGACCCGGTCGCCCTTCTTGAGCCCGAGAGCGCGCAGGGCGTTGGCGCAGCGGCCCGTTTCCTCCGCGAGCTCGCCGTACGTGAGGCGCGCCGTCCGGCCGTCCTCGCCCTCCCAGATCAGCGCGACCTTGTCCCGGTTGAGGCCGGCGGCGTGCCGGTCGAGGGCGTTGTGGACGTAGTTGAAGCGGCCGCCGATCCACCACGTGGCCCACGGCGTACCCCGCGAGAGGTCCAGGACCTTCGTGTACGGCTCGTACCACTCGAGCCCCAGGTCCCTGACGACCGCGTCCCAGAAGCGGCCGACGTCGGCCACCGACCAGCGGAGGAGTTCCTCGAAGCTCCGGAGGCCCTGCCGGGCGATGAACCGCCCGAGGTTGCTCTGCTCGACGATCGCCCGGCTCGGCCGCCAGCAGATCTCGAGCGCCTCGCCGTGCTCGTCCTCCCGCATTCCCGCTCCTCCCGGCGGCCCGCGGCGCTGCCCGCGGCTCGGCGAGGATCGGCCGGGAAGAGAGCCGGTCGCCCGCGGAGCTCGGCCGATCCGGCCGGCGCCGATTCCCCTTACTGCGTGACGATGCCCAGCAACTCGACCTCGAAGACGAGCGTCGCGCCCGGCTTGATCTGCGGGGGCGCGCCCCGGTCGCCGTACGCCAAGTCCGACGGGCAGATGAGGCGGCTCTTCCCCCCCACCTTCATGAGCTGGACGGCTTCGGTCCAGCACTTGATCACCTTGTTCAGCGGAAACGTCACGGGCTCCCCGCGCTGAACGGAGCTGTCAAAGACCGTGCCGTCGGTGAGCTTTCCCTCGTAGTTGACCTTCACCGTGTCGGTGGCCTTGGGCGACGCACCGGTGCCCGGCGTGATCACGATCAGGATCAGGCCCGACGCGGTCTTGGTGGCCCCCTTCTCAGCGGCCGCCTGATCGAGGAACGCCTGGCTGGCCTTTTTTTCGGCCTCGGCGACCTTGGCGGCCCGCGCCTCCTGGAGCTGTCGGATCTTGGGGCCGTAGGTCTCGAGCTCGACCTTCGGCGCCTTGTGGAGGCTCCCGTCGGTCAGCCCCGCCTCGACCGCTTCCAGGTCCGTCGCACTCAGGTTGAACGGACCCAGACTCCGGCTGATCGCGAGGCCGAGAGCGTAGAGGGTTTTTTGTTCTTCGGTCTTGAGCTCCGGCCCCTCGCCGGCCGCCGTCGCGGCGGTGGCGAGGATCAGAACCGTCGACCACATCGCGAGCTTGCGCATGGGACTTCCTTTCTCCAGCGGGATTGAGGCTAGGATACCCGATTTGCCGCCGCGCGCGGAGGGGTTGTCGGCTCGTCACCGGCGGCGGATCTGGCGTAGGATATGGCGGTCGCCGGACGGGAGGCCCGGACATGCCGGAATCGATTCCTGCGTCGCTCATCATCGATGTCCTCAAGGACACCTTCCGCGAGGCGCGCGCGGCGCTCGCCGCCGAGGGCTACCGCGCGCCGCGGCACGAACACCTGGGCTGGATCCTGAGCGTGCCAGACACCCACCAGAAGAGCGTGCTCGCCGCGCTCGACAAGGAGCGCGCGATCCGCGTCCTCACCTGCGCCACCGAGGACGAGGCCGTCGCCATCGCCGCCGGTCTCTACATCGGGGGCGAGCCGGTGGCGCTGATGATCCAGCACGCGGGCCTCTACGCCTCGGTGAACACGCTCCGCGGGGTCGCCCTCGACGGCCGCCTGCCGGTCTTCTACATGATCGGCCTCCTCGGCCGCGAGAAGGACCGGGAGCCGCGCGACTCTCGGCACTCCATGGTGCGCTATTGCGAGCCGTTGCTGGATCTCTTCGGTGTCCCCCACGCGCGGCTCGAGGGCCCGAGCGACGTCCACCTGATCCCCGAGTACTACCGGCTGAGCCGCGCGCGCCGGGGCCCGGCGGTCCTGCTCGTCGGCCTGGAGACGAGCTGATGGCGATAAAGCCGGAGGACCTACTCCGCGCGATCGCCACGATGCGCGGCGACGCCGTCTGCGTGCCGACGATGACGACCGTGCCCGCCTGGCGGACGATCGCGCCGGACGACCTCTCGGTCGTCTGCGTGGGGTTCATGGGCGGCGCCTCCTCGCTCGGGCTCGGGCTCGCGCTCGCGCGCCCTGACCGGCGCGTCATCGTCTTCGACGGCGACGGCTCACTGCTGATGCAGCTCGGCTCCCTCGCCACCGTGGCCGCCGCCCAGCCCCGCAATCTCGTTCACCTGGTCTTCAAGAACGGCGTCTACCAGACCTCCGGCGCGCAGGAGGTCCCGGGCGGGCTCCAGGTCGACTTCGTCGCGATGGCGAAGGCCGCCGGCTACCGGGAGGCCTACGCGCTCGCCGACCTCGACGCGTTTCGCCGCCGCTTCCCCGCCACGCTCAGGCAAGAGGGACCGGTGCTCGTCGAGCTCTCGACCGGGTTGGCCGAGCAAACGCCAATGACGGCGCCCGGAGGCAAGCCCTTCTCCCAGCAGGTGGAGGAGCTGCGCGAGAAGCTCCGGGAGCTCTAGCCGACACGAGCGCGGGGCCCGGCGGGACGGGGACGCGACTGCTATGATGGGCGCCAGTCGAGGGAGGGTAGAGCGATGACCAGACGTCTAGGCTGGGGTGGCGCGGTGGCGCTCGCCGGGCTCGTGCTGCTGCCGGGGGCGCCGGACGTCTCCCGGCCGTCCGCCGCCGAGCGCGCCGAGCTCGCCGCCGGCCCGGCCGGCTGGGCGGACGACCTCAGGCCGATCGGGCCCGGCGACTGGAGCTACGATCGCGCCGCCCACCTGCTCGAGCGCGCCGGCTTCGGCGGGACGCCGGACGAGATTCGCCAGCTGGCCGGGCTGAGCCCGGAAGCGGCCGTGGACCGGCTCGTCAACTACCGGGCGATCGACGACGGCCAGCTGCCGGCCTTCGAGCACTCCGGGGTCCACGACCCCGGTCTCGAGCCGTTCCCGCCGAGCCGGCCCGCGACGACCGAGCTCGCCAAGAAGACGGGCCAGGCGCTCGGCGTCCGAGTCAAGCCGAGCGGCAACCGGCGGCTCCAGCCCGTCGCCAACAAGTTCTTCTACTGGCTCCGGGCGAGCCAGCTCGAGACGGACCGCGCCGCGTACTGGTGGGCCAACCGCATGCTCCGGACCCGCCGGCCGCTCGAAGAGAAGATGGCGCTCTTCTGGCACGGCCACTTCGCCGTGAACGAAGACAAGGTACGCGACTACCGGAAGATGCTCGGGCAGCTCGACCTCTTCTACCGTCACGGGACCGGAAACTTCCGCGATCTCCTGATCGGGGTCGCCCAGGATCCCGCGATGCTCGCGTTTCTGGACGCCGGCGTGAACGTCAAGGGCGCGCCCAACGAGAACTTCGCCCGTGAGATCATGGAGCTATTCACGATGGGGGTCGGCCACTACAGCGAGGCCGACATCCGCGAGGCCGCCCGGGCCTTCACCGGCTGGAACTTCGTGGACCTCGCCTTCGTCGTGAACGGAGCGCAGCACGACGACGGCGAGAAGACCGTGCTCGGGCGCCGCGGCCGGTGGGACGGCACAGACGTGATCGACATCATCCTGGCCCAGCCGGCGACCGCCGACTTCATCGCCGGCAAGATCTACCGCTTCTTCGTCCGGTCGGAGCCCGGGCCGGCCCTCCAGCGGCGGCTCGGCACGGTGCTGCGGGACAACCGGTACGAGCTGGCCCCGCTGCTCCGGACGATCTTCCTGTCGCGCGACTTCTACAGCCCGCCGGCCGTGGGGACGCACATCAAGAGCCCGGTGGAGCTGGTCGTCTCGACGTACCGGCGGCTCGGGCTCACCGAGGTCCCGGGCGTGCCCGACTTCAACGAGGCCACCGGCTCGCTCGGCCAGCGCCTCTTCCATCCGCCGACGGTGGCCGGCTGGGCGCAGGGCCGGAGCTGGATCACGCCGGGCCTGCTGCTCGAGCGCGGCAACTTCGCGCGCGACGTCCTCTTCCCGGACATCACCTTCGTCCCGCCCGACCGCTACCCGTCGGACGAGAAGATCCGCGAGGTCAGCCGGAAGGTCGCGCAGGGCCTGGACGTCACCACCGCCACCGTCGGCGGTGGCGACGGCGAGACGATGGCCATGTCCAACCGGATGGCCGACCGCGACGAGGACTTCAACACCCGGTACGCGAGCTTCCGGGGCTGGCAGCTCGCCATCCAGAAGGTCAAGCCGATCCCGCGCGCGACGGCCCAACTCGACCTGACGGCGATGGTGCGCGCCCAGGGGCTCCGCACCACCGCCGAGGTGGTGGACTACTTCCTCGGGCGGCTCCTCTCGGTCCCGCTCGACGCGGGCGACCGGCAGCGCCTGATCGACTTCCTCGACGGCGAGCTCGGCACCGGCCAGATCGCGGCGGCGGAGACCTACCTCGAGGAGCCCCTCCGGATGCTCGTCCACCTGATCACGAGCGCACCCGAGTACCAGCTCGGCTGACCGAGCGGAGGAACCCTATGGCCACGCGCGACCTGCCCCCCCTCACCCGCCGCGAGGCGCTGCGCACCTGCCTCTGCGGCGTCGGCGTGAGCGCCGTCATGCCGGCATTCTTCGGCCGGGCCGCCGCCGCCTTGGCCGCGGAGGCCTCGGCCAACGACCGGATTCTGGTGGTGCTCGAGCTCTCCGGGGGCAACGACGGGCTCAACACGCTCGTGCCGTACGGCGACGACGCCTACTACCGCCACCGGCCGACGATTGGGCTCCGGCCGCCGAGGCTCCGCCCGATCGACGACCACTTCGCCTTCAGCACGGGGATGGCGGGGTTCGAGCGCCTGTACAAGGACGGCCGCCTCGCCATCGTGCACGGCTGCGGCTACGACAACCCCTCCTTCTCCCATTTCACCTCGATGGCCTACTGGCACACCGCGGCGCCGAACAGCGGCGAGGAGTACGGCTGGATGGGCCGCCTAGCGGACGGGCTGGATTCGCGGCGCACGCCGAACTTCGTCGTCAACATCGGCGAGACTCAGTCGCTCGCGGTGCGGAGCCGCGACCACACGCCCGTCGTCTTCGACGACCCCGGCAAGTTCGCCCGCCAGGCCTTCGTCCAGGAGAAGCCCGTCTTCGAGCACGTCGCGGAGCCGAGCCGCGACGCCAACCCGTCGCGGACGTATCTGCAGGAGGTCGCCCGGAGCGCCCGCGACGCCTCGGCGCTCGTGCGCGAGGCGTGGGCGCGCTACCGGTCGCCCGTCGACTACGGGATCGTTCCGCTCGACCTCCCCAAGGTGGCTGCGCTGATCGCGGCCGGCCTGCCCACCCGGCTCTACTACACCGCGTTCCGCCACAACGCCTTCGACACGCACGTCCACCAGGCGGACCTCCACGCGCGCCTGCTCACTTACGCCTCGGACGCGGTGGCCGGCTTCCTGCGCGACATGGAGCGGATCGGCTGGGGCGACCGGGTGGTCGTGATGATCTTCTCGGAGTTTGGCCGGCGGGTGCCCGAGAACACGAGCCTTGGGACCGACCACGGGGCGGCCAACCTCATGTTCGTGGTGGGCAAGCCCGTCCGGGGCGGCCACTACGGCGAGCGCCCGAGCCTGAGCGCGCTCGACGCGGGCGACAACCTCGTCTACACGACGGACTTCCGCCGCGTCTACGCCACGGTCATCGACGGGTGGCTCGGCTTTCGGAAGACCGGCGAGCTGCTGCGGGGTCGGTTCGAGTCGTTCCCGATCTTCGCCTGAGCCCCCGCGCCCGGCCAGGCCCTCACGGCGCCCCGTCGGGGGCGCCGACGCGGCGGGCGGCCTCGATCTCGGCCCGCCGGTCCCGGTCCGCGGTGGGGCTCATGACGACCTCCTCGATCAGGGTCCGGCCGGGCATGAGCACGCACAGCAGGATCGCGCTCGCCACATCCTCGGGCTGCATCATCGTCGACCGGGCCGCGGCGTCCGGGGGCACCGGACGCTTGGCGAGGATCGGCGTGTCGACCTCGGCCGGGATGATGGTCGTCGCCCGGATGCCCTGGCCTCTGAGCTCCGAATTGATGTGCGCCATCAGGTTGCGGACCGCGGCCTTGGCCGCGCCGTAGGGCGCCCCGCCGATCAGGCCCGGCCTTAGCGCGGCGGCGGAGGACACGGTGACGATCGTTCCCGCGCCGCGCTCGATCATCCCGGGGAGCACGGCCTGGGTCAGCGCCCATACGCCGGTGAGGTTCACGTCGAGCACGCCCCGCCACTCCTCCTCGCTGACCCAGCGGACGCTGCGGACCCGGCTCGAGTGGCCGGCGTTATTCACCAGGATGTCGACCCGGCCGCAGGTCGCGAGGGTCCACGTCGCGAGCTCGCCCGCCCGCGCGGTCTCCTCGAGGTCGCACGCCTTCGCGGCCGCGCGGCCCCCCGCCTGCTCGATCTCCGCCACGACGGCGGCAAGCGGCTCCGGGCGCCGGCCGGCCACGATGACCTGCGCGCCCTCGGCGGCGAGCATCCGGGCGGTGGCGCGGCCGATGCCGCTGCCGCCCCCGGTGACGATCGCGACCTGGCCGTGGAGCCGGCCCATCCGCTACGACTCGAAGGCGCGGAGGATCCGACCCGGTCGCGCGCCCGCCGGGCGTTCGACGATCTCGCCGTGCTCGAGGACGGGGACGCCGTTGACCAGGCTCCACGCGATGCCCCGCGCGCGCGACACGAAGCGGGGCTCGCCGGCGGGGAGATCGTGCACCCACTCGGCGGGCAGGGCGTCGACGGTGTCCGGGTCGAACGCCACGAGATCCGCCCAGTAGCCCGGCGCGAGGAGACCGCGCTCGGGGATGCGATAGGCGCGGGCGGGGTCCCACGTGAGCCGCCGCACGGCGGCCTCGAGCGACAGGCGCTGCTTCTGCCGGACCCACTTGCCCAGGAGCGTCGTTGAGTACCCCGCGTCGCAGAGCAGCGACAGGTGGGCGCCCGCGTCCGAGAGAGACACCAGCGTGCGGGGGTGGGTGATCAGGTCGCCGACCGCCTCGTCGTCGGCGTTCATCAGACCCGCCAGGAACTCGGTCTCGAGGTCGTCGGCGAGCGCCAGGTCGAGCCAGGCGTCGACGACGTCCTTGCCCGTCTCCTCCGCGATGCGCGCGATGGTCTTGCCGAGCCACGCTCGGTGCTCGGGGCGGCCGACCTTCAGCACCTGCACCAGATCCCACCGGCCGCGGAACACGGCGAACCGGCGCGCCGCCAGCTCGGCCCTGAGCTCCTCGCGGAAGGTGGGGTCGGCGTACACCGCCGCCCACTCGGAGTCGGGCCGGGCGCTCACCCGCCGCCAGGCCGCCATCCCCTCGAACGGGTAGGGATTCCACATCGTGAAGTCCATCGTGAGAGGCCGGCAGGAGACCTGCGGGCGCACGTCGACGCCCTCGCGGTGAAACGCCTCCGTCCGGGCGAGCCGCTCGGTCGTCTCCTCGGGCCGGTCGTCCCGATGGAAGAAGGCCGCCCAGACGACGGGCCGGCCGCTCTCGCGATGGATGTCCCGGAGGTCGTCCAGCGTGGTCGTCGAGCCCACGGTGATCTCGAGGAGCCCGCGGCCGCCCGCACCCATGGCCCGGGTCAGCGCCTTGAGCTCGTCGAGGTCGGCCAGGCGGCTCGGCACCGGCAGCCCGCCGTCTCCCACATGCGCCTCCGCGGTCGAGGATCCGAGCCCGATGGCCCCGGCCGCCATGGCCTCGCGCACGACGTCCGCCATCTGCGCGACCTCGTCGCCGGTCGCCCCCCGGCGCTGCGCGGCCCGCCCCATGACCCACTGCCGGACGGCCGAGTGGCCGAGCAGGGCCGCGACGTTGAGGCTCGGGTTGTAACGCTCGAGCGCGTCGAGGTACGCCGGAAACGTCTCGAACTCCCACGTGATGCCCGCCTGCATGGCCTTCAAGGACATGCCTTCCACTTTCACGAGGGTGCGCAGCGTGGCGTCCCGATCCTGCGGGCGGCAGGGCGCGATGGCGAAGCCGCAGTTGCCGATCACCGTGGTGGTGACCCCGTGCCAGATGCTGCTCGTCGCGTACGGGTCCCACGTGTACTGGGCGTCGTAGTGGGTGTGCAGGTCGATGAAGCCGGGGCAGACGCAGAGCCCGGACGCGTCGACCTCGCGCCGGCCGCGCCCGCCCACGTCGCCGACGGCGCTGATCCGGCCCGCCAGGACGGCGACGTCCGCCACGCGGGGCGGAGCCCCGCTGCCGTCTATGACCGTGCCACCGCGGATCACGAGGTCGATCATCCCGATGCCCTCGACGTGACGAGTGCCGTCCGAAGCGGACGCCAGTCTACCACGCCGGAAGGGGCGGGGAGTGGGCGGGGAGCCGTTGACAGCCGCGCGCGCGCCTGGTACCCATGCGGGGGTTCGCGGCCTGCGGGCCCCGCCGTCGGCGGCGGTGCGCCGTCGCGCGGAAACCCTCGCCGCCGCGCGTCCTCGAGCAGGGTGCCGGGCATCCGCCGATGGAACCACGGGCGGACGGCCTCGAGCGGCGGCCCCCGCCGGAAGAGGGTCGCCTCGTCGTCGGAGCGCACCACGAGCTCTACCCCGACGGGCCGCGCGCCCGCCGGGCCTGGCCGAGCGGGAGGTGATCGCGAGCTGACCCGTGAGGGTGAACCACGCGGTGAACGGCGAGAAGGCGAAGACACGGAGCCAGTGCCCCCTCGGGGTCGGGGCCGACCGGTTATGCGGGCGGTGAAGACGCCCGCCCTGGCGGCGCGCGGGCTCCGGCCTCCCGTCGCCAAGAAGGTCCCGAAGGTCGACGTCGTCCACGGCGACCGGCGCCAGGACGAGTACTTCTGGCTCCGCCAGAAGGACGACCCCGAGGTCGTCGCCTACCTCCAGGCCGAGAACGCCTACGCCGACGCGTGCCTCAAGCCCACCCTGGCGTTCCAGGAGGCACTCTACCGGGAGATGCTCGGCCGCATCAAGGAAGACGACCAGACCGTCCCCTACCGGCGGGGCGGCCACTTCTACTATTCGCGGACCGAGAAGGGCAAGCAATACCCCATCCTCTGCCGGAAGACCGGAAGCGTCGACGCGCCCGAGGAGGTGACGCTCGATCTGAACGTCCTCGCCGAGGGGCACGCGTTCCTCTCGCTCGGCGCGTACGCGGTCAGCGACGACGGCCACCGCCTGGCCTACTCGGTCGACGTCACCGGCTTCCGCGAGTACACGCTCTACGTGAAGGACCTCCGGACGGGCGAGCTCCTCGCCGAGCGCATCGAGAAGGTCTCGGCGATGGCGTGGTCCGCCGATCCGGCGATTCTCTTCTATGTCGCCGAGGACCGGGCCAAGCGTCCGTATCGCCTCTACCGCCACCGGCTGGGGGCACCGACGGACACCCTCCTGTACGAGGAGGAGGATGCGCTGTTCCGCCTGCACGTCGCGCGGTCCCGGAGCCTCGCGTGGGTGTTCGCCGTCGCCGGGAGCTTCACGACCACGGAGGTCCGCTACCTGCCGGCCGCGGCGCCGGAGGCCCCCTGGGCCGTGATGCTGCCGCGGGAGCGAGACCACGAGTACCACGTGGACCATGGCGGCGACTTCTTCTATCTCCGGACCAACGGCGGCGGGCGCCGGAACTTCCGCCTCGTGCGCGCCCCGGTCGGCGATCCGCGGCCGGAGCGGTGGGTGGAGCTCGTTCCGCACCGCGCGGAGGTGATGCTCGAGGACCTCGACGTGTTCGCCGACTACTACGTGGTCCACGAACGGGAGGACGGGCTGGTCCGCCTGCGCGTCACCGACGCGCAGGACCAGGGCTCGCACCACGTCGAGTTCCCCGAGCCGACCTATGAGGTCGCGGGCGAGACGAACGCTGAGTTCGTCACGTCGCGCTACCGCGTCCGATACCAGTCGCTGATCACGCCCCCGTCGGTGTACGACTACGACATGGTCGGGCGCGGACTCGCCCTGCTCAAGCGCACCGAGGTCCTGGGTGGCTACGACCCCGCCCACTACCGCTCGGAGCGCGTGCACGCGACGGCCGGGGACGGCACCCGGATCCCGCTCTCGCTCGTCTACCGCGCGGACACCCCGCGCGACGGCTCGAGCCCGATGCTGCTCTCGGGCTACGGCGCCTACGGCATCGCCTACCCCGTCACGTTCTCGTCGAGCCGGCTGAGCCTGCTCGAGCGCGGCGTCGGCTACGCCGTCGCGCACGTCCGCGGCGGCGGGGAGCTCGGCAAGCGCTGGCACGACGAGGGGCGCATGTTGGCCAAGCGCAACACCTTCACGGACTTCCTCGCCGCCGCCGAGTTCCTGGTTCGGGGCGGCTACACCTCGGCGGATCGGCTCGTCATCGAGGGCGGGAGCGCCGGCGGCCTCCTCGTCGCGGCGGTCCTGAACATGCGCCCTGACCTCTTCCGGGCCGCCCTCCTCCGCGTACCGTTCGTCGACGTCGTCAACACGATGCTCGACGAGTCGCTGCCGCTCACGGTCGGCGAGTTCGAGGAGTGGGGCAACCCGAGGCTGCGCGAGCACTACGAGTACATGAAGAGCTACTGCCCCTACACCAACCTCGCCGCGCGACCCTACCCGACCATGCTGATCCGCACCTCGCTCAACGACAGCCAGGTGATGTACTGGGAGCCCGCCAAGTACGTGGCCAAGCTCCGCACGCTGAAGACGGACACCACGAATCCGCTGCTGCTCAAGATCAACATGGACGCCGGCCACGGTGGCGCCTCCGGTCGCTACGACGCCCTCCGGGAGCTCGCCACCGACTACGCGTTCGTCCTCGCCACGCTCGCCCGCGCGACCCGAGGCGGGCCCCGGAGGCAGGTGTGACGCCGACGCTCGCTCCGCTCTCGCCGGAGACGCTCGAGCGGCTCCGACAGATCTCCACGCCGACGCTCTCCACGCAGCTCCTCAAGCTCGGGTTCCGCAGCCGCTTCCTCCACGGGCTCGTGCCGCTCAGTCCGGACGCGAGGATGGCCGGCGAGGCCGTCACGGTGCGGTTCGTCCCCGCCCGGGAAGACCTCGCCACCCTCGAGGCCCTGGGTGACCCGGCCTACCCCCAGCGACGGGCGATCGAGCACATCCGGCCGGGCCAGGTGCTCGTCATGGACTGCCGGCGGGTCGTCGACGCCGCGGCCGCGGGCGACATCCTGGTCGCCCGGCTCCAGGCCCGCGGCGCGGCCGGCCTCGTGGCGGACGGAGGCGTCCGGGACTTCCTGTCGGTGAAGGCCTCGGGCTTTCCGGTCTACGTCGCCGGACCCAGCGCCCCCGCCCACGTCCTCCGCCATCTCGCCGTCGACGTCGACGTGCCGATCGGCTGCGCCGAGGTGCTCGTGATGCCGGGCGACGTCATGGTGGGCGACGGGGAGGGCGCGATCTGCGTTCCGCGGGCCCTGGCCGAGGCCGTCTCGACCGCCGGCCTCGACCAGGAACGCCTGGAAGCGTTCCTCCTCGAGAAGGTCAAGGCCGGCGCGCCGCTTCCCGGCGTCTATCCGCCGAACGCAGCCACGCTCGCCGAGTACGAGGCCAGGCGCCGGCCCCGGGGCTGACGCGTCCGGCTACGCGGACGTCCGTCGCCCGGCGGCGCGGCGCCTGAGAGAGCGCCGCCAGGGCCGCCGGTAGTAGGTGTGCCAGCCCGTGCGGATGCCGGCTCGATGGCGCTCGCGCACGTGGGCGTGCACGAGCGTGATTCGGCCGCCGCGGCCGGCCCGGCTGAAGGCCAGGACGAGGATGGAGTCGAGCTCTGACTTCAGCCAGTCCGACCCGCGCCAGCTCTGGACGATCAGGCGCTTGGGCAGGATGGCCAGCATCCGGCCCCGGAGCATGCCGTCGAAGGCCGCGAAGGGGCCGCCGGGCCGGCGGCTCACTCTCGCCGTGGAGCCGATGGCGGCGCCGTACTCTCTCGAGCTCAGGTAAATGTCGAAGCCCCTCGGGTGGCGCGGGCAGCGTCACCGTCTGCGCGATCAGCCGCGTGGTCAGGGGGCCTCCGGCAACCCGTTGGCCGTCCGGATCTTGGCGAGCTGGCCCGCGTGGTCGTTCCAGTGGTTGTCGAGCAGCGCGCCGGCGTACACGTGGAGCGGGATCTCGTCCGTCCCCATGAACTGCTTGAAGAACGGGATCCGCGCCTTGCGGCCGGTCAGCTCGCCCTCGGGGAGGGTGTCGAGATAGGCGACGACCTTCTGCCGCCGCCGCTCGATCGCGTCCACGAACTGCTTGGCGGTCATCGTCCGACGTTCGGCCGTCATGACGACCGTGCCGACGGTCACGTCGATCGTCGGGAGATCGCGATGCGCGAACGTCTTCAGCGCGGCGAGGGGATCCCAGCCCGGATCGCCGAGCAGGTGCGCGAGGACCTCCCGCGTGGTCCACTCCCCCCGCGCGGACGCGCTGTCCAGGTACGGATCCATGCCGTCGAGCTGCCGCGCGAGCCGCGTCAGCGCGGCCGCCGACTTCGCGTTGATTTCGCTGACGAGCCTTCCTGCCATCTCACACCTCCCGGGTCGTTCGGATCAGGGTGAACTGCACTCGAGGGCGCCCCGTAGCCCTCCCCGGCCCCGCTCAGGACCGCCCGGCGAGGACCGTGGCGAGCTTGTCGAGCGAGGCCGTCCAGCCCGCCTCGTGCTGGTCGCGCGCCTCGCGGGCGGGGAATCGCTCGTGGACGACCCGGAACTCCAACTCGACGACGGGCGTCGCGTAGCCCGGCGGACCCCACCACCGTGTCAGCTCCTCGGGGTCCGTCCACGCCTGGAAGACCGTGTCCCGAGGGGCTCTGAACGTCCGCGTGAGACGGAGCGTGGTCTCCGGCCTGACGGTCGACTGCGCGATGACGGCTTCTCCGGGCGCGCCCGGTCGGCGAGGTGACGGCCGAGGGCGTCGAGCTGTACGTCCCAGAAGCGGCGGTAGTGCGCGATCCACTCGGCGACGCCGGCGAGCGGGGCGCGGCGGAGCCGGCAGTGGTGGGCCCGGCCCCGGCGCTCGCGCGCGAGCAGGCCGGCGCGCTCGAGGACGCGCAGGTGCTTGGAGACGGCCGGCAGCGAGACGCCGAACGGCGCCGCGAGCTCGGTCACGGTGGCCTCGCCCGCCGCGAGACGCGCCAGCATCGCCCGCCGCGTGGGATCGGCGAGCGCGCGGAAGGTCGCGTCGAGGGCGCTCGACGCCGTGCCCATCACGCCTGCCCTCGCACCTCGGTCCGCCTCGCCGCGTGCCATATACTTAACCCACCGGTTAACTATTAACGTGCCGGCCGGGCGGCTGTCAAGCGGGCGGCCCGGGGAAGCGGGGGCTACACGAGCGGCCACGGATAGCGCTGCCCGGTCGTGTCGACCGGGAAGCGACCGTGCTCGACGACCCCCGCGGCCCGCACGAGCAGCGCCTCTCGCTCCGCAGGGTCGAGGAGCTCGCGGAGGGACTCGGGGAGCCCCGCGCCGAGGAAGCGCCGGACGTCGCGGAGCAGGTCGTCCGGAATGGGCTCGCCGCCGAACTCCCAGATGACGGTTCGCAGCTTCGGCTCGGCGTGGAAGGTGAGGGCATTGTCGATCGCATAGATCACGCCGTCCTCGCCGAGCAGACAGTGGCCGCTCTTGCGGTCGGCGTTGTTGGCGACGAGGTCGAAGACGCAGATGCGCTCGAGGCGCTCGCGATGCGCGGCGTCCTCGCGCAGCGTGAAGTAGTGCTGCTCGAAGTCCGCCGGCACGTAGAGCTGGAGCGACCCGTCCCCGAGGGGGCCCTCGCGCCGCACCGTGGGCGGCACCAGGGCCCACCCGAGCGCGCGCGCGAGTTCGTACGCCGCCACCTCCCGCTTGAACAGGCCGGGCGGGAAGTCCCAGAGCGGTCGCTCGCCGCGCTCGGGCTTGTACACCGCGAGCGCGGCCGCGGCCTCGAGTCTGACCTCGCAGAGGAAGATCGCGTTCGTGCTCCACGGCATCCGCCCTCGGACGGTGACCTCGCCGCGTGCGAGGAGGGTGACGGCCTCAACGGACGACGTGACCGTTGCTCCGTGGGCAGACGTGCCCGCCCGGATCCAGGGGGGAATTGCACAGCAGGCAGAGCGGCCGACCGGCCTTCATGAGCGCCTGCGCCCGCGCGACGAAGACCGCCGCCTGCCCGCGCGTGATCCGGAAGCGCGCGGCGGCCGGCTCCGCCTCGCTGCCCTCCTCGAGCAGCTCGCTCGCCTCCACAAGGATACGGTCGCGATCCGCGTCGTAGCCGACCCCGATCGTGCCGACGGCCCAGGCCGCGTCCATCGGCTCGAGCAGGCCCGGGTCCGACCGGGTCTCCTCGCCGACGGGCCCGAGCTTGGCGAGCAGGCCCGCCAGGTACTCGGCCAGGGCGCCCACCTGCTCCTTCTCGCACTTGAGCGTGGCGAGGGTGCCCGCCTCACGGCCCTGCAGATAGAAGATCCGCTGGCCTGGTGGCCCGACCGCGCCCACCGAGAAGTGGTCGGGAGCCTCGAGGTCGAACGAGGCGCTCATCGCAGCCCGAGCGCGGCGAGGGCGCCGCCCGCGGAGTTGACGCCGAGCACGAGCGGGCCGTCCGGCCCGTAGGCGATCACCGTGATCGACGCCGTCCCGATCACGATGCGCTGGAAGAGATCGAGCGGCACGCCGAGCGCGTGGGCCACGGCCGCCTTGATCGGATCCGCGTGGGAGACCGCCACGATCGTCGCGCCCGGATGGCGAAGGACGAGCCGGGCCAGCGCCGACGTGACCCGCGTCTGCATCTCGGTGAGCGCTTCACCGTCGGGGAAGCGGAAGGCGCTCGGATGGCGTTGCACCCCCCGCCACTCGGGCTGCCGGCGGACCCACTTGAGCGATCGACCGGTCCACGCGCCGACGTCGACCTCGGCGAGCTCCCGCTCGATCCGGACCGGGAGGCCGCGCGACCGGGCGATCGGCGCCGCCGTCTCCCGTGCGCGCTCGAGCGGCGACGCGTACACCGCCTCCACGGCGCCGAGCCGGGCGATGCGCTCGGCCGCCGCCGCCGCCTGCCGCCGGCCCTCATCGGACAGGTGTAGGCCCGGCGCCCGCCCGGGCAGCATGACCCCGGTCGTCGGCGTCAAGCCGTGACGGACCAGGAGGACGACGGTCGGCCGGGTCGACCGGGGCATCGACGAAGGATAGACAGTGGCGGGAGCGCGACGCAAGCGACGGGCGCGGGGAGCCTCGCGCTGCCGGCGGCCCGGGACCACCGCGGACGCCCCGGAATGCCCCGCCCGAGGGCCGACGCCGCGCGCGGCAGGCGATCCGCCTGGAGCGGGGGCCAGGCCCGGGCGTCAGCCCGCGGTGGCGCGGTGGTGGTCGGCGAGGACCTGGGCGACGCAGGCGGTGAGCCTGGCACCCGTCGGCAGATGGAGGAACTCGTTCGGGCCGTGGGCGTTCGACTCGGGACCGAGCACCCCGGTAATGAGGAACTGGGCGCGCGGGAATCGCTGGCCCAGCAGGCTCATGAAGGGGATCGAGCCGCCCTCGCCCGAGAACATCACGGGCCCGCCGAAGTACGTCGTCGACGCCAGGCCGACCGATCCGAGGAGCCAGGGGCTCATGGCCGGCGCCTCCCAGCCCCCCCCGGCCGGCTGCGGCACGAAGGTGACCCGGGCCCCGGAGGGGGGATCGGCCTCGAGAATCTCCTTGAGCCGGCCGGTCGCCCGGGCGGCGTCCGCCGTGGGCGGCAGGCGGAGGGAGAGCTTGAGCGACGTACGCGGGCGGAGGACATTGCCGGCGTCCTCGGGCGCGGGCAGCCCGGCGGCGCCCGTGACCGCGAGCGCCGGCCGCCAGGTGCCGTTCAAGAGCAGCTCGGCCGGGTCGACGGGGGCCGGGCGCATCCCCGGGACCACGGGAAATCGGCTCCAGATCGCGCTGCCCAGCGCGGCGGCCGCCGCGCGGGCCTGGGCGAGGCGCGCCGGCGGGATCTCGACGTGGAACTCGGGCGACAGGATCTCCCCCGTCCGCTCGTCCTCGAGGCGCGACAGGAGTCGACGCAGGATGCGAACGCTCGACGGCACGATCCCGCTGGCCGCCCCCGAGTGCACGCCCTCCGTGAGTACCTCCACGGTCAGCAGGCCGCCCACGATGCCGCGGAGCGATGTCGTCGCCCAGAGCTGCTCGTAGTTGCCGCAGCCCGAGTCGAGGCACACGATCAGGCCCGGCGTCCCCAGGCGGTCCGCGAGGGCCTCGACGTACGCGGGGAGGTCCGGGCTCCCGCTCTCCTCGCCCGACTCGATCAGGATCAGCGCGCGCGCGCGGGGCACGCGCGCGACGGCGAGCGCCTCGACCGCCGTCAGCGCGGCGAACGCCGCGTAGCCGTCGTCCGCCGCCCCGCGTCCGTAGAGCCGGTCCCCCCGGCGCACGGCCGTCCAGGGCCCGAGCCCCTCGGCCCAGCCCGTCATCTCGGGCTGCTTGTCGAGATGGCCGTAGAGGAGCACGGTCTCGTCGCTCTGGCCCGGCACGTCCGCCAGGAGCACGGGCGTGCGGCCGGGGAGGCGCACCACCTCCACCCGCAGCCCGTCGACCGGGCGCGCCCGCCACCAGTCCTCGACCAGCGCGACGGCCCGGTCCAGCTGGCCGTGCTCCTGCCACCCGGGATCGAACAGCGGAGACTTGGCGGGGATCCCGATGTACTCGACGAGCGCCGGGACCACGTCCTCCTCCCACCGGCGCCGGATGAAGGCGAGCGCCCGCGTGGGGTCAAGCCCGGCGGGCGACGCGGGCGCGCTCCTCGTCACGGTCAGGGATGGTATCATTCGGCCGGCCAGGCAGGAGCAGGCTCTCCCGCGCGGGTGAAAGGACGTGAGCACGTGACCCCACAACCCCGAGTCCTGTACGTCGGCCCGGCCGGCGGCGACACCTTCGACGCGACGAGCCTCGAGCAGCAGACGCGGGCCGTCCGCCAGGTCGGGGGCGCGGTCGTGCGCTACACCGGCCGGACCCTCGCCGAGCTGGTCGAGGCGCTCGAGGGGGTCGACGTGGTCATGCTGCAGGGGCACCGGTTCGACGCCGCGGCCTTCACCCACATGGGCGAGCACGGCCGCTGCAAGGGCCTGGTCTCCTTCGGCCACGGCTACGACCAGCTCGACCTCGACGCCGCGGTGAAGCACGGCGTGATCCTGGCGAACACGGCGTCCTTCGGCACCGAGGAGGTCTCCAACCACACGATGATGCACTTCCTCGTCTGCGCCAGGAAGTTCGTGCTGCACGACAGGCTCGTCCGGCAGGGGGTGTGGACCCGGGCCCATCTGGCTCCGATGGGCCACATCGCCGGCCAGACCTTCGGCATCGTTGGCCTCGGGAACATCGGCCGCGCGGTGGCGCGCAAGGCGCGTGCCTTCGGCCTCCAGGTGATCGGCCACGATCCCTACGTCGCCGCGTGGGACGCCACGGAGTACGGCGTCGAGCAGGTCGCGACGGTCGACGAGCTGTGCCGGCGGGCCGACTACGTCACGCTCCACTGCTACCTGGCCGACGGGACCCGCCACATCATCGGCCGCCGGCAGTTCGACCTGATGAAGCCGACCGCCTACGTCATCAACTGCGCGCGAGGTGGAGTGGTGGACGAGCAGGCGTTGATCGAGGCGCTCACCGCGAAGAAGATCGCCGGCGCCGGCCTCGACGTGTTCGAGCGGGAGCCGGTCGATCCGTCGAATCCGTTGCTCAAGATGGACAATGTCTCCCTCACCAACCACTACGCGAGCTACTCCGAGGTGGCGTGGGAGCGGGCCCAGACCCAGATGGGCGAGGAGGCCGTCCGAATCGCCACCGGCATGTGGCCGATGTCGCTGATCAACCCCGACGTGCGCCACACGGTGCCGCCGCGCCGTCCGGCGCTGGCGTGGGAGGTCTACCTCAGGGAGCTGACCGGAGGGGCACCCTCAGCGCCGTAGGGTCCAGAGAGTGCCCTCGGGCGCGTCGCGGAGCTCGATCCCGGCCGCGGCGAGCCGGTCGCGGAGCTGGTCGGCCGCGTCCCACGCCCGCGCCGTCCGAAGCGACGTCCGGAGCGCGATCAGCCCCTCGACCAGCGGCGCCAGCACCTCGCGCGGGTCCCGCAGACCTTCGGACGCCGCCTCGCCCAGCCGATGGATCAGGGAGTGCAGGACCGCGCGTGCTCGATCGGGCTCGTCCGACTGCAGCGTGTCGGCCGACCAGGCGAGGATGGTCCGGTCCAGCTCGAGGATTGCCTCCACCGCCTCCCGCGACCGGCGGCTCGCCACCGCCGCCTCGAACGCCTGCTCCTGCCGGGCGACCTCCTGCAAGAGCGGCGAGGCGCCGCGGTGCGGCGGGGCGGCGTCCGCCGTGGTCCCGCCCGAGGCTGGCGGCGCCGCGCGGGCGTCGGCGGCGACCGTCTCCTCGCGGCTGGCGACGGCGAGCGCCTTGACGGCCGCGGACGTCCCCGCCGGGAATCGGCGGGACACGCCCCGGCGCCGGACCGTGACGGCGCCGCGACCCGTGACGACGGCCTGGCCTGAGTCGAGGTCGACGACGAGCGCCGTGTGCTCGTCGACACCGAGGATCCATGCGCCGTCGGGCAGGAGCATCTCGAGCGCGGCCAGGCGGCGCTCGCCCATGTAGCAGAACCGGGTATCGTGGGTGCCGCCCTCGGCGTTGTCGTAGTGCGGGATCACCACGCCGTCGGCCCCGACGCCGAGCAGGCCCAGCAGATCGAGGCCGTCGAGCCAGTAGGGCGGCAGCCCGACCTTGTAGACCTCGTAGACCGGGAGCGCCCAGCGCCCGAGCGTCGCGGCGGCGGCGCTCGCGAACACCACCACACCGCCGTGGAGGAGCTTGGCGACGAGCGCCTCCGGCACCGGAGACTCGCGCCAGACGCGGAGCGCGTAGGTGGGGCTGCCCGGGCCGGAGAAGACGAAGCCGGCCGAGCGCAGGCGGGCCAGCGCGGCGGCGGCGGCCGCGGGGGCGTCGGCGCCGGGCGCGGCGGCGAGCGGCCCGGGGAAGCCCGCCACCTCCATCTCGAGTCCGACGCTCCGCGCGAAGTACTCGAGGGCCCGTCCCGAGATCTCGTGGGCGTTTTCCTGGAACCCGTACGGGGTGTCGAGCAAGACGGCGCGCGGCGATGCGGGACCGAACCGCGCCACGAGCTCCCGGTGGGTCGTCACCATCGTCGGGCTGGTCTCGCCCGAGCCCATCACCACGAGCACCCGCGGCCTCGGCGGCCTCACGCGAAGAAGCCCTCGCGCGCGGTCTCGTCGAGGAGGCCGGCGACCCGGCCCGGGAACTGGGCGTGCACGTCGTGGTGGGCGGGCGCGAACCAGCGGGAGCGGAGCCGGGGCGCCGAGGCGCGGGCCAGGGCCTCGGCCCGACGCTTGGCCGCCGTCCGCGCGGCGTCGCCAGAATCGGCTAGGATCAGGAGCGCGGGGGTGGCGAGCGTCGGGAAGCGGGTCGAGGGCCGGTGCTCCCAGAGCGAGCGGAGGATCTGGAGGTGCCGGGGACGGGCCAGGCGGGGCTCGACCCGGCCGTCGTCACGCACCCGGAAGTTGGCGAGCCCGGCGGCGATGGCGCGATCCGGAAGGTCGGGGCTGGCGGCGCGCATCCGGGCTTCCAGCTCCCCGAGCTCGAGCCCGTCGAGCCGGGGCGGCGTGAGCGCGGCCAGGCACGCCTCCCAGGACGGGAACCATTCGGCCAGCTCGATGATCCCGCCGTCCACGCACGCGACACCGCGGGCCGTCTCGGGCCGCCGCCACGCCAGCTCGAGCACCACGTTGCCCCCCCACGACTGGCCGACCAGGATCGGACGGTCGAGGCCGAGGAGGCCCACCAGCGCCGCGAGGTCGGCGACGGCCGTGTCGAGATCGTAGTCCCCCTCCGGCGCGTCGGAGCGGCCGTGGCCCCGCTGATCGAGGGCGACCACCGTGTGGCCGCGGGCGTGCAGGTCCTCGGCGACGCCGTCCCAGAGGCGGAGGTTTGACGCGAGCCCGTGCACCAGCACGAACGACGAGCCCGCGGGTTCGCCCGGGCGCCGCTCGACGTAGAGCCTGACGCCAGGGGCCACCTCGACCTGCTCGTCGGCGATCACGCGGTCGCCCATGCCTCCCCCCCCGGGACGCGACGCCTCGGCGCGTCCCGCCGGCCGCGATCATGCTACCCTCCACCAGCGATTCCAACAACGCGGTTAGGGTGGCGCGCATGCCGAGAGTGAACAAGGCCATCGAGCTCCTCGAGGCGGGACAGCCGATCTACTACGAGCACCGCGACGCGATCGGCGCCGGCGGCTACGACGGCGGCAGGGCCGCCGCTCAGACGTGGGCCGACTACGTCACCTACGACATGGAGCACACCCCCTTCGACGTGGGCGGCCTCACCGAGTTCATGCGCGGCCTCGTCGACGGCGGCCCCACGCGAAGCGGCCACCGTACGCCCGCGGTCGTGGTGACGCTGCCGGCCGAGGGCGTGAGCGCGGAGGCGGTACGGGCGAACGCGTGGATGGTGAAGCAGGTCCTCGCCACCGGCGTCCACGGCCTCCTCCTCTGCCACGCCGAGATGCCAGACGCCGTCCGCGCCTTCGTCGAGGCCGCGCGCTTCCCGTTCCACACGTCCGGCGTGGGCCCGGCGTTGGGCGTCGGGCGCCGCGGCCACGGCGGCCAAGAGCGCGCCGCCCAGGTCTGGGGGCTCGCGGTCGACCGCTACCTCGCGACCGCCGATCCCTGGCCACTCAACCCGCGCGGCGAGCTCTTGCTCGGCCTCAAGATCGAGAACGTCCGCGCGCTCGCCAGTGTCGAGGCGAGCACGCGGGTTCCGGGGATCGCGTTCGCGGAGTGGGGCCCGGGCGACATGGGCATGTCGATGGGCTATCCGGATCAGCACGACGAACCGTACCCCGCGGACATGCGAGCCGCCCGCGCGCGGGTCCTCGGGGCCTGCAAGGCCGCCGGCCTGGCCTTCCTCGAGCAGGTCACGCCGGCCAACGTCCTCGCCCGGATCGCCGAAGGGGTGAGGATCGGCACCGGCCGCCAGGGGCACGAGGCCGCCGAGCTGAGCCGCCGGCACACGGGCCGGACCATGCCCTGGTGAGGGCGGGGCACGCCGCGGAGGGAGCCGTCGACCATGAAGATCACGAAGGTGGAGTCGCTGCACGCGGACGCGGGCTTCCGGAACTTCGACTTCCTGAAGATCAGCACCGACCAGGGCATCACGGGCTGGAGCGAGTACAACGAGTCCTTCGGCGGCGCGGGGCTCTCCGCGGTGATCGACCGGCTCGCCCCCGTGCTCATCGGCAAGGACCCGCGCGCGTGGGAGGCGCTGGTCACGCTGCTGCACGCCGTGCGCCGCCTGGCCAGCGGCGGCGTGATCCAGCAGGCGATCGGCGCGATCGAGAACGCGCTCCTGGACATCACGGCCAAGGCGCTCGGCCTCCCGGTCTACCGACTCCTCGGCGGCCCCGTGCGCGAGCGGATCCGGCTCTACTGGTCGCACTGCGGCACCTACCGGCTCGGGTGGCCCGCCGAGATGCAGCTGCCGCCCCTCCGGACGCTCGAGGACGTCGTCTCCCTCGGCCGGGAGGTCGTCGCCCGCGGCTACACGGCGCTCAAGACCAACGTGTTCATCCTGGGCGACCGCCCCTACCTCCACTCACCGGGGTTCGCGCGCAACCTGGAGCAGCCAGGCTTCCCCGAGCTGAACCCCGACCGCCACGTGCTCCGGGCGCTCGAGCACCAGCTGGCGGCGTTCCGGGAGGGCGCGGGGCCCGACATGGACATCCTCGTGGACCTCAACTTCAATTTCAAGACCGAGGGCTTCCTCAAGGCCGCGCGCGTCCTCGAGCCCTTCGACATCTTCTGGGTCGAGATCGACACCCGGGACCCCCGTGCGCTCCGCGACATCCGGCGCGGCACGCGCATCCCCGTGGCCTCCGGCGAGGCGCTCTTCGGGCGCCGCGGCTACACCCCGTACCTCGAGCACCACGCGGTCGACGTCCTCATCATCGACGCTCCCTGGAACGGCGTCGCCGAATCGCTCAAGATCGCCGCCATCGCCGACGCCTACGAAACGAACGTGGCGCCGCACAACTTCTACGGCCACCTGGCGACGATGATGAGCGCGCACTTCTGCGCCGTCGTGCCGAACTTCCGCATCATGGAGATCGACCCCGACCGCGTGCCGTGGTACGACGATCTCGTGACCGTGAGGCCCGAGGTCACCCAGGGCTCCCTCGTCCTGCCCGCGGGCCCGGGCTGGGGCACGGACGTGAACGAAGAGGCCGTCCGCGCGCACCCGCCCCGGCCGCGCTGATGGCCGGCTACGAGCCCCCGCCGGACGGCTGGCAGGCACGGCCGCCGGGCGCGCTCGGCATGCGCCCCGACGGCCTGGCGGCCGCGATCGACTACCACCGCGCGCACGAGACGAGGTGGCGCCGCGACTTCCTGACCGACGCCGGGCGCTACGTCGGCGTCGCCGACGAGCCGCCCGCTCCCGACGAGGTGCTCGGCCCCGTGCGGCCGCGCGGCGGACCGAACGGGCTGATCGTCCGCGGCGGCTACCTGGTCGCCGAGTGGGGCGACACGCGCCGCCCGGACATGACCTTCAGCGTCGCCAAGAGCTATCTCGCGACCCTGGCGGGCGTCGCGGTGATGCGCGGGCTCATCCGGGACCTCGACGACCCCGTGCGCGGCGCCGCCCTCGACGACGGCTTCGAGTCTCCGCAGAATCGTCCGATCACCTGGCGGCATCTCCTCCATCAGACGAGCGAGTGGGAGGGCACGCTCTGGGGCAAGCCCGACAGCATCGACCACCACCGCGACGTCGGCCGGGGCGAGCTCGGCGGCGGCGGCAAGGGGCCGGCCCGCGCGCTCCGACCGCCGGGCACCTTCTGGGAGTACAACGACGTCCGGGTGAACCGCCTGAGTCTCTCGCTCCTCCAGCTCTTCCGGCGCCCGCTGGCCGAGGTGCTCCGGCGTGCGGTGATGGACGCGATCGGCGCGGCGGACGGTTGGCAGTGGGAGCCCTACCGCAACTCCTACGTCGGGCTCGACGGCCAGCGGATGCCGTCGGTGCCGGGCGGCTCCCACTGGGGTGGCGGCCTCTGGATCTCGAGCCGGGACCAGGCGCGGTTCGGGCTCCTGGTCCACCGCGGCGGGCGCTGGCAGGGCCGCGAGGTGCTGGCGGAGTCGTGGACCGAGGAGATGCGCCGGCCGGGCCCGCTCAACCCCCAGTACGGCCTGCTCTGGTGGCTCAACACCGGGCGCGCCCTCTTCCCGAGCGCGCCCCCGACGAGCTGGGCGGCGCGGGGCGCCGGCAGCAACCTGATCTGGCTCGATCCGGACCACGATCTGGTCGTCGTCGTCCGCTGG
>QHRX01000037.1 GCA_003221455.1 Candidatus Rokuibacteriota bacterium
CGGCGTCAGCGTCACCACCCTCCCGCTGTCGTACGTGAACACGCACGTGGGCCCGCAGTTGATGCCGCCGTCGCTCGAGGTCACCGTGCCGCTCCCCGTCCCGCCCTTGCTGACCGTAAGGGTGAACCGCTGCACGTTGAATGTGGCCGTGATCGACCGCGCTCCGCTCATCGTCACCGTGCAGGTCGTGTCGGAGACCCCATCGCACCCGCTCCAGCCGCCAAAGGCCGAGCCCTCACTCGCGCTCGGCGTCAGCGTCACCACCCTCCCGCTGTCGTACGTGAACACGCACGTGGGCCCGCAGTTGATGCCGCCGTCGCTCGAGGTCACCGTGCCGCTCCCCGTCCCGCCCTTGCTGACCGTGAGGGTGAAGCCCTGCTGCAGGTTGAATGTGGCCGTGACCGACCGGGCTCCACTCATCGTCACCGTGCAGGTCGTGTCGGAGACCCCATCGCAGCCGCTCCAACCAGCGAAGACGGAGCCTTGGCTCGGCGCAGCGGTCAGCGTCACGGTCGTCCCGCTATCGTAGGTGGCGACGCACGTGGGCCCGCAGTTGATGCCGCCATCGCTCGAGGTCACCGTGCCGCTCCCCGTCCCGCCCTTGCTGACCGTGAGCGCGACGCCCTGCTGCAGGTTGAATGTGGCCGTGACCGACTTTGGCCCACTCCCCAGCGTCACCGTACAGGTCGCGCCGGAGACCCCATCGCACCCGCTCCAACCAACGAAGACGGAGCCTTGGCTCGGCGTCGCGGTCAGCGTCACGGTCGTCCCGCCCGGATAGCTCGCGGTACAGCGCGTCCCGCAGTCGATCCTCCCGTCCGCGCTGGTGACCGTGCCGTCGCCCGTCCCAGTCTTGCTGACCGCGAGGCCGAAGCTCGCCTGCGTTGAGAGCCCGAAGACGCTGAGACTGCTCTGCGTACCGACATACACTTGGCCGTTCGCGACGGTCGGCACGGCAAACTTCACGGCGCCATCCAGTTGGTCGGCCGGCATTTGATCGCTGCTGTAGAGCTCGCGTGAGAGATCGAGCGCGTCATAGGCGCGCAGGATCGCCGGACCTTGCGCCGCCGCCTGCAACGCCCACACGATACCGCTGCTGGATCCGTTCGCCGAGATGCTGGGGGTCGCACCGAAATAATTGAACGGCACGCTCGACTGTGAGGCCGGAGGGGAGACGAGACGGCCGTTGGACAGCGAAAACGCCTTGAGAACATCGTTCGCGCCCTGAAAGTACACCTGATTGTTGAAGTACGCGGGCGTACAGAAACATTGGCCTATGGTCAGCTCCTGCACAACGTCGTCACAGCCCGTGCCGCACCGCTGGTACCCGCCCAGGTCGTCGCGATCGATGAGGTAGATCGTGCCGTCCTTTCCCGCGGTCACCAGGAGATGCGGGCGGGCCCCTGGTTGGTCCGGCAGCAGGAGCACCCCCCCCGACCCGAGGTCTTGATCCTTATTTTTCAGGTCTTCCTGGTTCCACGGCGTGAAGGAGTCGGCCACCGTCAGGTCGAGGCCCGTCGCGAGCTTGAGCACGCTGTCCCCGTAGGCCGGAGCCTGGGAACCCGTGACATCGAATGTCCCGTTGCCCGTCGACAGGTAGACGGACCCATTACTGTCCGCGGCGAGGCCGCCGCCGCTCATCCAGATCCCACCCTGACCGCCGTTCGGCGTCGTGTTGAACACGGCGCCCCCGACTGGCGCGAGGGTCTGGGCATCGTAGCCCAGGACCCAGCCGTGATACGGGGACGTGTCACTATGCGACGCCCACCCGATGTAGACGACGCCGTTCAGCAGCAAGAGGCCGGACCGCTGGTTCTGGCGCAGCGCATCGAAGAAGACCTGGCCGCCCACGCTCCCGTCCCCGCTACCGGAGACGGAGGGCGCGCTGACGTAGGTGGTGGAGCTTCCGTCAAAGATGGTGTCTCCGATCACGACCGGTCCGCCAAACTTCTCGGCCCCCGTCGTGATGTCGAGGGCGTGGAGCCGCTGCACGTAGTGGGAACCGTCCCCTAACACCTCTTTGGTCCTTGCCACCACGTACAGCGTGCCGCTCACGTCGTCGATGACTGGCGTCCCCGTGATCCCGATCTCGGGCGCGATGTCTTGGCTCTGGACGTCCCCAGGCGGAACCGGGGTGACGCCATTCGCCGGGTCAATAAAGCTGACCTGCCAGAGCTGGCCGACGCTCGCGTCGTCGGCGTCGAAGGCGTAGACACTGTCGTGCTCGGTGGCGACGAACACCACGTTGTGAAACCCCTGACCAGGAATGTTCACGTTCGGCGCGTAGAGCGGCTGCGCGTAGACGTACCCATCCACCGGATATGAGAACAATTTCTCAAACGTGCCGGGAGCCACGTTGCCCGGGGTGAGGATCGTCTCCCCGAGATTCTGCCCCGTGCGGGCGTTGTCATTGTGATACGTCAGGACTCCGACCTGGGCCTTCGCGGCTTGCCCGCACAGCAGGATGCAGCCGAGGGTGCCGAGCGCGGCGAACCAGCCCCTCCGAAACGGAACTTTCATGAAGCGTCGGCCGTCGACCGAGGCGGTGCGCATGGCAGTCCTCTCGCTGGGTCAACCCCGACCACCATGGCCGGAGTCCCATCAGTACTTCGGCGCCATCGTTCCAACGAGAGGGGAAGCGGGACAATCCGAAAAGGCCCTGGATTCCAGACCGGGGAAACCCTCACGAAGGGCTACAGATTCACCGTATCTCCCGATGATGGTTTACCCGATTGCGACCCCCCCTCTCCGGAGCACAGGATCAGGGCCCTTGGGATGGCGCTCGGTCCGGCCGCAACCACAGGGCGGCCCGGGCCGAGGAGGGCGGCTCGGCTGGGCCTCCGTTGGGGGCGCAGCCGTTGCGACGGTGAACACCGGAAACAACGGGGCTATGACCCGCAACCCCACTCTGACCTTGCCGTGGGCACCTCGGCCATTCTCGCCGATGAGCTACCTCATTCGCCAAAAGCCCCTAACGGGCTCGTGGTCCCCGCAGGAGGATCTCATGCGTCACGGGAAGAGCCGTCAATTCCCCGCGGTGGTAGCGCTCCTCACGGTCCTGGCAGTCAGTCCCGCCATTTCAGTCACCGCCGACGAGCTCCAGGTGGCGCCGCTGACCCTCGTCACCAGTCCGACCCCCTTCACCCCGGGCTGCAACGGCGCGCCGCAGAGCGGCGAGGTGTTCCCAAATGCCGAAGTGGAACCATGGGTCGCGCTCAATCCGACGAATCCCGCGAATCTCGTCGGCGTCTGGCAGCAGGACCGCTGGTCGAACGGCAGCGCCAACGGCGTGCTCACGGGTGTCTCGCGCGACGGCGGTCAGACCTGGGCGACGGTGATGGTGCCCTTCAGCCGCTGTGCGGGCGGAAATCCCGCGAACGGCGGTGACTTCGAACGGGCGTCCGATCCGTGGGTGACCTTCGCACCCAACGGCGACGTCTACCAGATGGCCCTCGCCCGCAACGACTCCAACCCGGACAGCGCGATGCTCGTGAGCAAGTCGACAGACGGAGGCGCCACCTGGAGTGATCCAGTCGTGCTCCGCTTCGACGCGGACCCCCGGGTCTTCAACGACAAAGACTCGATCACGGCCGATCCGAACGACGCCAACCTGGCGTACGCCGTGTGGGACCGCCTGCGGGGCCTGGCTCAACGCAGGCGCGGATTCGCCGGGGAGCACCGACTCCTCGGGGAGCGCCCGGAAGCGGGCGTGCTCCAAGGTGGGCTCGATTCGGATGCGATTCCGGGCGGCCCGACCATGCTCGCCCGCACGACCGACGGCGGGCAAACGTGGGAGCCGGCCCGCGAGATTTACGACCCCGGGGTCTGGAACCAGACCGTCGGGAACCAGATCGTCGTGCTGCCCGACCAGGGACCCGCTGGCCCGTTCCACGGCGAGCTGGTGAACGTCCTCACCAATATCTGTCGGAGCGTCTTCACGTGCCCGGCTCCGCTGGAGCCGGGACGCGACGTGGCGATCATCCGCTCGACAGACCGGGGCGACACCTGGTCAGACCCCATCCGCGTGTCCGGCCTGGCGGCGACGGGGGTGCAGGATCCCGATACGGGTTCTCCGGTCCGCACCGGCGGTGACATTATTCCGGAGATCGCGGTGGATCCGAGCAGCGGCACCCTGTACGTCGTGTGGCAGGATTCCCGCTTCAGCGGGTTCGCCGTCGACGGCATTGCCTTCTCGGTGTCCGCGGACGGTGGCTTGACTTGGTCGACGCCCGCCCAGATCAACCAGACCCCGGCCGACATCGGGCTGGGCGAGCAGCAGGCGTTCACCCCAATGATCCGCGTCCGAGCGGACGGCACGATCGGAGTCACCTATTACGATTTCCGCAATCACACGCCGGGGGCGCCGGCGCTCGAGACCGACGCATTTTTGGTCCACTCGCACGACCAGGGGGCCACCTGGCAGGAGACACGGCTCACCGCGGTGTCGTTTGACTTGCGGACGGCCCCGGTCTCGCAGGGGTTCTTCTTGGGCGACTACCAAGGGTTAGCCGCGGCCGGGAGCGAATTCACGCCCTTCTTCGTCCAGACAAATTCGGGGAACACGGAGAACCCGACGGATGTGTTCGCGGCCACGGCGGGGCCATAGCCAGCACAGGATGTGCGTCGAGCGTTCCCCTGAAAGGGGACGGTCGCGGAGAGGAAGACGATCGGATTGAACCATCGGCGCAGCCCGGGCGCAGCCAGAATGAACGTCGTCTTGGCGTAGGACGGGATTCCCCTCGCGGGGCCGGGAGCTCCAGAGCCAAGCCCTTCGACCTCGGCAAGGCCGAGATCAAGCGGTGCGCCGGCACGCACCTCGACCCCGCGGTCGTCGAGTCCTTCTTCCGGGTGCCGGCAGCCCTGCTCGAGGAGATCCGGCGCAGACGGGTCGAGCCGTGAGGGCGGGCGCGCGCGCCATCACGGGGCGCAGCGCACCCCGACCACCCGCCGCGGCACCACCGGCCTCAATGAACGGGGGGCGCGGTGCCCGCGCGCTGGTAGCTCCCGCGGCCCGTCCCCCAGAGGATCCGTGCGTTCGCGGTGTTCGGAAGTTTATAGGCGACCACGCCGCTCGCGACCGTGCCCACGACCACCGCGAGGTCCGGACTCCCGTCGATGTGGGCGAGCGTCGGGGCGCCGAGGCCGCCGTTCCAGCTCGACCCGAGGCCGGGCGCCGGCAGGTCGACGCGAGACAGCTCCCGGCCGAGATAGTCGAGGATGTGGAGCTGCCCGACGCCCCCCGAGGCCTTCTTGGGCCACGAGGTGAAGATGACCTCGGCGTGCCCGTCGTTGTCCAGGTCGACGACCACGGGCTCGCTCGCGAAGCGGAAGTCGTCTCCCGGCGCCCCGGTCGTCGGGACTGTGTAGGGCCAGCTTCCGTGCTCGGTCTTATCGAGCCAATAGGCGTGGACCTTGCCGTCGTAGGAGGGGAAGAGGATCTCCTGGAAGCCGTCCCCGTCGAGATCGGCGACGACAGCGTTGGGAAGGGCTTGTTCGATGACGGTGTAGTCCTCGGAGCGCGGCGCGCTGCCAGGTTCGGGCGTGGGGATCACGGTCCAGTCGAAGCCGCTGCCGCTCCAGCGCGTGCGGTCGAGCTTCAGGATGAACGGCATGTGGTAGAGGCTAGTGCCGGTGCCGCAGTCGTAGATGTTGCCGACCACGATCAGCTCCGGCACGCCGTCGCCGTCGACGTCGGCGACCACGGGGGCGCTCTCCTCGAATGTGGGACGGTTGTCGACGCCGCAGTCGGCGTAGCCCCGAAGGTCCACGGCGTTGTCGACTTGGACACCGACCTGGCTCCAGACCTTCGGACCCACGGGGGTGAAGTCGTTGTAGACCGCGTTCGTCGGAAGCTGGTTGCCGTTCCGGTCAACCGCGGTGATGTAATGCCCCGTGGTGGGGCTGAAGACCTCCTTGAAGCCGTCGCCGTTCATGTCGGCCACGACCACGTTCTGGTTGTACAGCCCCCAGCCGAAGCCCGGCTCCCCGCTGTGGCGCACAGGCCAGCCCGGCCGCACGGTGCCGTCTGGCTCGAAGGCGGTGAGCTGGGGACTCTGATCGCCGCCCGTGCGGCCGACGAGGATTTCGAGCCGGCCGTCGGATTCGAGGTCGGCCACGGCCAGGGTGCGAAGCTCACCGGTCCCGAACGGATTTCGCGTCCAGACCGTGTTGCCGAAGCCGTCGTAGACGGTGAGCTCGTCGGAGGCGCGGGCGGCGATCACCTCAAGCGGCCCGCCCGCGGTCAAAGCGGCGACGGCGATGCTCGGCCAGACGCGGTGACTGCTCGTGGCACGCCACTTGAGGCTGCCGTCGGCGCCGTTCAAAGCCACGACGTCATAGTTGCCCCAGACCACGTCCGGCAGGCCGTCGCCGTCGATATCTGCCACGGCGGGGGAGGAATACCAGCCGGTATCACACGACGGCCCCGGAAGGCACCCACCGTACTGCCACATCAGGACGGGCGCGCTCACGCCCGCGGTGCCGAAAGTGGCAGCGACGGTCGTGTTGCCCGCGAGGGTCACCGTGCAGGTGTTGGTGGCCCCACAGCCGCCGCTCCAGCCGGCAAACGTCGAGCCGCTGGCCGGCGTCGCCGTCAGCGTCACGCTGGTGCCGCTCGGGTAAGTGGCCGAGCAGGTGCCCGGACAGTTGATCAGCCCGTCGCTGGACCCCACCGTTCCGCTTCCCGTCCCCGCCGTGCTCACCGTGAGCGTGAACTGCTGGCTCTGTACGTTAAAGGTCGCTGTGACCGTCCTGGCCGAGCTCATCGTCACCGTGCACGGGCCGGTCCCCGTGCAGCTGCTCCAGCCGGCAAACGTCGAGCCGCTGGCCGGCGTCGCCGTCAGCGTCACGCTGGTGCCGCTCGGGTAAGTGGCCGAGCAGGTGCCCGGACAGGTGATCAGCCCGTCGCTGGACCCCACCGTTCCGCTTCCCGTCCCCGCCGTGCTCACCGTGAGCGTGAACTGCTGGCGCTGTACGTTAAAGGTCGCTGTGACCGTCCTGGCCGAGCTCATCGTCACCGCGCAGGTCGTGCCGGAGACCCCATCGCAGCCGCTCCAGCCGCCGAAGGTCGACCCGCCGCCCGCACTCGCCGTCAGCGTCACCACCGTCCCGCTCGCGTAGGCGGCCGCGGTGGCGGCGCACGTGGGCCCGCAGCTGATGCCGCCATCGCTCGAGGTCACCGTGCCGCTCCCCGTCCCGCCCTTGCTGACCGTGAGGGTGAAGCCCGGCTGAAGGTTGAACGTGGCCGTGACCGACTTGGGGCCACTCCCCAGCATCGCCGTGCAGGTCGTGCCGGAAACCCCATCGCAGCCGCTCCAACCAGCGAAGACGGAGCCTTGGCTCGGCGTAGCGGTCAGGGTCACGGTCGTCCCGCCCCGATAGCTCGCGCTACAGCTCGTCCCGCAGGCGATCCTCCCGTCCGCGCTGGTGACCGTGCCGTCGCCCGTCCCCGTTTTGCCGACCGTGAGGGTGACGCTCGCCTGCGTTGAGAGCCCGAAGACGCTGAGACTGCCCCGCGTACCGACATAGACTTTGCCGTTCGCGA
>QHRX01000331.1:0-314 GCA_003221455.1 Candidatus Rokuibacteriota bacterium
GGAGCCGGCCGATCGGCTGTGTCCGACCGTTGACCTTCCTGAATACCTCGACTTCGCCGGATACGAGCAGGTAGGCACACTCCCCCTGCTCCCCCTCTCGAACGATCTCGTCCCCGACCTCGTAATGGGCCCGCCCGAGCTTCTGCGTCTGCTGCGGAGCCAGGACTACAATGTCATTACGGAAGGGGACGTCCAGCATCCAGTCGACCAACGCCCGGAGGTTCCGCTCGAGGCCCGGAAGCGTCAGCAGACAGAGGGACCGCGAGAGCACCCAGGCCAGACCCCCTCCGAAACGGATGCCGTAGAGCGACGCC
>QHRX01000331.1:483-2324 GCA_003221455.1 Candidatus Rokuibacteriota bacterium
CGGCCTCCCGACCGGGCTCGGGAAACTGTCCCGACGACTTGAGGCAGGGCCGACAAGGCACTGACCACCGTCTGACACGCGACGCGCTTGCCTGGAACCATCACCTCCTCCGGAGTCACCGCGTCGACCCGGGTCCCGGTCAGAATCTCCACCCCCAGCTTTTCGAGCCTGCGACGCGCCGCCGCTCGCATCGAGGGGTCGAATTTGGGCATGACCTCCAGCTGCTCCTCGAAGAGCAGGATCCGGGGTTCGCCCTGATTGATCGCGGGATAGGAGACCAAGGCTGCGTTTATCAGGGAGCGAATCTCAGCGGCTGTCGCCGCCCCTCGCACTCCTCCCCCCACCACGGCGAATGTCAGGAGGGCCCGACGCTTCCCCGCCTCCGACACCGTCTCTGCCCGAGCCATCCGTGCGAGCACCTGCTGGCGCAGAAACAGCGCGTCGCCGATCGTCATGATCGGCAGGGCGTGCTCGAGCAGCCCGGGGATTCCGGCGAAGCTGGCCTCCGGATCGAGGGCGACTACGAGCTGATCGTAGCCGACGGTCAGCTTCTCCCCCGCCGCCCCAGAGACCAGCACTTCCCTCGTCCGGGGATCGATAGACGTCGCCTCGCCCTGCACGACCCGCGTCCTCGGACAGAGACGTCGAATGGAATTGACGATGCTCCCGGGCTGGATCGCTCCCCCAACCACTTCGGGGAGCAGAGGGTGGAAGAGGAAATAGTCCTCGCGGTGCACGAGGGTGATTCGAACGTTCGTAAACTTCCCGAGGAGCCGCTCCAGCCGCATCGCGCAGTGCACGCCCGCGAACCCGCCTCCCAGGATGAGCACCCGCCCCGGCGCGTCTGTGGCAACGGGACGGCGCCACCGCCCGTCGCCGTTCGTGATGAACGACACCAGCAGGCCGTAGAAAATGATGTGCCCGAAGACGCTCTCCCCGAGGATGGCACTGAAGAAGACGAACGACCCCAGGAGGAGGAACGACAGGGGACGCATCAGGACCCCCGCCATGATGAGGGCACCGGCCAGTCCCTCGACGAGGGCCATCCAGAGGACGAAGGTCGGGGGCTGTATCCCGAACGTCGGCACGTGGTGGGCCTGCAGAATCGCCAGCATGGAGTTCGCGTGGAAGCCTTTCCAGTAGACACCGAGGTACGCGAGATTAAAGCCCGCCAACAACTGCAGGAGGAACTGGGCGCGCAAGCGGGGCTGGCCCTCCAGCCAAGCGTGGATCGTTGCAGTCCCCGGAACGGACGGCATCGGCACATAGTAGGAGCCGGCGCCCTGCAGCAGGAGGTATACGCCGGCCCCGCCGACCAGCCCGAGGTAGTCGAAGATCCGCGGCCCGAAGCTGAACAGGCCTAGGATCGCGAGGCCGAGGAGGACGACGGCGGCGGCGCGAACGTAAATGCCCAGCAGGAAGCAGAGGGCCAGCACGATCTCGATCCAGGCGATCCATCCCCAGCCCGGTCCCAGGAGTCGTAATTCGAGGTCTGGGGCCGCGAGCGTCGGCGCCTCGAGCAGGGCCGTACCCACGCGGGGACCGAGCCCGGTCCCGGCCATGCCGAGGAGGACGAAGAGCGCGATACGAAGCCCCAGCGACGCGTAGCCGCCGTAGGAGGCCAACCGGACCTGGAGGTCGGGGAAGAGCTCGCGAGCTCCCGTGTAGTTGAGTGAGATCCAACCCACCAGGAAGAGCAGCGTGCCGATGTACATCGACACGTTGACGGCGTTGAGGGTCGTGAAGATCGGGGGCAGCGGCTGGGCGTTGAACTTCGCCATCTCCTCCGGCGTCAACACCCACGCTTCGTGCGCGAAGGCCCCGAGTGGGGCAAGCAGCAG
>QHRX01000198.1 GCA_003221455.1 Candidatus Rokuibacteriota bacterium
ACGCCGGCGGGGCCGGTCTCGAGGCATCCGTAGCCGGTGGCGATCAGGCCGGGGTCGACGCCGAGGACCCGGAGCCCCGGCCGGGACGGAAGCGAGCTAGGCGGCCGAGATCGCCTCGATGACCTCGTCCGGAATGTCGTAGTTTGCGTAAACGGCCTGGACGTCGTCCTGCTCCTCCAGCGCCTCGACCAGGCGCAACACGGCCTGTGCATCCTTGCCCTCGACCCGGACGGTGGACTGCGGGACGAAGGACACCGCGCCCTCGAGGACCGGCGCGCCACGGGCCTCGAGCGCGCCGCGGACCGCCTCCATTTCAGCAGGAGCCGTGGTGATCTCGTAAATTTTTTCGACGCGCCGCATGTCCGTCGCGCCCGCATCGAGCGCGACCGCGAGCACATCGTCCTCTGGCATCCGCTCGGCGTCCACATGGATGACGCCCTTGCGCTCGAACATCCAGGCCACGGAGCCGGAGGCGCCCATGTTGCCGCCGTGCCGCTCGAACAGGTGTCGGATCTCGGGCGCGGTCCGATTGCGGTTGTCGGTGAGCACCCGCACCAGGAGCGCCACCCCGCCGGGGCCGAAGCCCTCGTAGGTGATCTCCTCGTAGGCCTCCCCGGGGAGCTCCCCCGTGCCCTTCTGGATCGCGCGCTTGATGTTGTCGGCGGGCATGTTCGCCGCCCGGGCCGACTCGATGGCCGCCTTCAGGCGCATGTTGGCCTTCGGGTCGCCGCCGCCGCCGCGCGCGGCGACGGTGATCTCGCGGAGGATCTTGGAGAAGACCTTCCCCCGCTGGACATCCGTCTTGCCCTTCTTGCGCTTAATCTGCGACCACCGTGAATGTCCTGACACGTTCGCCCCCCTCTCAGCCCTCGGCCACCGGAGCCTCTGGCCCCTGCGCGTCCCCCGCCAGGGAGGCCCGGAGCCGCTTCACGCGCGCCAGCCGCGCCTCTCGCCGGCCGAGGGCCGCCTCCCAGCGCCGCCGCTCGCCGGGCGTCGCCGGCGTGAAGGGCGGGCACGGGCGCGGGCGGCGGTCCGGCCCGAGATGCACGAAGGTCAGGTAGGCCGTGCACGCGTGGCGGACCTCGCCCGTCCACGGCACCTCCGCCAGCACCTTCACGCCGATCTCGAGCGACGAGGTCCCGACGTGGTTGAGCCCCGCCCGGAACGTCACGACCTCGTGGGTCGCGACCGGCGCGTAGAAGTCGAGCGCGTCCAGGCACGCGGTCATGACGAAGCCCCGGCAGTAGCGCATCGAGAGGATGCCCCCGGCCTCGTCGATATCCTTCAGCAGCTTGCCCGCGAACATCATGCGGCCAAAGAGCGCGTCCTCGGGCAAGACGCTTCGGGCCGACTCGAACCGCCACCGGAGGTCCCGGCCTTCGTCGTCGACCCCCTCCCCCCGCTCGACCTTCCTGGCGAAGCGGGCCAGGCGCGCCTCCCGGCGCCGGCGCGCGGCCTCGACGAGGTCCTGCTCGGCCGGGTCGCGGGGCGCGATCTTGTCCGCGACCGGCCGCGGCCGCCCGTCGTCGCCGACCTTGACGAACACGAGGTGCGAGTTCAGCGTGACCGCCCGCTCGCCGGTCAGGACGTTCTCGGACCACACGCGGACCCCGACCTCGAGCGAGGACCGGCCCACGTACTCGACCTGGGCGCGGAGGATCGCGATCTCCCCCACCCGGACCGGGTGGAGGAAGTCGAGGTCGTCGAGAGAGCCGAGCGCGACCGTGCCCCGCGCCACCCGCGCCGCCGCCGAGGTCCCGACCTGCGTGATCCACTCCATCATCCGGCCGCCGTGGATCTGCCCGGGCGCGCCGGCGTGCTCGGGGAACACCCACTGGATCAGCTCGGCGACGGTCTCGGCGACAGACGGCATGGAGCAGCTATTTCTACCACTTTCGGAATCGAGGGTCGAGCAGATCCCGGAGGCCGTCGCCGAGCAGGTTGACGCCGAGCACCGCCAGCAGGAGCGCCCCACCCGGGAAGACCGCGACCCAGGGCGCCGCGGTCAGGAAGGTCTGGCCCTCCGCCAGCATGGCCCCCCACGAGATCGTCGGCGGCTGGGCGCCGAGCCCGAGGAAGGAGAGTCCGGCCTCGGCGACCATGTTGCCGCCGACCCCGATCGTCGCGGCGACCAGGAGCGGGCCGAGGCAGTTGGGGAGCACATGGCGGACGAGGATCACCGGGTCCGGGACGCCCACCGCCCGCGCCGCCTCCACGTACTCCTGGCCTCTGAGCGTCAAGACCTCGCCGCGGATCACGCGGGCGATGGTGGTCCAGCCGAGGGCGCCGAGGACCAGGAAGACTTTGTCGAGGCCCGGCTCCTCGAAGACGGCGATCAGCCCGATGGCGAGGACCAGGGACGGGAAGGCCATGACCACGTCGGTCGCCCGCATCAGCACCGCGTCGAGCCAGCCGCCGTAGTAGCCGGCCAGGAGCCCGACGAGGCAGCCGAGCGTGGCCGCGAAGAGTTCGACGCCGAGCCCGACCGCGAGCGACACGCGCCCCGCGTAGAGCACGCGCGAGAGCAGGTCGCGGCCGAGGACGTCCGTGCCGAGCGCGTGGTGCGGCCCGGGCGGCAGGAGCGTGGCCGCCTCGGCACCGGTCGGCACGTGCAGCGGGTCGGCGGGCGCCAGCACCGGCGCCAGCGCGGAGGCGAGGACGAAGAGGCCGACGAGGGCGAGGCCGGCGACGAAGCCGCGATGGCGGCGCCACCGGTGTCCCGGCTGACCGGGGCCGGCGGTCGGGCCGGCCGCCGTCCGGTCGGCACCGCGCCGGGCCTCGGGAGTCTCGGGGGAGGGGCGCTCGCCGGCCGCGCGCCGCATCAGGGTCTAGTCGGCCGCCCGCGTCCGCGGGTCGATGACCAGGTAGGCCAGGTCGACGAGGAGGTTGCCGACGACGTACACCACGGCAAAGACGAGCACCGCTCCCATCACGACCGGCAGGTCCCGCTCGCCCACGGCGGCCACGAGCATCCTGCCGAGCCCCGGCCAGGCGAACACCGTCTCCGTCAGGGGGGCGCCGACGAGGAGGTCGGCCAGGCCGATGCCGATCACGGTCACGATCGGAATCAGGGCGTTCCGGAGCGCGTGCTTGCCGAGCACCGTCCCCTCGGCGAGGCCCTTGGCGCGCGCGGTCTGGATATAGTCGAGCCGCACGACGTCCAGGAGGCTGCCCCGCGTCATCCGCGCCACGGTGCCGGTATGAAGCGCCCCCAGCGTGAGCGCGGGCAGTACCAGGTGCGCGAGATCGCCCCCGCCGTAGCCCGAGACCGGGAGCCAGTCGAGGCCCACCGCGAACACGAGCGCCAGCATCATGCCGAGCCAGAAGACCGGGGTCGAGATGCCGAGCACGGCCGCCCCCATCAGCGCGTGGTCCAGGCCGCTGCCGGGGCGGGCCGCGGCCGTGGCGCCCGCGCCCACGCCCACGACGACCGAGACGAGCGTCGCCGCCAGGGCCAGGCGCACCGTGGCCGGCAGGCGGTCGGCGACGACCTCGGTCACCGGACGTTGCTGGCGGTACGAGCGGCCGAGGTCGCCCCGGAGGAGGCGTCCGATCCACGTCGCGTACTGCACGACGAGCGGGCGGTCGAGCGCGTACTCGTGGCGAAGCTGCCGCAGGACCTCGGGGTCGGCGCGCTGCCCGAGCGCCGCGCGGGCGGGATCGCCGAGCGCGACCGCGTTGAGCGCGAACACGAGCAGCGTGATGCCGAACAGCACCGGCCCGAGCGCCAGGAGGCGCTGCGCGACCGGGCGGACAACCCTCACCGGCGCCCCCTCCTCACCGGGCGAGCCAGACCTTGCGGAGCGGCGCCAGGAACTCGGGCGCCGACGACAAGGGCGACCGCTCGAGGCCCCGCACGTACGGCTTGATGAGGGCCCGGCTCGAGTAATGATAGAGGGAGACCCACACCGCGTCGTCGAGGATGAGCTGCTCGGCCTGGCCATACCGCCTGAAGCGCGCGACGCCCGCCGGCATCGCGTCGGCCTCGTCGAGGAGGCGGTCGACCGCCGCGTTCCGGTAGCGGGAGGTGTTGCCGGCGGCGCCGACGTTGCGCGAGTGGAAGAGCACCGTCAGGAAGTTCTCGGGATCCGGGTAGTCGGCGATCCAGCCCTGGCGGAAGAAGCCGGCCGTCCCGTCGTCGACGAGCATGATATGGGCCGCCCAGTCGAGGCGGCGGAGCTCGAGCCGGATGCCGATCTCGCCGAGCTCGGCCTGGATGAGCTCCGCGATCCGCTGGTTCAGCTCGGTCGTGTTGTAGTAGTACGCGACGCGGGGCAGCCCCAGCCCGCCCGGGAAGCCGGCGCTCGCGAGCAGCTGGCGCGCGAGCGCCGGATCGAACGCCAGGGCACGGACGCGCTCGTTGAACCCCGGCATCGCCGGCGGCAGGATGCCGCGCGGTGGCGACACGCAGTCCTCGAGGAGCCCCCGGACGGCGACGCGGGGATCGACGGCGTGGGCGATCGCGAGCCGGATCCGGCGGTCGTCGAAGGGCGGCCGCTCGACGTTGAACCGGACCGCGCTCGTCCCGAGCGTCGGCCAGATCGCGACGTCGTGGCCGGTCCTCGGATCGCGCTGGACCCGGCGGCAGTATCCCGTCGGAATGTCGGTGACGTCGAGGTTGCCGGTCCGATACTCGTTGAAGCGCGTGATCTCGGCGGGGATGATCCGGAAGACGATCCGGTTGAGGAGCGGCGCGCCCCGGAAGTGCTCGGGGAAGCGCTCGAGCACGAGCTCGTCGTCGTGCCGCCACTCGGCGAGCCGGAACGCCCCGGTCCCGACGGGGTGACTGGCGAACGTGGCCCCGCGCCGGGCCACCTCCTCGCGCGGCACGACCGAGGCCGCGTCGTACGCCATCAGGTAGAGAAAGGGCGCGAACGGCCGGTCGAGGGTGATCTCCACGGTGCGCTCGCCCGCGGTCCGGATCCCGGCGATCCCCGGGGACCGGCCGCGGATGAAGTCCCGGGCCCCCGCGATCTTTTCGAACACCCAGGGCCGCTTGCCCCGCGCCGCGCGCTCGAACGAGTACTTCACGTCGGTCGCCCCGAGCTCGCGACCGTTCTGGAACCGGACCCCGGCGCGCAGGTGGAAGGTGTAGACGCGCTGGTCGGCCGAGACCGCCCAGCGCTCGGCGAGCGCGCCCCGCACCTCGAGCCGCTCGTCGAGCTCGAGGAGGGCGTCGAAGATCTGCCGGATGACCGTCGACGAGGTCGTGTCGCTCGCCTGCGCGGGATCGAGCGTCGGCGGATCGGTGCCGAACGCCAGGCGGAAGGCCCCGCCTGGCTGCGGGGCGGCGGGCGCGGGCAGGACGAGGAGCGCCGCGAGGAGCCCGGGGGCCAAGACCGCGCCGGCCAGACGCCCGATCGAGGCGTTCGTCAGGGACTCGCCTTGGATGCGGGCTGGTCGACGGTCAAGAGGTCCAGCTGGTGCAGGCCCGTGGGGTGCAGCCGGAGACCGCTCACGCCCGGCCGGACGACCGCCCACCGCAGGCGCACGTAGATCGGGAGCCACGGCAGCTCGTCGGCCATCAAGGCCTGCGCGCGGTAATAAAGGTGCTGGCGCTCGGGCCGGAAGGCGAGCTGGCTTGCCCGGATCAGCAGGTCGTCCAAGCGCGGGTCCCGATAGAAGGAGACGTTCAGCGCGTGCGGCCCCTTCGTCGCGCCCTCGGTCGTCGAGAGCGGGTAGAGAAAGAGGTGGGGATCGCCGCCCTCGACGGAGGCTTCGACGAGCGCCATGTCGTAGTCGCCCGCCTGGGTGAGGCCGCGGACCGTGTCGAGGGGCTCGACGCGCGTGACGATCGGGACGTTGGCGCCGGCGAGCGCGGTCGCGATGCTCTCGGCCACCTGGGAGGGATTCACCGGGCCCGGCAGGTCGGGAACCAGCAACGTCGGCGTGAAGCCCTTGGGGACACCGCCCGCCGCGAGGAGCCTCCGGGCGGCCTCCCGGTTGCCACCCAGGAGCGGCGGTCCCTCTCGGCGTCCCCAGATGCCGGGTGGGAGGAAGGACTGGAGCGGCACCGCGCCCTGGCCCAGGCTCGCGCCGATCAGGATGGGATCGAGCGCGGCCGCGAGCCCCTGGCGCACCTTCTTGCGGGCGAACGGCTCCTTCTCGGTCTGCCAGACGAGGAGCCCGACCCGGGTGCCGGGGGTGGACAGCGCGTTCTCCTGCCGCCGCGGCGGGCCCTCGGGGAGCCAGACGTCGAGCGTCCCCGCTGCGAACGCCGCCTCGGCGTCCGCGTCGTCGGCCACCTCGACGAACACGAGACGCTCGACGCGGTTGCCCACGACCGGCCGGGCCGCGTCGAGCACGATGCGCCCCGGCCCGCTCTCGGCGATCCGGAAGGGCCCCGAGCCCATGAGCAGGGTCCCGCCGTCCGCCCCCGTCGACGCGCGGACGACGCCGAAGCCTGGGTGGGCGAGCACGGTCAGCAGCGGAGCGTAGGGCTGAACCAGGATCATCTGGAACGTGCGGGCATCCGGGGCCTGAAGCTCCTTGACCACTCCGGGCAGCCCCCGGAAGAGCGCCGGCCACACGACGTCGGGGTTCGGGGCGTGGGGTCGATCGGGAAACCTCAGGCGCTCGAAGCTCGCGAGCACGTCGCGGGCGCCGAGCGGCGTCCCGTCGTGGAAGGTGACGTCCTCGCGGAGGGTGAAGGTCCACGTGAGGCCGTCGGCCGAGATGGTCCACCGCGTCGCGAGGCCCGGCTCGAGCTCCGTGCCTCCCCCGTGGTAGCGGACGAGGGTGTCGAAGACCTGACGCGAGATGAGCGCGGTCGGGCCCGAGATCGCCGTCGCGGGGTCGAGCGAGGCGGGAACGGTCGGAAGGCCGACCCGCACTTCGCGCCGCCCGTCCGCGGCACACGGCGTGACCAGAAGCGGCACGAGCCCCAAGAGGGCGACGAGGAAGACGAGCCCGGACGCGCGGCCGTCGCAGGACCGCATGCCTCTCTTATATACGAGGAATCGGCTGGCGGTGCCACCCCGTTTCGCCGGCCGCCGGCGGCACGAGCGGCGTTCCGCGGTACGGATCTTGCTCCCTAAAGCCGGGCAAGATGGGCAGGATATGCGACGACCACGCCATCCGAGGGAAAAAACGAGCAATATCACTGCTCTGATCTTGACTTTCTTTTTTGCGGACGCCTATACTGCAAACAGTCTGGTGTGGTGTCGCGGCGTGACGACACGTGACCAGGACAGAGCGGCGCACGCGGGGTCAACCAGAGAGAGGGATGCGAGCGTATGAAGGAGTTCGAGAAAAAGGGTAACCCCAGCCGCGACCCCTCCGCCGAGGGCGTGAAGGGCCTGTCCAAGTTCCTGCCCATGTCCGACTCGACCTCACGACGGCGCTTGACCGAGTACGAGCTTCAGGTCCAAGACCTCCAGGCCTACGTGCGGTCGCTCGAGGCGGAGACGGTCCACCTCCGCAAGAAGCTCGAGGACACCCCGAAGGAGTTCATGGTCCTCGAGAACAAGCTCCGTGAGGCCAACCGCCAGCTCGTGCAGGCGTTCAACCAGAACGAGAAGCTGGTCAACGCGCTCTACGAGGCGCGCGAGCAGATCACGTCGCTGAAGGAGGAGGTCGACAAGCTCTGCGCGCCGCCCTCGACGTACGGGGTCTACCTCTCGGTCAATGACGACGGGACCGTCAACATCCTCTCCCAGGGCCGGAAGGTCAAGGTCAACCTCCACCCCTCGATCAAGTCGGACGAGATCAAGCCCGGACAGGAGCTGATCCTGAACGAGGGGCTCAACGTCGTCGAGACCGCGGGGTACGAGATCCAGGGCGACGTGGTGGTCTTGAAGGAGCAGCTCGACGAGGGGCGTGCGGTGGTCACGCTCCGCGCCGACGAGGAGAAGGTCGGCATCATCGCGGACCCGCTCCGGATCCATCGCCTCAAGGTCGGCGACCACATCTTGATGGACGCCAAGTCCGGCTACCTGCTCGAGAAGCTCCCGAAGAGCGAGGTCGAGGACCTCGCCCTCGAGGAGGTGCCCGACATCGGCTACGAGGACATCGGCGGGCTCAGCCCCCAGATCGAGGCGATCAAGGACGCGGTCGAGCTGCCGTACCTCTACGGCGACTATTATAAGGAGCACAAGCTGGCACCGCCCAAGGGCGTGCTCCTCTACGGCCCTCCGGGCTGCGGCAAGACCATGATCGCGAAGGCCGTGGCCAATAACCTCGCTCGGAAGATCTCGGAGAAGCGCGGCGAGAAGATCAAGGGCTACTTCCTGAACATCAAAGGCCCCGAGCTCCTCAACAAGTACGTGGGGGAGACGGAGCGGAAGATTCGGGAGATCTTCGTCAAGGCCAAGGAGAAGGCGGCCGAGGACGTGCCGGTCATCATCTTCTTCGACGAGATGGACGCCCTCTTCCGGACCCGGGGCTCCGGGATCTCGTCGGACGTCGAGACGACGATCGTGCCGCAGCTCCTGGCCGAGATCGACGGCGTCGAGGGGTTGAAGAACGTCATCGTGATCGGCGCCTCGAACCGCCAAGACCTCATCGATCCGGCCATCCTCCGGCCGGGCCGGCTCGACGTGAAGATCAAGATCGAGCGCCCGGACAAGATGGCGGCGCGCGACATCTTCCTCAAGTACCTGACGCCGGACATCCCGATCGCCGAGTCCGAGGCGCGCCAGAACAGCGGAGAGCTGACCGCCGCGATCGAGCGGATGCTCGGCATCACGATCGAGGAGATGTACTCGACGCGCGACGAGAACCGCTTCCTCGAGGTCACGTACGCGAACGGCGACAAAGAGGTGCTCTACTTCAAGGACTTCTCCTCGGGCGCGATGATCGAGTCGATCGTGCGGCGCGCGAAGAAGCTCGCCCTCAAGCGCTACATCAGCCGCGGCGAGAAGGGCATCACCGTCGACGATCTGCTGACGGCGGTCCGCGAAGAGTGCAAGGAGAACGAGGACCTGCCGAACACGACCAATCCCGACGACTGGGCCAAGATCGCGGGGAAGAAGGGCGAGCGGATCGTGTACGTGAAGCCGCTCATGGGCGAAGCGAAAGAAAAGCAGCGCAACGTCGAGCGCGTCGTCAACACCGGACAATACCTCTAAGCGCACGGGGTGAGGGACCTGCTCCCCCTCGGTCCCTCACCCCTTTTGCGTCCCGACTCTCACGACGAGGCAGCGATGGCGATTCCAAAAGTCATGGGCATCGAAACCGAGTACGGGATCACGGTCAAGAACCAGCCCGACTTCAACCCCATCCTGTCCTCGCTGCTCCTCATCAACTCCTACGAGACCTTCCGCTCCTCCCGGATCCGGTGGGACTACGAGGCCGAGAGCCCGCTCCGCGACGCGCGCGGCTTCGAGTACATGGAGGACAAGGAGGTGCCCTCGAAGGAGGAGTCGCGCCTCATCAACCTGATCCTGTCCAACGGCGCGCGCTTCTACGTCGACCACGCGCACCCGGAGTACTCCTCGCCCGAGACCACGAACCCCCGCGACCTCGTGATCTGGGACCGCGCGGGCGAGCGGATCCTGAATCTCTCCCGGACCCGGGCCGAAGCGGTCTCGCCGCCGGAACAGCGCATCCTCATCTACAAGAACAACACCGACCGGAAGGGCAACTCGTACGGCACCCACGAGAACTACCTGCTGGACCGGAAGGTCCCGTTCGCCCGCATCGTCCAGCACCTGATGCCGTTCCTGGTGACGCGCCAGGTCTACACCGGCGCCGGCAAGGTCGGAGCCGAGAACAACGCGGACCCGTGCGACTTCCAGCTCTCGCAGCGCGCCGACTTTCTCGAGACCGAGGTCGGGCTCGAGACCATGCACTCCCGGCCGATCGTGAACACCCGCGACGAGCCGCACGCCGATCCCGAGAAGTACCGGCGGCTCCACGTCATCGTCGGCGACGCCAACATGAGCGAGATCGCCAACTACCTGAAGACGGGGACGATGGCGATCGTGCTGAGCATGGTCGAGGACGACTTTATCGACGTGGACCTCTCGATCGACGGCCCGGTGCTCGCGTACCGGAAGGTGTCGCGCGACCTCGGCTGCCGCGAGCCGATCAGGCTCCGCGACGGGCGCACGGTCACCGCCGTCGACGTCCAGCGCGAGTTCCTGGGCCTGGCCCAGCGCTACTACCGCGACCGCGAGCAGCCCCCGTGGGTCGGCGACGTGCTCGCGCGCTGGGAGTCGACGCTCGATCGCCTGGCGCGGGATCCCATGCAGCTCGCGCGCGAGCTCGACTGGGTCATCAAGCGCGAGCTCATCGAGAACTACACGGCGAAGCACGGGCTCGACTGGAGCGACTCCCGGGTCGCGATGATCGACCTCCAGTACCACGACATCCGACCGGCGAAGGGGCTCTACTACAAGCTCGAGGAGTCGGATGCGGTCGAGCGGATCGTCACCGACGACGAGATCGCCAAGGCGATGTACGATCCCCCCAAGGACACCCGCGCCTACTTCCGCGGCATGTGCCTGCAGCGCTACGCGGACGAGATCGCCTCTGCCAGCTGGGACTCCGTGATCTTCGACCTCAAGGAGGGGCCGCTCAAGAAGATCTTCATGCTCGAGCCCCTGCGCGGCACCGAGGCGCACGTCCGTCAGCTCCTGACGGATTCGCCGAGCGCCGCCGACCTCCTTCGCAACATCTCCCGGCCCAACTACGGCGTGTAGATGGACGAGCCGCTCGAGCTGTTCGGCGAGTTCGGCAACCCGAGCTTTCTTGACCTGCTCCGGCGCCAGTCCCCGGACCTGCTCCCCCGGCTCGCGGTCGAGCCGGGGAGCGAGCCCGTGCGGGCGCCCCACGGCACCACCGTCCTCGCGCTCCGGTACCGGGACGGCGTGATCATGGCGGGCGACCGTCAGGCGACCGAGGGCTTCCAGGTGGCGAGCCGCCGCATCGAAAAGATCTTCAAGTCGGACGACCTCTCCGGGGTGGGGATCGCCGGTGTCGCGGGGCCGGCGATGGAAATGGCCCGACTGTTTCAGACCGAGCTGGAGCATTACGAGAAGGTCGAAGGCGATAACCTGTCCCTCGAGGGCAAGGCGAACAAGCTCTCGCAGATGATCCGGATGAACCTGCCGGCGGCCCTCCAGGGGCTCGTCGTGGTGCCGATCTTCGCCGGCTTCGACGACAAGCTCGGGGTTGGGCGGCTCTTCAAGTACGACGTGACCGGCGGCAAGTACGAGGACACCGACTATTGGGCCCAGGGCTCGGGCGGCAAGGACGCCCGCGACTCGCTGAAGAAGCGCTGGAAGCGCGACATGAGCCGGGAAGACGCGCTCCGGGTGGCGGTGGAGGCGCTCCTCGACGCCTCGGACGAGGACGTCGGCACCGGCGGGCCCGACCTGATCCGGGGCATCTTCCCGACCATCAAGACGATCACGCGGAGCGGGTTCGGCGACGTGGCCGACGACGAGATCCGCCGCGTGGTGGAGACCCTCTTGGGCGAGCGGGCCCGGGCCGAGAAGGCCGCCGGGTGAGCGCCATGCCCCTCCCCTACTACGTCAGCCCCGAGCAGATGATGAAGGACAAGGCGGAGTATGCCCGCAAGGGCATCTCCCGCGGGCGCTCCATCGTGTCGCTCGAGTACCCGGACGGCATCCTGCTCGTGGCCGAGAACCCCTCGACGCTCCTGCACAAGATCTCGGAGATCTACGACCGGATCGCGTTCGCGGGGGTGGGGAAGTACAACGAGTTCGAGAACCTCCGGATCGCCGGCGTCCGCCACGCCGACGTCAAGGGCTACTCCTACAGCCGCGGCGACGTCACCGCCAAGGCGCTCGCCAACGCCTACTCGCAGGCCCTCGGCAACATCTTCACCCAGGACATCAAGCCGTTCGAGGTCGAGGTGCTCGTGGCCGAGGTCGCCGACGGCAACCACTCGAAGAACGAGATCTACCACATCCTCTACGACGGCACGATCGAGGACGAGAAGAACTACGCGGCGATGGGCGGCCAGGCGGACGAGATCCGCCGCTTCCTGAAGGAGAACTACCGGGAGACGCTCGCGCTGGAGGCGGCCATCCAGCTCGGCGTCCGCGCCCTCAGCGTGACGCAGAACAAGACGCTCACCGAGAAGGACCTCGAGGTCGCCGTCCTCGACCGGACGAAGGAGCGGCGCAAGTTCCGGCGTATCCCGCCCGAGGCCCTCGCGCAGCTCCTGCGTGCCGGCGGCTGATTTCGTGTTAGGCTGAAGCCAGTCATGAAGCGCCGCATCTTCGGCCTCGAGAACGAGTACGGTCTGACCTGCACGCTGAATGGCCAGCGGCGCCTGTCCCCCGACAACGTCGCCCGCTACCTGTTCGAGAAGGTGATCCCCGGCGCCCGGAACGCGAATGTGTTCCTCGAGAACGGCGCCCGCCTCTACCTCGACACCGGCTTCCACCCCGAGTACGCCACCCCGGAGTGCGACGACATCACGGAGCTGGTCATCCACGACAAGGCGGGGGAGCGCATCGTCGAGGACCTGCTCCACCAGGCCGAGAAGCGGCTGCGGGAGGACGGGATCTCGGGCAACATCCTCCTGTTCAAGAACAACACCGACTCCGCCGGGAACTCGTACGGCTGCCACGAGAACTACCTGGTCTCCCGCGACGTGTCGTTCCAGCGGCTGGCCGAGGCGCTGATCCCGTTCTTCGTCACCCGCCAGATCATCGCGGGCGCGGGCAAGGTCCTCCAGACGCCGCGCGGCTTCCACTACTGCCTCTCCCAGCGCGCCCAGCACATCTGCCAGGAGATCTCGGGCGCCACCACATCGTCGCGGTCGATCATCAATACCCGCGACGAGCCCCACGCGGACGCCGAGCGCTACCGCCGGCTCCACGTCATCGTCGGCGACTCGAACATGTCGGAGGTGGCGACCTACCTGAAGGTCGGCACCACCGCGGTCGTGCTCGACATGATCGAGGCTGGCTACTTCGACAAGGACTATTCGCTGCAGTCGCCGGTCCAGGCGATCCGCGACATCAGCCACGACCCGACGCTCCGGGAGATCGTGAAGCTCAAGGACGGGCGGACGATCACCCCCCTCCAGATGCAGATGGACTACCTCGAGCACGCCGTCCGCTTCGCGGACGCGTCCGGCGCCGATCCGGTCACGAAGGACGTGCTCGCGCAATGGATCGACGTGCTCGAGAAGCTCGAGAGCGACCCGATGCAGCTCGACCGCGAGCTCGACTGGGTCATCAAGCGGAAGTGGATCGAAGCCTACATGGCGCGGAACCGGCTGTCGTGGCGGGACCCGAAGGTCTCGCTGCTCGACCTCCAGTACCACGACATTCGTCCCGATCGCGGCATCTACTACCGGCTCGTGCAGCGGGGCAGTGTGGAGCGCCTCACCGACGACGAGTCGATCGAGCGCGCCAAGCACATCCCGCCTCAGACCACGCGGGCGCGGCTCCGCGGCGAGTTCATCCGCCAGGCGAACCTCAAGGGCAAGGACTATCGCGTGGACTGGGTCTACCTGAAGCTGAACGACCCGGAGCGCGAGACGATCCTCTGCAAGGACCCGTTCCAGTCCCACGACGAGCGGGTCGAGCGCCTGATCCGGTCGTTCTGACCACGACCGCCGTCGCTCCCGGTCGACCGGGGAGCTCAAGACGGCGTCCCGACCCGACGCGAGCCCGACGCCCACTCTACCCCGGACGCCAGGACGGAGCTCTCGCCTCTGGTCGGACCGCCGCTCGGCCGGGCGTCGGGGACGGGAGGCCGGACAGTCTCGATCCCTGCCGAGCCTGGCCGGTCGCGAACTGCGCGATGCGAGCGGCCGAGCGCCCGAGTGCGCCGGGGAGCCGGCTCCGGTCCGCCACCCGGGCCGGCGGCCGTTCAGAGGGTGTCCGCGAGGAACTCGATCGCGCGAAGCTCCGCCCAGAACCGCGGCCGCCACGGCGGGCCCGCGAGGAAACCGGCGTGGCCGCCCCGCTCCGTCACCTCCGCGGTCACCCAGTTCGACCCGAGGGCCGGAAGGTCGGGCAGTGCGGTCGCCGGGACGATGGGGTCGTCGAGCGAGCTGATCAGGAGAAGCGGCCGCCGGACCCGGGTCAGGTACGGGCCCGCGCTGGCGCGCCGCCAGTAGTCGGCCGCGTCGGCGAAGCCGCCGAGCGGCGCCGTCACCACCCGATCGTACTCGGCGAAGGTCCGCGCGCGCCAGGCGGTGTCGACGTCCACGAACCCCGGGTAGAGCCGGCTCTTGGCGCGCACCTTCCGCCGCATCGACCAGAGAAAGTTCGCCGTATAGACGCGCCGCCGGAGGCCCTGGTCGAGCGCGCGCGCGCAGGCGGCGAGGTCGAACGGCACCGAGATCCCGACGCCGCCGCGGAGCGCCGTCGGCGCCTGCTCTCCGCGCTCCCCGAGCCACTTGAGCAGGACGTTGCCCCCGAGCGACACGCCGACGGCGCCCAGCCGCACGCGCGGCTCCCGGGCGACGACGTGCTGGACGACCCAGTCGAGGTCCCGCGTCTCGCCGGAGTGGTAGAAGCGGGGCAGGCGGTTCAGCTCGCCGCTGCAGGAGCGGAAGTTGAACGCGACCGCACGCCAGGCCCGCGCCCGGCACTCCCGCACGAGCCCCTGGACATAGTGCGAGCTCGACGAGCCCTCGAGACCGTGGAGGACGAGGACGACCGGGCTGCCCGCCGGGCCGTCGAGCCAGTCGAGATCGACGAAGTCGCCGTCGGGCGTGTCGAGACGCTCCCGCCGGAGCGCGGTCCAGCCGGGGCGGCAGAGCGGCCCCCAGAGGGTCTGGAGGTGCGCGTTACGGCACCACCACGCCGGGCGAAACCGGGGGACGCGGGCGCCCTGCCTCACGCCGCCCGCGCCTCGCGGTCGGTCCCCTACTCTTGGCCCTCGAGCAGGAGCTTCACCACCTGCGGCGCGAGCTCGCGCGCCCGCTGATCGAGCTCGCCCTCCGCGAGGTTGGCGACCGGGTGCGGCATCACGAGGAACTTGTAGTACGGCTGGCCCCACTGCTCAGCCATCGCGCGACCGGTCACCTCGAAGACATCGGTGACGATCGACGCCGACGGCACGCCCGCCCGCTCCAACAGGATTCCGTCGAGCACACTGCCCGACGAGCAGGAGCCTCAGTCTCCGATGCCGGCGACCATGACGTCGCAGGTCGCCTTGAGCTCGTCGATGATCTCCTGGTGGGCAGGCACGCTCGAGTTGTGCTTGCGGAAGAGCCGCGTCTCGGCCGCGCCGTACTCCGCCTTCAGGACCTCGCCGATCTTGAGGAGGAGCCGGTCAGAGTTGAACTTCGTGTTCTCGACGAGGCCGATGCGCCTGCCGAGGAGGGAGTCGGGCCGCGGGACGAACGCCACCGCGGTCTTCGGCGTTTCGACGGTCGGGTCGAGGATGTCCAGTGGGCTCATCGGGGCCTCCTGATCTCTTTGGTCACGCTCTGCGAGGCGCGTTTGCTGCCCCAGCCGGGGATGTAGGCCGAGAAGGCGCCGGCGCGCCCGCCGGCGGCGACCACGAGGATGTCGTCCGGCGACTCGACCAGCGGGCGCATCCGGGTCTCGTCGCCCGGCTGGACCGCGCCGGCCATCCGCTGCGTCCGCTTGAGGTGGGCGTGCGAGTTCTGCGTGTGCTCGAAGAGGAACTTGCGGATCTCCGCCTTCTGCCAGCCCTCCCGCGAGATCGTGCGCGTGTGCTCTCCGGCGAGCACGACCGCGTACTGCGGCTGGCCCATCACGTTGCCGGAGATGCGCATGTCATCGGCGAGCGTGGTCAGCACACCCTCGGCCGTCGCCGAGAGCTGGTTGTAGAACTGGTGGGGCGCCTCGGCGGCCAGCACGGTCACCGCGCTCTGGTCGGCCGCGAAGCCGCGCTCCACGTGGAGCGGGATCCACGGGCTCTCGCGCTCGTTCTCCGCGATCACGTACGAGAGCTTCCCGGGGTGACCGATGGTGCCGCGGTCGAGCGTGCCCGGCCGCGAGCCGCAGACGTTCCGCATGATCAAGCGGATCGCGCGGCCGATCGTCAGGTTGGCCCGCCAGCCGGGTCCGAACAGGTTGTCGCCCGCGTTGATGTCGAGCTCGCGCGCGACGGGCCCGTTGACGATCATGAGCACGGCGGCGCCGGCGGTGGAGGTGCCGGGGCCGTGGTACGCCCAGCGCGGATCGCCGATGGCCTCGACGCCGGCGACCACGACCGGGAAGTATTCGGGGCGGCACCCGGCCATGGCCGCGTTGATCGCGGCCTTCTCGGCGGTGACGGCGACGTTCCGGTGGGCGATGAACGCGATCTCGCGGCCCGGCTCGAGCCCGGCCGCGTCGAGGAGCGCGCGGACGCGGGGCTCGGTGGGCGGGATGACGGGCAGGCCGTCGGTCCAGCCCTTCTCGAAGCAGAGCTCCATCGCCTGCAGAAGATCGTCGGCTGGATAGCGGCGAGACGTGAGCTGCGTCGGCATCAGAGCCTCCTCGGTCCCCGCCACAGTACCACCCGGGGCGGACGCTCCGCAACCGGACGCCGGCATCAGCGCGACCTCTCGACCGGCATCAGGCCGTTCAGCGCCAGCCGCCCGCCGTCGACGTACACGGTGGTGCCGGTCATGTAGGAGGCCGCGTCGGAGGCGAGGAAGACCGCCACCTCGGCAATCTCGCGCGGCTCGGCCGTGCGCCCGAGCGGCGTCCGCGCGAGCGTCCGCCACCGCCACTGCCGGTCCTTCAGCAAGTGGCGGGTGAGCCCGGTGACGACGGTGCCCGGACCGATCGCGTTGACGCGGATGCCGTGGGGAGCGAGCGCGATCGCGCTCGCCGTGGTCAGCTGGCGGATCCCGCCCTTGGACGCCGCATAGGCGGCCGACTCCGGCCGGGCCACCACCGCGTTGACGGAGGAGAGGTTGATGATCGCGCCGCCGCGGCGGGCCCGGACCATGCGGCGCGCCGCCGCCTGGCTGACCAGGAAGGCGCCCTTCAGGTTGACACCGAGGATGCGGTCCCACTGCGCCTCGGTGAGGTCGAGGAAGGCCACGATCGGCTCGACGGCGGCGTTGTTGACCGCGATGTCGATCCGACCCCACGCGCGATCGATGGCGGCGAACGCGGCGCGCACCGACGCCGAGTCCGCGACGTCGAGCGTGAGGGCCACCGCCCGGCGGCCCAGCCGTCGCGCGGTCGCCGCGGCCGTCCGGCGGTCAATGTCCGCGACCGCCACCCGCGCCCCCTCGCGCGCGAACGCGAGCGCGATCGCCTGGCCGATGCCGCGCCCGGCTCCCGTCACCAGCGCGACCTTGTTCCTGAGCCGCATGCCGCCCCTTCCTCTCGAAGGCGATGAGGCGTTCCGCCGCAAAATCCGCGCGAGTATAGCACGCCCCACCGGGGGCTCGGTGTGAGCGCGGAATGTTCGACGGCACGGGGGCTCGAGAGTCCGACACCCGTGGTTCGGAAATCGCCGGGGTACTCCTGCTCGGTCGATCAGTGCGGCGCCGTCGGCTCAGCCGCGGGGTCGGCGCTCGGGACGGGAGAGGCTCGGCTGCCGGCCGGCCGCGGACCGTCGCGGGTCCGGCGCATTCGTCCCAGGTTCGTCGCAGCCCGAGGGTGAACACGCTGCCGCCACCGCTCTGCCAGCCCGAGAACCACCCACGGTTCCTGGCGCCATCGCAGCGTCTCGCCGCCGACGCACACCCCGCGAGCACGAGTCCGAGAGCCGCCACCACGAGGCCGACGCGCTTCATTCAATGGACAGGATACCGCAGCGCCGTGCGACGCCGTCACGGCGTCATCGCGGCTGCCCCGACGGTTCGGCCCCACGCCCAATCGCCGCCTGGACGCCGCCGGGAGACTGTGACACGTCCCCGATCTGGCGCCGGACGGCCCGGGGAGTGTGGAAACCGAAGTTCGCCGCGCCCGCGGCTATTCCCGGAACCAGTAGAGCAAGATGCCGCGGCCGACCCCGGCCTCGTCGACCGTCTTTGCCGCCTGGAAGGCCATGAACCTTCCGTCCGTCGAGACGACGGGGTTGGACGCCTTCCACCCCTCGTAGTCGTTGAAGTGGGTCAGTCGCACGAAGTCCCTGCCGGTGCCGTCGAGCCGGAGCTTCCAGATGTCGATCTGCCGAAAGCCGCCCTCCCCTCCGAGCGTCTGGACCTGGCGGTCTGACTCGACGCAGGTGTGGAGGCCGTCGGGGAAGATGCCTTCGGCTTCGTTATAGGTGTTGGGTGCGCGCGAGAAGTTGACGACGTCGCCGGTCTTGAGGTCGATTCCCATCACCGAGGCCTTGCCGTTGGGCTCGTAGCACGTGAAGGTCATCTTGGTGTCGTCGGCATAGAAGTCCTGCGCCTCGATCACGCAGGACGCGTCCTTGCTCTCATAGACCGCCCGCTTGTTCGCCAGCGTTACGGAGCCGGCGGAGACGTCGACCTCCCCCACCATCAGGCGCGACGTCTCGCGCGGCAAATCAGGATTCTGCCCGCTCGCTTCGGACCACGCAATCTTCAGGCTTTTCTTCGAGACGGCCGCGCCCTCGAGGAGCCGCTGTCCCAGCCGCACCGGTCTAGCGCCCGGCTCTTTACTGAGAAACCAGATTTCGCTCTCCCGCCAGCGGCTGGTGCGGGGGTCCGTGAAGCGCTCCGGGCCGATCAGGAGGTAGTCGCCCGTCACGAGGTGCATCACCCGCAGAAACACCGCCCCCGGAATGTGGCAGGTCAAGCACCGGGTGGCCCGTGTCTTCAGGTCGATCACCCAGGCGTCGCCGAAGCTCTTCGCCATGAACGCGACACGCCGATTGTCGGGCGAGATGTCGGCGCGTTCACCAGCGCGCGTGAGCACCTCGACGTTCCTCGGCAGGTGCTCAAGTGGACTGCTTGTCGTGCGCTGGCCGAGGGCGGGCGCGGTGGCAAGGACCCACGCGGTCGCCGCGAGGCAGCCCAGCAGTGTTCGAGCACACGGCCACATGGTGAGCGCTCGGCTGGCTCTCGGGAAGCACGACGGGACGACGACCACTCGCGCCTCCTCGTCACCCACCCACATGCCGCAACAGGTTCAGCCGCGCCACCGAGCCGAGAATAGTTGCGGGCCGGGCGCAACGGCCGCGATGGTCCGAGGCGGGATGGCCTACCGCCACGCCACGACCTCCGCAGGTTCCCCCGTGCCGTGCAGGGCACGGACGGGCCGTCCCTTTCTGCGCAGGACACACATACACCCCCGTCGTGGTCGGTCCCTCGAAGCCCGCTCAGGTCGCTCCTCCTCCAGATGCCGCGCGCGCAGAGCGGGGCTCGGCATCCGCGGCCAGCGCGCCTGTGCCGATCCGCTACGGCAGGTACACTTGACGCAGGTACCAGGGAACGACCGCAATACTCACGAGCTGCTCTGACCCGTCGAACAGCTTACGGAACTCGGTCAGGGTCACCCGGAACTGATAGCCCTGCACACGGTCGATGCCCGCCGGAATGCTCCTGACGACGTCCAGACCTTGGTCGACCCTGTAGATGCGGAAGAAGCTCGGGTCAACGGCCGAATGAGGCCTCGACTCCCCCGTCGTCCGCACGGGAACGCCGCGCTGGTACTGGAGTCTCAAGTCGACGAGGTCCCCGGCAGCGTTCCGCAGTTCCCACTGCTCACCGCCCGTCCCGGGCTCGAGGTTCGCTCCCTGTTGCGTCTGTTCACGACGGATACTCGCGTGCACGTAGTTCTTGTACGGGCCGGGGACCCCCTGCGGATTCGTGGTGAAGACCCGGATGACGAAGGGCGCCGACTCGCCCGTTTGCGGGTGCTTGGCCGGGATGACAAACGCCACAATCCGGTCGATCCCAGCGCCGAGGACCTTCCCCGCCGCATCGTGCGTGAGCAATCGGTCGACAAAGAAGACGGAAAGGTTCGCCCCCTTGGATGGCCCCGCGGAGACTGGGTCGATCTGCCAGGGAGCAGGCAGCCAGGTCTTCAGGCCCGCCTCTCCGACGCGCAGCGCGAGAGCCGTCCGGGTGTCGACGTTCGACTCGACCCAGGTCTCCGCCCACGCCGGCCTTGCCACGGACAGACTGCCGATCGCGGTGACCCAAAGGAAAAGCAGCATCGCCCCGTAACGAAACACCATCACATGTCCTCCTCTTGTCCGGGCTTTCGGCCACAACCCACCGAGACCGTTCAGGACATCCCACACTTCACGCCGGACGTCGTGCACAGGAAGGCGCGGAGCGACGGACCATGACGCGCAGGGTCCCGCGGCACCCTGTGGTTGTCAAGGACCGGTCCTGACGGACCCGGTCGGTGATACCACCGCCCGCACGGGAGATCGTCGTCTGCGCCGCGAGGACCCGACTCCGGCTCACCCTCGGCGTCCAGTGCGGCGCGGCGGTGGCCCCCCGCCTGTTCCCGCTCGTGCCTTCCGTCCGGCTCGCTGGCGTGTCGTCGGGAGGCTGACCGTTCTTGCCGCAGTATCTTCGGGACGTGTACCGGACCTTTCCGCTGGATCTCGAGAAATTCAACGGTGACGCCTCCTGGACACTTCCGATCCCGGCGCGGTTCATCATCGACCGTGAGGGAACCATTCGAGCGGCGGAGGCCGACCCTGACTACACGACACGACCGGAGTCAGACGACACGCTCCGTGCACTGCGGACACTGGCGCAGGAACGCGCCAACTCGAGTCAGCTCAAGAGCTGAGACGTGGCGGAAGAGTCCGAGATGTGTCGCGCGCCAACCCTCGATGCGGTGTAGCATCCTCCCGCTGTTGCGCGGCGTGAAGACGTCAAGGAGACACTGATGCCTCTCCGCCCTGGCTCTCCTCGATGCACCCTCTCCCCTCGGAGTCGGCCCGACCGGTGTCGAGCGCCTTGCCGAGGCCCTCCGCGCGGCCGGCCTCAGGGAGGCTCTCAACGCCGAGGACAGCAGTGCCGTGGCCGTCCCGTCACACGACCCACGCCGCGACCCGGACACGCTCTTGCTCAACCCTCTCGCGATCCGAGACTTCTCGCGGCGGCTCGCCGACGCGGTCGGTGGCATTCTCGATCGTGGCCGCTTCCCGATCGTCCTTGGGGGCGACTGCAGTATCCTGATCGGCAGCATGCTGGCCCTGCGCCGTCGGGGCCGGTATGGCCTATTCTTCCTGGACGGACACGCGGACTTCTACCACCCCGAGGCATCGCCGACAGGCGCCGTCTCCGACATGGACCTCGCTATCGTCACCGGCCACGGCCCGACCGTGCTCACCGACATCGAGAGTCGACGGCCGCTGGTCACCGAAGAGGACGTGGTCGTGTTCGGTTACCGCGACGCGGAGGAGGCCGCTCACTACGGCAGCCGGGACGTCCGGAATACCGCTATGAAGGTCTACGACCTCGCCACGGTGCAGGCGCTCGGCGCAAAGGAAGTCGCCGCGCAGGCGCTCGACCACCTCGGGCGCGGCAAGCTCGCGGGCTTCTGGATTCACCTCGACGCCGACGTCCTGGACGATGCCGTCATGCCGGCGGTCGACTACCGCCTGCCCGGCGGGCTCAGCCCCACCGAGTTGAGCGCGGTCCTGCGCACCCTCGTGGATTCGGGCAAGGCCGTTGGCCTCGAGATCACCGTCTTCAATCCGGCCCTCGACCCGAACGGGTCGATCGCCCATCGGTTCGTTCGAAGCATCGCTGACGGCATTGTCATGGACCATGGTGCCTGATGTGCGGTCGGCAAAAAGGCGCGCAGAGAGAGACCCAGCGTAACTCCCGTGCACGCTCCGTGGGCGCGACTGACTGGTGGTCAACCGCCTTTTCGCATACCCTCCTGGTGTACAATCGAGTTGTACAGGAGGTTCCGGCGGATGAGGACGGTGAGTGTCGCGGGGGCGCGCAGGAACCTCAGGGCCCTCCTTGACGAGGTCTCGTCGGGTCATCCGGTATCGGTGGTCCGGCGCGGCCGGGAGGTTGCCAGGCTGGTGCCTCCGAAGCGAACAGGGCGTCGGCTCCCAGCACTGGGCCTTTTCAGGGCATCGATTCGGGTGACAGGTGAACCGGTGAGCCGGGCCGTCGGCCGCGCTCGCCGGCAAGCGCGGTACTGATGTACATCGACACCAGCGTCCTGGTGCCGTACTACTGTCCCGAGGCCCTGAGTCGAGCTGCCGAACGGACGCTCCGGGCCGACCCGCGGCCGGCAGTCAGCGATTTGGTCGAGGTCGAGTTCTTTTCTGCGCTCGCGCGAAAGGTCCGCGTGAGAGAGATGTCGGCCGCGGACGCCACGCGCACTCGCGAGCAATTTCTCGACCATCTCCGGACAGGCCTCTACGCGCGCATCGCGGTCCAGCGGCAACACTACGAGGCCGCCTGCCGGTGGTTGGCCCGGTTCACGTTGTCGCTGCGGGCGCTGGATGCCCTTCATCTCGCCCTTGCCGACGTGGAGGGGCTCCGTCTGGCAACCGCTGACCAGGATCTGTCCCGGGCTGCGAGGAGTCTCAGAGTCGCGGTCACGCTCGTTCGGGCCTGAGGGCTGATCGCCCCTTTCGTCGTAACGGCGGCCCGGTACATCGGGAGAACAAGTCGGCGGAAAACACAGGCCACGCTGGCGAACCTGCATCCGCACCCGCTTCTTGGGGGCATCTATTAATAGTTGAGGCCCGGTGCTCCACCCGGGGTGCCCGCTCTGTGACTCGCAGCGGTCTGGTCCTGACGACCCCGCCCGCAGAAGGGTGTGATCGCCCATTCTCGGACCGCCCCTCTCACCCCAGGCGTTGGCGCTGGCTCTCGCCGCCCGCCCCCAAAATACTGGTCTACAAGAAGCGTTCCAATGCCGAGATTGTCTCTGTCGGTCGTTCCTCCAGAATCCAGTGGCCCGTGTCCTTGAGGATGATCACCGTCACGTCCGAAGCGACGAGTCTCGTTTGTTCGCCTAGCGCCTCACCCAACGACTTGTCTCCGCCGATCGAGAGAACAGGGATGGCAAGCCTGGTCTTGGCCAGCTCCGCAAAGTCTACCGCCGTCTTCGGGAACGACGCGAAGTATGCAAAGCCGGCGGCCATCCGGCCCGGGCCCGAATAGGCCTGGATGTACGCGCGCCGGTCCGCCTCGGGAATCGAGCGGGTCTTGTCGGCAGCGA
>QHRX01000038.1 GCA_003221455.1 Candidatus Rokuibacteriota bacterium
GTTCGGCCACGTGTCGAGGGGCGTGCCGGCGTGGGCGCAGCGGTTGACGTAGGCGTGGTACGTCCCCGCGTGGTTGACGAGGAAGCCGTTGACGAGTCGGGAGCCGCACTGGATCCGGAAGGTCGCGCTCTGGCCGGGGGCGACCGCGGACGCCGGGCATCGCCACTCGCGCGGAGCGTCCATGGGCGCATGGTACCATCTGAGCGATGCTCGCGATCGACGCCCACGACCTCGCCAAGACGTTCCGGAGCGGCTGGCCCCGACGCCGCGAGACGCACGCGCTTCGCGGCGTCTCCCTGACGGTTCAGCGCGGCGCGATCGTCGGCGTGCTCGGCCCGAACGGCGCCGGCAAGACGACACTCCTGTCGATCCTGACCACCCTCCTCGTGCCGGACCGCGGGCGGGCCACGATCCTCGGTCACGACCTCGCGCGCGAGCCCGGCGCGATCCGACGTCGGCTCAACATGGCGAGCGGAAACGCCTCGTTCCTCTGGAGCCTGCGGGTCGAGGAGATCATCGCCTTCTACGGACGGCTCTACGGGCTCGGCGGCCGCGCGCTCGCCGCGCGCGTGGAGGAGCTCCTGGGGTTCGCCGAGCTGGGGCCGCATCGCCGCGTGCCGTACAACGAGCTGTCGACCGGGCTCAAGCAGCGCCTCGCGCTCGCGAAGTCGCTCGTCAACCAGCCCGAGCTCCTCTTCCTCGACGAGCCAACCCTGGGCCTCGACCCCGACGTCGCCATCCGGCTGCGCGCGCAGATCGCGGCGCTCCGGCGCCAGCGCGGCACCACGATCGTGCTGACGACCCACTACATGCGCGAGGCCGAGGAGCTGTGCGACGAGATCGCGTTCGTCAAGAACGGGCGCCTGCTCGCGCGCGGCAGTTCCGAGGAGTTGAAGCGCGCGATCAAGCTCGGCGACGTGATCGCGCTGCGCGTTGACGCGGGGGGCGCCGCCGCGCTCGCCGGTCTGCCCGGCATCCTCCGGACGACCGCCGAGGACGGTCGGGTCGAGCTGACGGTGGACTCGGCGCAGAAGCGGCTGGGGGAGGTGTTGCAGCGGCTCCACGAGTCGGGCGCGGTCGTGCGCGACCTCGAGGTGCGCGAGCCCCAGCTCGAGGATGTGTTCATCGAACTCGCGAAATGATGCGCCATGAGCTGATCCGGATCTGGGCGTTCGCGCTGCGCAACCTGCTGATGGCGTCGCGCAACGTCTTCTTCGTCTTCGAGCTGACCTTCTGGCCGACGGTGGGCGTGCTCTCGATCGGGCTCATGACCCGGTTCCTCAGGCTCTCGCCCGCGGACACCTCCTTCGTCCTGATCGGCACCGTGGCCCTCTCGACGGTCCAGGTCTGCCAGCTCGACGTCGCCTATGCGGTGCTCTACGACGTCTGGAGCAAGTCGATGAAGCACCAGTTCCTCGCGCCGATCGCCGTGCGGCACCTGACGCTCGGCTCCTGGCTCGTTGGCATCGGGCGCGGACTCGTGGTCTTCGCCCTCCTGGCCGGGCTCGCCTGGTGGGCCTTCGACTTCAACCCGCTCCGGATCGGCGGGGGCGCGCTCGGCGTCTTCCTCCTCGGCTGCTTCTTGACCGCGTGGATCGTCGGCGTGCTCGTCTGCGCGCTCGTGATGCTGTTCGGCACGCGCGCCGAGGCGTCGGCCTGGGCCACGGTGAACCTGGTGCTCGTCCTCTCCGGCATCTACTACCCGGTCTCCCTGCTGCCGGGGCCCGTCGCCGCCGTCGCCTCCGCGATTCCGCTGACCTATTTCCTCGACGCGTTCCGGTCGCACTTCGGCTTCGCGTCGGAGTTCGCGTCGCCGCTCGCGCGGGGCTTCGGGCTGTCGGCGGCCTACATCCTGGCGGCGCACTGGGGGCTGCGGGCGGCCCTCGACCGCACGCGCCGGAGCGGCCTCCTGCTCAAGATGTCCGAGTAGACCGCCCGACGACGGAGCCACCATGAACGACCCGATCGCGGCGGCCTTCGCCCGGCTCTCCCCGACGACACTCTGCGACGTGCTCACGCGCGACCGCGTGATGGACATCGGCATCCGCCCCCTGTGGCCGGATATGCCCCGGGTCGCCGGGCCGGCCTACCCTGTTCGCTGCCCGCCCGGCGACAACCTGATGCTCCACGCCGCGATCTACCGGGCCGAGCCCGGTGCGGTCATCGTGGCGGAGGGGGGCGACACCGCGTACGCGCTCGCGGGCGGCAACGTGTGTGCGGTCGCCCAGAAGCGGGGCATCGCCGCCTTCGTCCTGGACGGCGTGATCCGCGACCTCGCAGAGACGCGCGCGCGCGGCTTCCCGGTCTTCGCCCGGGGCGTCGTCCCGTTCCCCGGCGGGAAGGACAAGGTCGGCGCCCTGAACAGTCCCGTGCGGTGCGGGGGGGTCCAGGTACACCCCGGCGACATCGTGGTGGCCGACGAGGAGGGGATCGTCGTGGTCCCCGCGGCCGGGGCGGCCGGCGTGCTCGAGGCCGCCCAGGCCAGGGCCGCGCGGGAGGAGGCAGAGAGCCTGGAGGCGTGGGAGAAGGCGCATCGCGCCCGCGTCGAGGAGATCCTCCGGCAGAAGGGGCTCACGGCCTAAAGGCGATCGCCCCCGAGATGAGCCGCGCCACCTTCCGTCTCACCCACCCGCCGCGCGATCGCCCGTGCGCGACGCCGAGGCCCGGGTCCGCGGGCGTCGAGCCAAACCGTCGGCGGCCGACCTCGTCCCCGGCCGCATCCCGGTACACGAGCTCGTCCTTCATCAGATCGTATTCGGGAATCGCGGGGTCATTCCACCGCCGCGCGAAGTACTGGTAGAAGGCCGGGAACAGACTCGTCGGATCCTGGCGGTGCACGAACACGTACTCGGGCAGGACCTGCACGTCGAGGCCGGGATGGTAGTGCTGGACCCAGACGTAGTCACCCAGGATCGCCAGCTTCCAGAGAGGGGGATCCGGGTAGAGCTTCAGCTGGATGCTCTTCTGGGGGACGGTGCGGAGCGCCGCCAGGAAGTCGATGGCCTCCCGCACTTGCCGCCGCAGGCTTTCCTGAGTGATCGCGGGATCCGGGATGATCCGGGCGCGCTCGAGCGCCCCCCGGCTCTCCGGGTCCAAGAGCATGATCTTCGCCGTCCGGCACGTCTGAAGGGCGGCGTGCAGGTCTCCCTTCGGATCGACGAACGTACGGAGCCCGGTCGAGCCGATGAGCATGATGTCCCGCATCGCCGCCTGCCGCTCCTTCGATCGGCGGATCGTCCGTCGCGCCAGCACTCCGGTGCGGGGCGTGACGTGGACCATGCCCGCCGCCCGGGCCATCTTGCTGAGCGTACGGTTCCTCCAGTTCGTCCGCGCATGGTTGAAGACGAGGATCAGCACGAAGGCCACCACGATTTCGGTCGAGATCAGGAAGAGCCGCTCGTTCTGGACAAGGGACCAATAGGCGAGGAGCCGTCCGGCGGCAAAGCTGAACGTGACCGGCAGGGACGCGGCGATTGCCGCGCTCAGGGCGATGATCGAGACGTGATAGAGGACGGGCAGCGGGGCCCTGATGACCCGCGCCGCGCGCTCGAGGGCGCGCGCGGCGAGCTTCCCGGTGGCGGCGATCAGTCCGGCCGCGCGTCCGAGTCGAGAGGCCGTCACACCCTCTCCGCTGGCCCGTCGACCCTCGCTCGCTCGGCGCCCGTCCGCGCCGCGTCGCCCCGGGCGCCCATTCGGCGCCGGCTCAGGACAGAATGAGCAGGGCGGTGATCAGCAGGAGGGCGATCCCGGCGGCCGGCCCCGCACCGTTGTCGGAGACTCGCTCAGACAGGGAGGCGATCAGCCGGATTTGATTATCGCTGAGCGTCACGAGCTTGTCCGCCGCCCTCCGCCGGACCCCCGGGTCGGCGGTGCGCCTGTCCAGGACCGATAGGATCCGCGCGATCTCTCGCTCGCGCCCGGTCGCCGCCACGGACGACGCGCGCGGCGGGTGGGTGCCGGGCGGGGCCGCCGCGGTCGCGGGGATCGACCCCGACACGGCGAGGGGCAGCATCGTCAGGGAGACAGCGAGAGCAGTACTCATCCTGTTCATGATCGTCCTCGTTTTGGGGCCGGTCGGCCGAGAGGCAATGCGAATCGAACTGCGGTGCGCTACGACACCCACCCGCGCACTCGCATCAGGCTAGGGCACGGCGGCGCGGCCGGCAATCAGGTAAAACCCTTATCCGGGGCTCCGACGGCCGCGTCAGTGGGTGACCGAGCCCCCCGCGATGTTAATCGCCTGGCCGGTGACGTAGCCGGCGCTGTCCGAGGCCAGAAACGCGGTCAGCTCGGCGACGTCCTCGACAGTCGCCAAGCGGCCGAGCGGGATCGCCCTGGCGCGCGTGGCCAGCTCGGCGGCGCGTAACTCGGGGTCGAAGCTCCCGTCGGGCCGCCGGCCCAGATAGTCGAGGCGATCGGTGTCCGCCGGGCCCGGGCAGATCGCGTTCACGGTGATGCCGGCCGGCGCCAGCTCCATCGCCAGCGCCTGGGTGAAGCCGATCACGCCGAACTTCGAGGCACAGTAGGCCGCCATACGCGGGTAGCCGAGCTTGCCACAGTTCGACGACATGTTGATGATCCGGCCGCCTCGCTGCTGCCGGAGCATGGCGGCCGCCGCGGCCCGGGCGCAAAGGTACGTGCCCTTCAGGTTCGTGTCGAGCACGATGTCCCACGCGTCCTCAGAGAGCTCGGTGACGGGCGCCCGGTCGGCGCCAGGCGGCGCCGCCGCGTTGTTGACGAGGATGTCGAGCCGCCCGAGGGTGGCGAGGGTCGTCGCGATCACGCCGTCGATCTGGGCGGCCGCACGAACGTCGAGCGTCAGAGCCAGCGCCCGGCGCCCTTCCGTCCCCACCTCACCCGCCGTGTCCGCGAGCCCGCGCCAGCCGCCGTCCGGCTTCGTGGGGACGACACGCACGCCGCGCGGGGCGAGGTCGGTGACGACCACGTCGGCGCCGGCGCGCGCCAGCCGCCGGGCGATCGCCCGGCCGAAGCCGTGCTCGCCCGCGGCACCGGTGACGAGCGCGACCCGGCCGTCGAGGGAGGAGATCACCGGGCGAGGAATTTGACGATGCTCGAGGCGATGCCGGCCGGGTCGAGACCGTGCTTCGCGTACAGGGCCTGGGCGGGGCCGGACTCGCCGAAGCCCTGGACGCCGAGACGCTTGAGCGGTGTGGGAAGCGCCTCGCCGAGCAGCTCGGCGACGGCGCCGCCGAGGCCGCCTGCCAACGAATGGTCCTCGACGGTGACCACGTGCCCCGTCTTTCCCGCCGAGCGCAGGATCAGCTCCTCGTCGAGGGGTTTGATGGACGCGACGTTGACCACCTCGACCCCGATCCCGTCGGTGGCGAGCCGCCGGGCCGCCTCGAGCGAGTTGGCGACGGTGCCACCGGTGGCGAGGATCGCGACGTCGGCGCCCGGCCGCAGCACGACCGCCTTCCCGAGCTGGAACCGGTAGCCCGGCGGGGACACCGGCTCCAGGGCCTGGCGCGTCAGGCGGAGGTAAAATGGCCCGTCGTGCTCGACGGCGTACGCCACCGCCTGCTTCGTCTCGACCTCGTCCGCCGGCTGAACGACCGGGATGTTCGGCAGCGCGCGGATGCACGCGATGTCCTCGAGGCCCATCTGACTATAGCCGTCCTCGCCGATGGCGATGCCCGCGTGGGTGCCGACCAGCTTCACGCCGGCGCGGGTGTAGGCGATCGAGAGGCGAATCGTCTCGAAGCGGCCGGCGAGGAAGCACGCAAACGAGCAGACGAACGGGACCCGGCCGGTGAGGGCGAGCCCGGCACCGATCCCGAGCAGGTTCGACTCGGCGATGCCGACGTTGAACGCGCGGTCCGGGTACGCCTTGGCAAAGGCCGCCGTCATCGTGGACTTCGAGAGGTCGGCGTCGACGGTGACGATGCGGGGATCCGTCGCCGCCAGCTCCAGGAGCGCCTCACCGAACGCCGCGCGACTGGCCTTGGCCGGCATCACGCCTTCCCCAGGCGCTGGAGCTCGGCGACGATCTCGGCGGTGGCGTGGTCGGTCTTCAGGTACTCGTCCCACGCGGCTTCGCTGACGGCGAGGATCTCGCGGATCGCGCGGATCGCCTCCCCGGGTTTGGGCGCCTTGCCGTGCCACTCTGGGTCGTTCTCCATGAAGGGGACGCCCTTGCCCTTGACCGTGTGGGCGACGATGAAGGTGGGGGTGCCACGGGTTGCCGCCGCCTGGTCGAGTGCCTTGTCGATCTGCCGGACCTCGTGGCCGTCGATTTCGAGGACGGGCCAGCCGAAGCTCCGCCACTTCTCGACGATCGGCTCGAGATCCATGATCTTCTTGACGAAGCCGTCGAGCTGGATCCCGTTGTAGTCGAGGATGACGCAGAGGTTGTCGAGGGGGTGCGTCGGCTGCCCGAGCTTGGGGCCGGCCATCGCCGCTTCCCAGACCTGCCCCTCCTGTGTCTCGCCGTCGCCCAGGATGCAGTAGACGCGGGCGGGGGAGCCGGCGAGCCGCACCCCGAGTGCCATCCCGAGCGAGATCGAGAGCCCCTGGCCGAGAGAGCCGGTGGCCGCCTCGATCCCGGGCAGCGCCGCGCGATCGGGATGCCCCTGGAGCCGCGAGCCGAGCTTGCGGAGCGTGAGCAGCTCGCGCTCCGGCAAGAAGCCGGCCTTGGCCATCACACAATAGAGGGCCGGCACGCAGTGGCCTTTGGAGAGCACGACCCGGTCGCGGTCGGGCCAGTCGGGGCGTCCGGGATCGATCCGCAGGCGGTTTATGAAGAGGGTCGTCAGGATGTCGATGACCGAGAGCGAGCCGCCCGGGTGCCCGGAGCCGGCGTGGGCCAGCATCCGGATGATCTGGACCCGGCAGGCCCGCGCGATCGCCTCAACCCGCTTGATGTCGGATGGGGCCATCAGGGAAGCTCCTCCATG
>QHRX01000039.1 GCA_003221455.1 Candidatus Rokuibacteriota bacterium
GTGCCCGTCACCGGCGACTTCGATGGCGACGGCAAGACCGACGTCGCCACCTTCCGCCCGAGCACCGGCATCTGGTACATCCTTCGCTCCAGCGACAACTCGTTGCAGCAAGTCACGTGGGGAACGGTTGGCGACCAGCCCCTGTCGAAGTAGCTGCCGGTCACTGCCGGCGTGTCGGCGGGCGTCACCTCGCGAGCGGCGGAAGCGCGGCCCGCGCGCGGGCGGTGTCGATCTCCGCGCGCACCCCGATCTCGAGGGGAGTGAACCGGCGCTTATAGCCGATCTCGGTTTCCAGCGATCGGCCTGAGACGCTAGCCGCCAGCCCCGCGATGTGGGCCTCCCCGGCCGACGCGATCTCGATCTGGGCTCCCGGGACAAGACGCTCCACGACCGCGACCAGCTCCCGCACGGTACAGGTGTCGCCGCCCGTGTTAAAGAAGCGCCGGCGAGCGAGGACCCGCGGGTCCGCGTCGAGGAGCGCCTGGAACTGTTCCGCGACGTCCTCGACGTACACGAGGCTCACCCGCGCGTCGCCGAACTCCACCCGCGCCGGCTGCCCGACCGCCGCGCGGTCGATCATCTCGCCGGTGAACGCGCTGCTACCGCTCTCGCGTCCCCAGCCGTAGACGATGCTCGGCCGGAGCCCGGCCACGGTGAGCCCGTACTGCTCGGCGTAGTTCCGGGCCAGGTGCTCGAGGTAGAGCTTCCCGCCGCCGTAGATCGGCAGCCCGGAGGCGACCCGGAGGGGAACGTCCTCCCGGAGCGGGCGCTCCCCGGGCGCGTACTCCTCGTCGGAACCGTACACGGCGATCGAGCTGGCGAGCAGCACCCGCTCGAGACCGGAGAGGCGCGCCGCCTCGAGCACGTTCACGGTCCCGAGGATGTTCACCCGGGTGGCCCGCTCGGGGGACCGGTTGCATCCGTGCCCGAGCTGGTACGCGAGATGGACGATCGAGGTCACCCCGTGGGCGCGGACGACGTCGAGCAGCGCGACGATCGACTGCACGTCGCCCTGCACCACCTGCAGTCGATCACCGTGGGCCCTGAGCGGCGTGATCCGTCGCTCGGCGATCGCGAGATCGAACAGCACCACGCGCTCGCCGTGGGCCAGGAGCTTCTCGGCCAGGCACGCGCCGATGAGGCCCGTGCCGCCGGTGATCAATGTCGCCATAGTCTCCTCCCGGTCGTGCCTGGGACAGGAGCAATCGCCCGCCAGCCGGCGGAGTCATTCGCCCGCGGTCGGTCCCGTACACGCTCTCAGAGGCGACTAGGGCGATCTGTAGCCTGTCGTAGCCGGTGCAGGCGCAAGCGGTAGCTGCCTGGACCCGCCCGAGTGGACGTAGAAGCGGACAAAACACGGACAGCTAAAAGAGCTTCTCGGCGCCGCGCGTCATCGGAAGCAAGGGGGCGGCTCCCCCGAGTCGCCCTTTCGTTGTCCACTCGGCCGCGCCGACGTCGGCGCCGAGCGTCAGCCCGGCTGACACCCACACCTGCTCCGAGGGGAGCCAGCTCGGGTCCGTCCGACGACGTCCTGGAGCGGACCAGGGGAGCTTGCGCGGGCATTCGCCCGAGGGTGGCCGCGCGCGGTCGGCGGCAGAAGACGAGCGAGCGTTGTGCGGTGGCTGGGCGATCGGCACCGTCGGGCGCGACGTCCCGGCCGACGTGGCGGGGTGAACGGCGGGTTCAGATGTTTCTGAACCGCACCCGATCCGCGACCGTCGTCTGGACGTTGGCCGGTGAGTACGAAGCCACGGCTTGCTCCTGCGTCGTCTGGAGTTGGATGTCAATGCTGCAAACGACATTCGTCGCGCAGGCGGCGCCGACGCCCGTCGTGGTCGCGCCGACGAGATCGTACCCCGTCAGCGTGAGGGTATTCACGCCGCCGATCAGCACGGCGCCCGAGCCCACTGCCGGCAGCCCCCCCACCGTCGTCGCCTGGTCCCTATACAGGGACGAGCCCGAGAGGGCGTACCGGATCGCGACCGTGGCCCCGGTGCAGTCGCCGGTCCCCGAGGGGTCGGCGGCGGTGATCGTGACCGACGACGAGGAGAGGCTGGAGAGCGTGCAGGCCGCGCGCAGCTCCCGGGACATCAGCGTGAGGGCCACCCGGGCGTTCTGCTGGGCGTCGACCCGGGCGGCGCCCATGAGGTAGGCCTGCTGGCCCTGCTGCTGGAGGGTGGCGACCCCCGCCATGATGAGGCCGAGCAGCGCGACGACCACGAGCAGTTCCGCAAGGGTGAAGCCGCGTTCGTTGGTCATCGCTGGGCCATTATCATGTTCAGCTGGATCGACTGGGGCGCATTGACGGCGACGCCGCCGATCCCCTGGAGCGGCGTGAAGGTCACCTGGATCGTGACGAGCCGGATGGTGGTGTCGGCGACCCCGCACAGCGCCACGGTACAGGTCTGAACCCGGACCTGACGCGTGTACTGGACGTACGGGTTGGCGAGGGCCGTCGGCGGGCTCGCGCCCTGGTTGCCGGACGGCGACTCGTCAGGGAAGCTCGTCGACGGCGCCCCCCCCGGCGTGGGATGGCACGTGCCCGTGTAGGTCGTCGGCGGAAAGTTCCCCCCCAAGGACGCGTTCGACGAGACGCCGAGGCAGTCGACGGCCGGGTTGGCCGTCCACACCGCGGTCTTGACCTGTTCCAGGCGCTGCTCGGCGAGGAAGGCCGCCGTCGAGATCTGGTTGCCTTCCTGGATTCCGTAGCTCGAGATCGGGACGATCGACGCGAGGCCCAGGAGGCCGATCGAGATGATCACCAGCGCGACCAGGATCTCGGCGACCGTCATCCCGCGGTCGTCGGTAAGTCGGAGGCGGTCGAGGGTCGCGGCCATCACGGGATCGTCACCCGCCCCGACGAAGAGACGGTCACCGTCTGCGTGTTCCCCGTCGGCGGGTGGGTCACGGTGAACGAGCCCGTCGTCGCGCCGGCGCCGAGGTAGTTGAAGGCGACCGTCCCGGCCGTCACCTGCACCGAGTTGGCGAGACGGAGGTTGCCGCTCGGGTCCGAGCCCGGTCCCAGCCAATTGCACGGAAGGCTCGCACAGTAGGACGGCATCGGGCAGTTCGCGCCGAGGCTGATCTGGGCCGTGTTCGACGACTGGGTGACGGTGACGTTGCAGTTGTCCGAGATGGCGAGCTGGCGCCCCCGGTTCACGATCGTTTGGAGCTCTTGGGCGCCCGCCTGCAGCGTCGAGTTCTGCCAGTAGACGATGAAGTAGGGCACGCCGGCCGCGGCCAGAATGCCGATCACTCCGACGACGACCAAGAGCTCGCTGAGGGTGAAGCCGCGTCGGTCTTGCGCTCGCAGAAGCCCACATGTCATCGCCAGAATCTCCCGTCGGGCCGTCAGCCCTGCCGGTTCCGCTCGGGGAAATCGTCGCGGACCTGCCGGCTATTGCCGGGGGTCAGGTTGAGCGTCACGTCGTCGCCGTCGTTGATCCGCACCCGAAGGCGCCAGTGGGAGCCAAGCGCCAGCCCGTCGGTCAGCTCGTACTCTCCGCCCAGGATGCGGTCAAAGACGTACTCCCCATTTGCGTCCGTTCGCAGCGTGTAGCGCACGCTCTCGTTCGGGACCGGGGCCGGGGCGTCGGTGCCCTCCGCCCAGGTCACAGTCCCGCGCAGGCGTGCCGTGCCCGTGTTCTCGCCCCACGGGTGCTCGCGCGAGTACGCGGTCGAGCGCTCGGCGGCCGTCGGGACGGCAGCCCGGGGCGCCGGCGCGGGTGCTGCCGGCGCGGAGACCCGCGGCGGCGGCGCGGGCGCAGGAGACCGCTGACAGCCCGCCACTGCCACACCCGGGACCACGAGCAGGAGCCCGAACGTCACCCGCCACTTCGCCATGGTCCTCATTAGTTCGACAGCTCCCGATAGCTTCCCTGTTTGACGAACCAGCCGGTCGGGATCGAGCCGCCGCCGGTCTTCGCGTTGGCGCAGTTGAAGTCAATCGTCGGGGTGCCCGAGAAGGTGGCATCGATGCTCGAGGTGGACGTGTCGATCAGGTTCTTCGAGACGAGGGCGCCGCTTATGTTCGGTTTGCCGCTCATGGTGATGTCGTTCACCGCGTACACCATCCCGTTGACGGTCGCGTTCCCCGACCAGTTGATCGACCCGTTCACGATCAGCCAGCCGTTCAGCGGCGGCATGCCACCGGCCCCCGAGATCGAGACCGAGGCCATGTCGCTCGCCGACGGTGTGCACGTCTGGCCCGGCCCCGGCGCCGTGCACGTGAGGTTGGCGCCGTCGACCGTATCAATGAAGACGACCCCGCTCGACGGCCACGGGTTGCTGCTGTTGAAGGTGTGGGCGCCCTGGAAATAGCTGCCGTTCGCCTTCGCGATCGACTTCAGCATGTCGAGGTCGGAGCTGGTGAACATGTACTGGTCCATCGTCGACGTCGGCACGTTCGTCTGTGTGGCCAGCGCGGTCCCGCCGCCCGTGATCGTCGGGCTCCCGGTGCTGGTGATGGAGCCGCTCGTCATGGCGCCGACCTTGTTTCCGCAGCTGGTGTCGTTGGCGGCGGAGATGGTGACGGCGCTCCCCTTCGTTTGCACATCGCCCTCGACCGTCAGCGCCGCCGGCGGGTTGAGCCACTTGACGTGCGTGAGCGTGGCGTGGACGTGACGCCGCGCGTTCTTCTCGTTGGCAGCCGCCGAGTACGTCGGATACCAGCCCACGGCGTCGACGATCTCCTCGTTTGGGCCCGCGCCGTTCGTGATGGTGAGGAAGAAACCGCCGGCCGACCCCATGGCGACGAAGGCGCTCCCGTCGTACGGGGCCGCCGCCGTGTTCACGGTGGGGCTCCCCAGCGCCCAGATCGCCTGCTCGACGCCAGACTCAGCGAGCGTCCGCGCCTGGGTCGCCCGGCTCTGATTACTCGCGATGGTCGGCTCGCTCGTGGACAGCACGGCGAAGGCGACCAGGAGCGACGAGAGCAGCATGAGCGCGATCAGCGCCGTGACGAGTGCCACGCCCTGGGTGTCGCGGAAGGGGCTCAACAGTTTACTGACCACCATTTGCGCTTCTCCTCTCCTGGCCGGCGCTGCGTGGGGCGCGCTCCCTGCGTGTCCGACGTTGGCACCGCAGAGCGTTCGGTCGGCTGACCAAACGACAACTAACCAGCAGGACACGTGCCAGCCGCTCCGGGGCCTAAAATCAAGAGCTTAGCCTCGGCCCAAGTGCCAAACAGGCGAGTCGGATTGGCACGATCGGGGTGGCATTGGCACGAAGTGCCCGCGCCCCACCTCGCGGGATTCGCGACCGCGTCGCCGGTCGCCGTCTTGGCCTCATGAACGCGGCCGAGGCTTCGCCAACGAAGTGAATCGTGCCCTGCCGTCGCTCACGAGGAAGTTCCAAGCGCTCCGAGACGCGGGAAGACGCTCCTCTCTCGAGCGCAAGCCGTCCCCTGCGTGAGCGAACTGCCTAGTGACGACGGGCTTTCGGTCTCGGAGCTTGCGGCCGTCGCCGAGCCGCGAGGATCTCCGGCCGGCCGTACTCGGCCGATAAAGCGGACAAGAGGGGAGTCGGCCCGCGGCCCTCTGATCGCCGACGCCCGGCGGGCGTCGCCGTCACCGCGACCGAGGAGCCCGCGCGACGGCCTGCTCACGCCGTCACGCTCTATCGGGCTCGGCCGGCACGCTTCCATCCCCGGCCCCCGACCCTATCTTCTGATCTCGTCGGCTTTTCGGGAGGCTCACGGGGTCGATCCCCGAGCACGCCGCTCGACGCCACCGAGAGCACGCGCGGGCCCAGGGAGTGCAGCCATCTTTCAAAGGTGGGCGAGCTCGCTGAGCAAGCAGAATCGGAGCGGAGGACTGAAAATACGAACAACCGTGCAGTTCTGGCGAACGGTCACTGGATCGCGGAGAGGCCTTTCAAGATTCGACCTCGCGGCAACGATCAATGACGAACCCGTTGGCGCCCCTCTGCGTAACTCGAGCGCGAACCGTCACGCGCGAGCCCGGCGATACGTCCGCATCTGACAGACACCAGGCAAGGATCCGAACTCCCTCGCTGTCTCGGAACTCGATGCGGAGTAGGTGATCCGCCCGCGTCGTGCTTTCGACGATACCGGCCCAATCTACCTCGTAATTCCGGTAGCGGTCGAACGCGTCAGTGCCCTCCGGATGAGACCGCAACCACTCCTCGAGCTCACGAGCGGAAAGACCCCGAGGCGGGGTGGCAACCTCCTCACCCGCTCGAGCCGCAGACACTCCCGGTGCGGACGCCATCGGTCCGCTAACCCTGTCCGTCTCGCGGGTCGCCGCAGGACGGAGGGCAGGAGACGACTTGACGACCGACGGCCGAGAGAGATAGGAGTACCACCCAAAGGCTCCAAACAGCGCGGCCACGACCACTCCGCTGACGGCCACCCTCCGGGGCCAGCGGGCCGGCTCGAACTTCGTCGGCGTCTGCAGGCTCGCACGCGGTCTGCGGACCCCTCGCGCCGAGGACGCGGTCGCCTTTCTTGCCTGACCTGGCTGTGCCGAGCGCTTCGGAGCCGCCATGACGACCTCTCTCGAATAGTAGCGCACGTCGCGGCAAATTGTGAACTGGACGCTGAAGGCCTTGCTCCGGCCCTGGCTCCGGCCCTGGCGATCGGCGACGCGAGGCCGGTTCACGGAGCTCGGCGCGCTGCCCGGCGGAGCCGGCTGGCTGGGCGGATCGGGCGGATGGGCGCATGTTCAGCGGCCGCTCGCCAACATGTACAGCCATCGTCCGCAGGAGGCGCGCGGGCGCGCAATCGGTGACATCGAGGCCGTTCTCGAATTGATTTTGTGAGCGTGCTGAGAAAGCCGGCTGCGTGGTATACACTCCCGGGAAGCGACACCGGGGAAGAACGATGACGAGGTCACGCGCGACCGACGAGGTCAGCCTGGCGCTCCTTGGTGCCGGCTTCGTCGCCGACTTCTACATGCAGGCTCTCGCGTACGTCCCGCACCAGCGGGTCGTCGCGGTCTACTCGAGGACCCAGGAGCGCGCGCAGGCCTTTGCCAAAAAGTGGAACATCCCACAGGCGACCGACCGTCTGGACGACCTGATCCAGCTCGACGGCGTCGACCTCTACGTCGTGGGGCTGCCGACCTTCCGCCACCAGGACGTCTGCCTTCGGCTCGCCGAGGCCGGGCGGAGCCTGCTCTGCACGAAGCCCCTCGGGCGGACCGCCGCCGAGGCGCGCACGATGCTCGCGGCGGTTCGCGCGCGGGGCGTGCGCCACGGGTATCCGGAGACCGAGGTCTTCACGCCTGCGCTCGTCCGGGCCAAGGAGCTGGTCGATCGCGGCGCGATCGGCGAGGTCGTGATGGTGAAGTCCCGGGAGGCACACTTCGGCTCGCATTCGCCGTACAACTGGGACCCCGAGCTCGCGGGAGGCGGGCCGCTCCTCCTTCTCGGGAGCCACAACGTAGAATTCTCGCGCTTCATGCTCGACAAGCCGCGGGCGGTCGAGGTCTTCGCGTGGACGGGGACGCTCGTCCACCAGACCCCGCTCGAGGACACGGCGGTCATGCTGATCCGCTTCGATGGGGGGAAGATGGCCCAGGTCGAGGTGAACTGGATCACCCGCCACGGGCTCGACCTCCGTAACGAGATCACCGGCCGCGAGGGGACGATCTATACCGACATCACCGGCGCGACCGGGATCCGCGCCTTCGCCCTCCGGGACGCCGGCTACGTCCTCGAGAAGGCGCCGGCGACCACCGGCTGGATCCAGCCGGTGGCCGAAGAGCCGTTCACGTACGGCTATGTCGGCCATCTCAAGCACTTCGTCGACGCGCTGCGCGCCGGCGCGCCGTTCGCGGAGACCTTCGAGGATGGCTACGTGGTGAACGCGATCATCGACGCCGGCTATCGCTCGGCCCGCTCTGGACACTGGGAGCCGGTCGAGAGCTCCTGACGGCCCGCGGGCCGATTCGGCCAGCGCGTACAGGACCGGCCGTCGCTTCAGTCTGACCGCGACCTCTCAGCTCACGACCCGCGTCAGGACCAGGAGGGCGTGCGAGCCAACGAGGAGCCCTCGAACAATCGAGCCCCCGAGCGGGGGCAGGAGGACACGAAATGAGCAAGAGCCTGAGCAGGAGCAAGAGCCTGAAAAAGAGCAAGGTGAAGCCCATTCCCGCGGGGTATCACAGCGCGACCCCGTACCTGATCGTGGACGGGGCGGCGAAGGCCCTGGACTTCTACAAGCGGGTCTTCGGCGCCACCGAGCGGATGCGGATGCCGGGGCCCGGCGGGAAGCTGGGGCACGCCGAGATCAGCATCGGCGACTCGGTCATCATGCTCGCCGACGAGCATCCGGCGATGGGAACGCGCGGGCCTCGGGCCTTCGGAGGCTCGCCGGTGAGCGTCCTGCTCTATGTCGAGGACGTGGATGGCACGGTGAAGACGGCCGTGGCCTCGGGGGCCAAGCTCCTCCAGCCGGTCGGAGACAAGTTCTACGGCGACCGATCGGGCACCATCGAGGACCCCTTCGGGCACCACTGGCATGTCTCGACCCACGTCGAGGATGTGCCGCCAGACGAGATGAAGCGCCGCGCCGCCGCCGCGACGAAGGGCGGCTAGATTGGCGTAGGTCGCCCCGCCTCGGGGGCTGAGGGCGACCTCACCGACGGCGACTCAGACGACCTCGGCCCGAGCCGTGCGGCGGAAGACGATCTCGTCCCTGACGGCGTCCACGGTCACGGTGTCGCCCTCGGCGACCTCGCCCTGCAGGAGCCGCAGCGCGAGCGGGTCCTGGATCAGCCGCTGGATCGCCCGCTTGAGCGGGCGGGCGCCGAAGGTCGGATCGTAGCCCTCGCGCGCGAGGAGGGTCTTGGCCGCCTCCGTGAGCTCGAGGTCGATGCGCTTGTCGGCGAGCCGCCGACGGAGGTGCCCGACCTGGATGTCGATGATCCGCGCGATCTCCGCCCGGCCGAGCGGCGAGAAGATCACGACCTCGTCGATCCGGTTCAGGAACTCCGGGCGCAGCGCGTTGCGCAGCTCCTGCATGATCAGCGGGCGGACCTTCTCGGGCTTCTCGTACTCGCGGAAGATGTGGCTGCCGAGGTTCGACGTCATGATGACGACGGTGTTCCGGAAGTCGACGGTGCGCCCCTGCCCGTCGGTGAGGCGCCCGTCGTCCAGGAGCTGCAGCAGCACGTTGAACACATCGCCGTGCGCCTTCTCGATCTCGTCGAAGAGCACGACCGAGTACGGGCGGCGCCGGACGGCCTCCGTGAGCTGACCGCCCTCCTCGTACCCGACGTAGCCCGGGGGCGCACCGATGAGTCGCGCCACCGTGTGCTTCTCCATGTACTCCGACATGTCGATGCGGATCATCGCCCGCTCGTCGTCGAAGAGGAACTCCGCGAGCGCGCGCGCGAGCTCGGTCTTGCCGACGCCGGTCGGGCCGAGGAACAGGAACGAGCCGATGGGGCGGTTGGGATCCGACAGCCCCGATCGGGCGCGCCGCACCGCGTTCGACACCGAGCGGATCGCTTCCTCTTGGCCGACCACCCGCTGCGCCAGCCGCGCCTCCATCCGGACAAGCTTCTCGACCTCGCCCTCCAGGAGGCGCGTGACCGGGATGCCCGTCCACTTGGCCACGGTCAGCGCGATGTCCTCCTCGTCGACCTCCTCGCGCAGCATGCGGCCGGTCTTCTGCAGCTCGGCCAGTCGGGTATTCTCCGTCTCGAGCTGCTTCTCGAGGGCGAGCAGGGTGCCGAAGCGTAGTTCAGCCGCACGGTTGAGGTCGCCCCGACGCTCGGCCTCGGCCATGGCCTGCCGGGTCGACTCGATCTCCTCCTTGGCCTTACCGACGCGCATGATCGCCGACTTCTCGGCCTGCCAGCGGGCCTTGAGGCCCTGAGCCTTGTCCGCGAGGTTGGCGAGCTCCTCGTCGAGCTTGGCCAGCCGCTCTCGCGACACCTCGTCCGTCTCGCGGGCGACGGATACCCGCTCGATCTGGAGCTGCATGATCCGCCGGTCGATCTCGTCGATCTCCGGCGGCATGGAGTCGATCGCAATCCGGAGCCGGGAGGCCGCCTCGTCGACGAGGTCGATCGCCTTGTCTGGCAGGAAGCGGTCGCTGATGTACCGATGCGAGAGCACGGCGGCCGCCACGAGCGCGGCGTCCTTGATCTTCACCTTGTGGTGGACCTCGTACTTCTCCTTGAGCCCGCGCAAGATCGCGATGGTGTCCTCGACCGAGGGCTCGCGCACCATGACCGGCTGGAAGCGCCGCTCGAGCGCCGCGTCCTTCTCGACGTGCTTCCGGTATTCGTCGAGCGTCGTCGCCCCGATGCATCGGAGCTCGCCGCGGGCGAGCGGGGGCTTCAAGAGGTTGGCGGCGTCGACCGCCCCCTCGGCGGCGCCGGCGCCGACGATCGTGTGCAGCTCGTCGATGAAGCAGATGATCTGCCCCTCGGATTCGGTGATCTCCTTCAGCACGGCCTTCAGCCGGTCCTCGAACTCGCCGCGGTACTTTGAGCCGGCGATGATCGCGCCGATGTCGAGGGCGACCAGGCGCTTTCCCTTGAGGCCCTCGGGCACGTCGCCGCTGACGATGCGCTGTGCGAGCCCCTCCACGATCGCGGTCTTGCCGACGCCGGGCTCGCCGATCAGCACGGGGTTG
>QHRX01000040.1 GCA_003221455.1 Candidatus Rokuibacteriota bacterium
TGCTCTTGGGCAAGGAGGGCCTCGGCTTTTCTTTTCAAGATGATGGACATACTCGGATGAGTGTACCACTGCCAGGGCCCGCCCGGGAGCGGGGGCGCGGCGGGGTCAGGCGGCGATCTTCCTCCCGGTCCAGGCGAAGAAGAGGCCGCCGAGCGCCAGCGCGATGCCGACGAGACTCGCGAGCTGGGGGACACGGAAGGAGCCCACCCAGAAGCTGTCCACGCGGATCGATTCGATCAGAAAGCGGCCGACGGAGTAGAGGCCGATGTAGAGGTAGAAGACCGCGCTCGGCCGATCGGCGAGCCGCCGGCGGGCGCCGAGCAGCGCCAGGAACACGAGCGCGTCCCAGAGCGACTCGTAGAGGAAGGTCGGGTGGAAGTACTCGTTCCCCGCGTACTGGAGGGGGCGGTTCTGCGGGGAAATGTAGAGCCTCCAGGGCAGGTCGGTAGGGGTCCCGAAGGCCTCTTCGTTGAAGAAGTTGCCCCAGCGGCCGATGGCCTGGCCGATCGCGATGCTCGGCGCGACGATGTCGAGCGACCGCCGGATCGGCAGTCCCTCCCGGCGGGCGACCCAGAGGCCGGTGAGGATGCCGGCGATGAGGCCGCCGTGGATCGCGAGCCCACCCTCCCAGACCGCCGGGATCTTCCAGGGGTGCTGGCCGTAGTAGTCCCAGTTGAAGATGACCTCGTAGATCCGGGCGCCCACGAGCCCAGCAATGATCGCCCACTGCCCGGCGTTGAGGAGCTTGTCGGCGGAGACGCCCTCGCGCTTGGCGGCACGGTCGGCGAGCCAGAAGCCGACGAGGATCGCGGTGGCCATGAGGACGCCGTACCAGCGAATCGTCAGCGGCCCGACGTGGAACGCGATCGCGCCGGGAGACCGAAACATCCCCATGGAGTATACACGGCGGCGTCCTTGACGGCCGGCGGCCGCGCCTGCTAGCGTCGGTGACTGTCGCCGTCGGCCGGCGCGAGGGATCCGGGCGCGTGGACACCGAGACCGGAGAGTTCGTCAGGCAGCTCGCCGCGGAAAACCGCGCGTTCTGGGTCGGGCGCGACGTCCGCCTCGATCCCACCGCCCCCCGCGAGACCCTGGAGCGCCAGCTCCGATACCGGATGCGGCAGGGCGTCTACAACGAGCTCCGCGCGGCGGAGCTGATCGCGGCCTGGATTCCGTCGGTCCAGGAGCGCGAGCTCCGCGGAATGCTCCCCGGCCAGCTCGACGACGAGCAGCGCCACTATCAGCTCCTGCGCCGCCGGCTCCGCGAGCTGGGCGAGGACCCCGACGCGTGGGAGCCACTCCCCGAATGGGAGACGCTCTTCGACTGGCTCCTGGCGGCGCGCGCGCGGCCGACCCTCGAGAAGCTCGCGATGTTCCAGTTCGCGGGGGAGACGCAGTCGTGCGAGGGCTTTGAGATGCTCATCCGGCTCGCCGAGCCGGTCGACCCCCAGACGGCCCGCCTCTATCGGACGGCGATCCTGCCCGACGAGTACCGCCACGCGGCGATCGGGCAGCAGGCGCTGCTCCTCCTGGCCGACACGCCGGCGCGCCGCGTTCGGGCGGCGGAGGCCTGCCGCGAGATGAACCGCCGCGTCTTCGAGGCCTACGCCGCGCATCGCCGCCGCGCCGACCGCGGCGGCTGATGCGGGCGATGCTCCTCCGCGCTCAGGCGCCGATCGCCACGGCGCCGCTCGGCGCGACCGCGCTCCCGACGCCCGAGCCGGGGCCGGGCGAGCTGCGGGTGCGCGTCCGCGCCTGCGCGACCTGCCGGACCGACCTGCACGTGATCGAGGGCGACCTCGCCCCCCGCCGCCTACCCCTGATCCCTGGCCACCAGGCCGTCGGCGAGGTCGAGGCGCTCGGGGCGGGCGCGCACCGGTTCAGGCGCGGCGACCGGGTGGGCATCGCCTGGCTCCGCCAGACCTGCGGGACGTGCCGCCTCTGCGTCGCCGGCCGCGAGAACCTCTGCGAGGCCTCGGCCTACACGGGCTGGACCCATGACGGCGGCTTCGCCCAGTACGCGCTGGTCCCCGACGCCTTCGCCTACGCCATCCCCCGGGGGATCGACGACGCCGAAGCCGCGCCGCTCCTGTGCGCGGGGATCATCGGCTATCGCGCGCTGCTCCGCAGCGAGATCCCGCGCGGCGGGCGGCTGGCCCTCTGGGGCTTCGGCTCTTCGGCCCACGTCACCGTGCAGATCGCCCGGCACTGGGGCTGCACGGTCTACGTCTCGACGCGCGACCCGGCCCACCGGCGGCTCGCGCTCGAGCTGGGCGCGGTCTGGGCGGGCGGCCCGGGCGCGGCGCTCCCCACCAAGGTGGACGCCGCGATCGTCTTTGCCCCGGCGGGCGAGCTGGTCCCGGTGGCCCTGCGGGGCCTCGACAGGGGCGGGACTCTCGCGCTGGCCGGGATCCACATGAGCGAAGTCCCCGCGATGGCCTACGAGCCGCACCTCTTCTGGGAGAAGACCCTCCGGAGCGTGACCGCCAACACGCGGGCAGACGGTGAGGCGCTCTTGGCCGAGGCGGCGGCGATCCCGATCCGGCCCCGCGTCCAGCGCTACGTCCTGACGGACGCCAACCGCGCGCTCCAGGACCTGGCCGCCGACCGGGTCGAGGGCACGGCCGTCCTGTTGATCGACTGAGGCGGCTCTATAGGGTCCGCTCGGGCGGGGCGTCACGGGCCAGCAGCCGCCGGAGGGCGATCAGGCGGGCGTCACGCTGGCCGATCAGGGACTCGTGGGCGCCGGGCGGGTAGGCGTAAAACCCGCGGCCGGCGCGGGCGCCCGTGTGGCCGCGGCGGATCGAGTCCTCCAGGAGGGTCTGGGGGATGGCCGTGCTCGAGAGCTCCGGATACACGTAGGCGGCGATCGCCCGAAAGGTCGGGAGCCCGGCGAGGTCCGCGATGCGGAACGGCCCGACGGCCGCCCAGCGGAGCCCGAGGCCGAGCTCGACCGCCTGGTCGACCGCTTCCGGCGTTGCGATCCCCTGCTCCACGATGTGGAGCGCTTCCCGGAGCAGGGCCATCTGCAGCCGATTCCAGAGAAAGCCGGGCGCGTCGCGCTCGACCCTGAGCGGCCGGCGCCCGAGGCGCTCGGCGAGAGCGACCGTCGCCCCCATGGTCTCCTCAGAGGTCTTCTCGCCGCGCGTGACCTCGACCGGGAGCATGAGGTGCGGCGGGTTGAGCCAGTGGAAGCCGACGACCCGCTCGGGCCGGTCGACCGCGGCGGCGATCGCCGTGATCGACAGCCCCGACGTGTTCGTGGAGAGAATCGTGGTGGGTCTCGCCAGGCGAGATACCTCCTGAAAAAACGCCTGCTTGAGCCCGAGATCCTCAGGAATATTCTCAGAGACGAAGTCGGCGTCGCAGACGGCCTCGCCCAAGTCCTGGCTGAGCCGCACCCGCGCGAGGGCGGCGCTCGCGTCTCGCTCGCCCAGAAGGCCCGCGGCCACGAGCTCGCGCTGGTTTTTCCTGATCCGCTCGCGCGCCGCCTCGAGGCTCGCCAGGCTGCGCGACTCGAGCACGACGTCGAGGCCCGCCTCCGCGCAGACCTGGGCGATCCCCGTTCCCATGATCCCGGCACCAAGGACTGCGGTCCGCATGTGTGGCCCTCCTGGGCCCGCGCCCGTCACGAGCGCCCTGCAGGCGGGGCGGCTCCGCCGCAGATTGCCGCGCGCCGGGGGCTCACTCGAGCGGCGGCAGCACGTCGGGCTCGACCTGATAGCCGTCGGCGATCGCGTTGGTCGAGTTGAACAGCCCCACGATCGCCATGACTTCGCCGAGCCCCTCGGCGTCGAGGCCGAGCTTGCGAACCGCGGCGGTGTGGGAGTTGATGCAGTAGGCGCAGCCGTTCGTGGCCGACACGGCGAGCGCCAGCATCTCGCGAGTGAGCGGGTCGAGCTTCGACTTCCGGCCGGTGGCCTCAGGGTGCATGATGGCCTTCAGTCGGGTCCAGACGATCTCCAGGTGGTCTGGGTTCGTCGCCAGGACGCGCCAGAAGTTCGGCACCGAGTCGAGGCCCTTGGTCTCTTTGATGTCGGCGAAGATCTTGGCCACCTTGCCGGTCGCCGCCTCTTCGGCGACGGGCCGGACGGTGGCGTGGCGGTGCTCCGTCATCGGTCGGTCCTCCGGTTCGTACGCCGTCTCTGACGATAATGATAGGCCATGACCGTCTACTCGATCGGCCATAGCACGCGGCCCCTCGACGAGTTCCTCGGGCTCCTGCGCGCCCACGGGGTGACCCACGTGGTGGACACGCGCACGGTCCCCCGGTCGCGGCGCAATCCCCAGTACAACCGCGAGGCCCTGCCCGAGGCGCTCCGGCCGGCGGGAATCGGGTACGCGCACGTACCCGGCCTTGGTGGCCTCCGCCGTCCGCGACGCGACTCCGTCAACACCGCCTGGCGGAACGCCGGCTTCCGCGGGTATGCCGACCACATGCAGACGCCGGAGTTTGCCGAGAGCCTCGAGGCCCTAATCACCCTGGCCGCCCGCGCGCAAGTGGCGGTGATGTGCGCGGAGGCCGTTCCGTGGCGCTGCCACCGCTCGCTGATCGCCGACGCGCTCACGGTCCGCCAGGTGCCGGTCGAGCACATCCTCGACGGGGGGCGTCATCGCCATCGGCTGACGCCCTGGGCGCGCGTGGACGGCGTGCGCCTGACCTATCCCGCCCAGAGAGTCACGCCCGCCGGCTAGCCCTCCGGGCCGTCGACCGCCACCCGCGGCGCGCGCACCTCCTCCTGGCAGCGCCCGATCACGAGCGTTTTGCCGGCGGTGTCGGCGAACTCGCGCACGCCCGCCCGCGCCGCCTCGCAGGACGCGGCCGTCGGGAACACGAACTTCGCCAACGCCCTCTGGCGGGCCTGGCCGACGACGCCCACCTGGGCCCCGCCGACCGCCAGGAAGGTCGACACCACGAACACCCAGACCGTCACGCGGCCTCCCGCAGCGACGCCAGGACCGCCTCGTAAAACCCCGCGTCGTGCCAGTAGTCGGTGTGCGCCTTGCCCCAGATGGGATACCAGCGCCGCACGTTCTTCACGTCGCGGAAGGAGTATAGCCGGGCGCTGATCGGATCCATCGGGGAATACACGTTGAGCCACCGCACGCCCGCATCGCGCGGATTGAACGGCGGGTCGTCGCCGATCCGCCAGTTGCTGGCGAGCAGGTCTGGAGGCCGGCGGAAGCCGTGGAGCTCGTTGACGATGTGGGCCCTGACGGTCTCGTAGGGGCGGAGCGTCGTACGGAAGAAGTATACGATCTTGTCGAGCGGCGAGCCGAAGGTGACAAAGGTCTGGAGGCGGGCGAACTCCTCGCGGGTGAGCGGCGGAGCCTCTCCGCCGGCCGCCGGCGCCGCGGGGGTGCCGGTCGTGCGGAGCGTGCTCTCGAAGCGGAGCCGGTCGAGGGCGTCGTAGGCGATGGCCGAGCCCAGCGAGTGGCCCGCCAGCGCCACGCTCGCGTAGCGGGGCTGCCGGAGCAGCCACCGGAGCTTCCGGGTCGCCTCGTCCAGGATCAGTTGCCGGCTGGCGAAGAAGCGCGAGTTGTCGTCTGCCGTGGTGTAGAGCGCGATGTCGGCGGCGTAGTCCACGAAGCCTCGCTTGATGACGACGGCGAGCAGCAGGAGCCCCCCGGCCAGGCCGATCTGCCGGAGCCTCCCCCGCTGCCAGAGGGCGTCCAACCCCCTCGCGACAAATTGGCTCGGCACCCACCAGCGCTCCGCTCCGAGCCCGATCTGGACGAGCACCCACAGCAGCGCCGAGGCGCCGAGGAGGGAGAGGAGCAGGAAATACCGTCGCGACGGAATCTCCACGGTCCATCGTTTCTGCTCTGCGCCTGCCTGGACCCACGCCCTGACCACGCGCCCCAGCACGGGCGTCGACGCCCAGCGAGCCCCACGGGCCGCCCCGAGCAGCCGGTCGTCGCCGACGCCACTCCACAGGAACCGGAGGAAGCTCGGGTTGCGCTCGCCGAGGCGTTTGGCCACGCGGCGCAGGTCGAGCGCCTGCCGCGGAATCGAGCCGAGCAGCGCGAGGAAGGCGCCGAGGAGCGCCAGAAAAAGGACGACCGTCACGAGGTCGGCGGCGCCCGGGCCTCGCCCGCTCGCGTACCAGCGTGCGCCGTAGCGGAACAGATCCCGCGCGAAGAGGCCCGAGTACGCGACCAGCAGCGCCGCGCCGACCGCACCGCCGACGAACAGCACGGCGATGTAGACCAGGCGCCAGAACTCGCGCGCGAATTCGGCTACGAGTCGGCGGGTAAACGGCGCCCCCCTCTCGGCCGCGCCCCGTTGGCGGAGCTCCTCCCGCGCGCGCTCTTCGAGTAACGGGAGGTTGAACGCGACGCGTCGGAGCGGCGTGAACGCCGTCGCGAACACCCAGCGCCCGACGTCCGTGACCGACGCCTGGCCCTGGGTCAGCCCCGTCCACCAGTACTCGTGAATGTCGAGGTTGAGCCCCGGCCGGCCCTTGTTCCCGGCCACCTGGACGCGGATGCAATGGTCGCCAGGCGGGTCGGGCTTGACGTGGGTGACGTCGATCTCGTCGTCCGCATGGCCCTCCGTCCGCAGCGCGCCCACGAGCCCGCCCGTGAAGCTGTCCAGAGCCTGGAACGGACGCTGCGGGCCGATGCCGTGAACGACGAGGATGGCGACCGGCTGAGGCAGGCCCGTCGGATCCGCCGCACGGGGCGTCGCCCAGTATGGGCTCACGGACGGGGGGCGCGTCCGCCGAGTCGCGGTGGGGGGGGAGGGATTCGAACCCACTCTGGACCGATTCTAAATCCGACCGCGGCGGGTACGCACAGGTATGCGCGGCGCCCGTCCACACGCGTTTTCGGGAACTTCGGCGGCGCCGGTGCGTACCCCGTTCAGTAGACCCGTCTGACAGGACCCCGGTGGAGCGGCCAAAACGTGAGCAGTCTCTGCAGCCACGGCGTCCGCACACCTCATCCCCGGACGCGCCGGCGGTCCTCCGTCCCTCGCCGTTTCAGAAGCTCACGCGGACCCGCAGACCGAACACGTGGGCGGGGCCGCGGTCGCGGTTGTAGCCGGGGTTCTCGATGTACTGGTAGTCGGGCGAGACATGGACGTACCGAAGGAGCTGCCAGTTGTAGTAGACCTCCAGAATCCGCTCGAGCCCGTAGGTGAGCCGGCCGTCGCCGAGCACGAAGCCGGCGCCGCCCTGCTCCAGGTAGTGCCGATGCTCGGGGGAGAGCCCGTCGAGCGCATAGGCGATCCCCACCCGGTCAGTCGGGCGCCTCCAGTGTCCCCCGCTGAGCTGTACGCCGACGCTCGCGAGGCGGTCGACTTCGGTGAACGCGAAGCTCTCGGTCTTGCCGTCGTTGTAGCCCAGCCGGAGGAAGACTCCGGTTTCCCCGGCATCGGCCAGCGGCTGCTCGATGTTGAGGCCGCCGCCCCACTTGATCCGGCCCGGGTGGTCGTCCTGGCGGATGTCCGGGGTCTGGCCGGTCCTGGTTGACGTATCCGAGCACCCGGACCACCGTTCCCCAGTCCGGCCGAGGCTGAAGGGTGAGCTCGACCACGTCGCCTCGGGCATTCCAGACGTGCTCGTCCAGCGTGTTGCCGTTGGCGAACGTGGGCATCTGGTAGCTACCGCCGCGAAACGCGCACGTCGGGGTGATCCAGGCGACCATGATCCCCTGGTCGAACCCGCGGGTATCGGCCGGGTAGTCCCAGGCCGAGTTGTTCCAGAGGGACCAGTTCATGAACTGGGTCCGGGTACTGTTGGCATACCGGTTCTGATCGAAGTCGTCGGTCGAGGCGAGGCGCCCAAACTTGATCTCCACACGCCGTTCCGGATCCTGGCCGGGCAAATGGTCCATGGCGCGGTCGACCCGCTCGGTCGCGGGCGAGAGCGGGATGACGTACCGGAAATACACGCGCGCGATGTACGGGTCGGTGGACAGGTTCACGGCGCCCTGGCGTACCACATCCCCGTTCGTGAGACCTCCGAGGCCGGTCGCATTGCTGATCGCGGCGCCCTTGAACATCTCGACGTCCAAGTACAGCTGAAGGCTCGTCGTCAGTCGGGAGCCCAGGTACACGCCATAGGTCTGCGTGATCTCGTCGTCGCCGTTGGCCTTGAAGCTGTTGGCGTCGCGATAGGGGCTGCGAAACGGCAGCACCCACTGGTCGATCGCGGTCGCCTGCGCACCCAGCAAGCGGGGAAACCAACCCGGCAGCCGCGCGCCCTGTGGTTCCGGCGTTCCCCCCAGAATCTCGCCGAGCCACGCGGGGAGCTTCAATGGTGGCACCTCGAGCGGCTCCATCGTGAACGCTTCGAGCCGGCTCGGTGGGCGGGGGGCCTGGTTCGCTGGCTCTTGGGACGGCGACGCCGCGTGCGCGCCGGTGACCAGGCCGAGCATCAACAAGCCGAGAAGCGGCCACGGGCCAAGAACCAGGCCCAGCCCTCGAACCGGCCGCCTCACGCTGACGCCGACCCGGGGCGGAACCAGGAGTCCCCCGCGCCCCAGGCCCTCGCGCGGCGAGGCATCGAAGGGGCCGCGTGTCTTGGGCATCCACTGGTCTCTGCGCATCGCTCTCCGTGAACGCTTGGTGGGGCCGATCGCCCCGCACCCGCCAGCCGCGCAGTCTGCACCCATCCGCGCGACGCCCCACCTCGAGGGGGCCTGGAAAATCGTCGGGGCTACGCGAAGGCAGAGCGGGGCGGGAGAATGCCCCCACTCAGCCACAGGCCGTCGAGGCCGAGGAGAACGAGGGCGGGCGATGCTCAGCGTTCGATCTGTCGAGGCGGCCGGCTGTCTCTCGGATAGCCTTCGTTACCTAGGTCATCGTCGTCCAACGTGTCTCCTTCCCCCTTGCGTGGCGAGCCTGGATCGCCTGAGTAGCCGCCGGCCGACGCCCAATCTTGGACGAGCTCGCGGCGCATCCGGACGACACGCACCCCCGCGGCTGTCCACCGCGGACGATGCACGCCGGACCCCCGGCGTCTCGAGAGTTATGCAGATGGCACGGAGGAAGGCGGCAGAACTACGCTCCGCCTCCGCCACAGACCGGACGGCCTCGGCAGAGCGGATGCGGGTGACGCTCAGCGCTCGACGGGTACGCGCAGCCTGCTGTCTTCCGTCTGACGTTCGTGACTAGAGCCGTCGTCCATCTATTCCCTTTTCCTCGCGCGAGCTGCCCTGCGCTCCACGTTTCGAGCACCTTCACGGTCACCGTAAAACTCGCGGTTAAACCTTGTCAAGCGAAAAGTGGCGAAAAGTGCGCGCTGCCTCGCCGGCTCTTCGCGCCCGCCCCACCGATGCCTGATCCATCTCGCCCGCCGAGCCTTATCGGGCCCCGTTCGCTCCCTCGTCCGACGACAGTCTCGAACCGCACTCTCCGCACCGAGAAATTATCCCGGCGGCGTCATCGATCGCGACAGACTCGATCGGGGTCGTCCCCCGGCGACGCCGGGCCCGTTCACGGGGCGGCGGCCCGGAGCCGGTCGGTCGAGAGAGAGGCCCCCTCGACGGTGCGCTCCGCTTGCGCTGCGGCGACGAGCACAGGGGCGCTCGGGCCACGCCGACGAGGATGGTAGGGGCGGCAGGATTCGAACCTGCAAGTCCTTTCGGACCGAGGGTTTTAAGCCCTCTACGGTTGCCAGTTTCGTCACGCCCCCGTCATGCCCCCCCGGCTCTCGTTTACGATGATCCCGCCTACAATGCAATGCGGCGAGATACGAGAATCTGCTTGGCTTCCTGGCCCCCGGGTCTCCGGTCCGGGGCCGCGCCAGCGAACGCGCGTGGCAGTAGACGGGCCACGCCGCCTCGGGCAGGTCAGCCGTGGCGGGCGTCCAACTGGCGGCGCGCGGATTCGATCCACCCGAGTCGTTGCAGGGTGTCGCCTTCGTCTTCGAAGCCATGGCAAGAGGGAGACAGGGAGGGCAGACGGAACCGGTGGCGGAGACGGCACCAGTAGGGCGTTGCCCACAGCCGGCGGGGCATTGCGGCGTCTCAGGCGGGCCCGCGCGCATCAAGGGCGTCGGAGTGGAGGCGGCGAGCGGATTCGAACCGCTGAATAGAGGTTTTGCAGACCTCCGCCTTGGCCACTTGGCTACGCCGCCCCGATCGCTATGCGTAAACATCGCCCGGACTAAAGTCCGGGGCTTTCTCGAAAGAAAGGAGCCCGAGCCATTGAGTCCAGGAGCCTGGCCTTGCGGTTCCAGGTTGCCGCTTCGCAGGCCCCCTGACATCGGGGAAGCCTCCACGGCCAGCACCACCGTCGTTTCGACGGCTGAAGTCGGCGCGCAACGGCTTGGTTACCGCCCAGCGGCCGACGGTGGGGCGCGTGCTCAGCCCCGTACTGCGGGCGATCATCCCAGAGCGTGGGAGCGGTGTCAATCTCGAGATCGCGCTCCCCCTGCGCCCTGAAGGGCAGGGTTTCCGCGCGGGAGGCTGTATGAAAGCTGGAGCGGGAAACGGGATTCGAACCCGCGACCCCGACCTTGGCAAGGTCGTGCTCTACCACTGAGCTATTCCCGCCCCGCGCTGGTCACTCTAGCACAGCTTCGGAATTCCAACCACTTGGCGATGATACCCCTGATACCCTCTGGGGCTTCGGCTGTCATCGGACCGTTTCGGCTGGCGTCGTGACCGACGCCGGGCACATCAGAGCCTCCGTGTGCCCGTCTTCTGACACACAGAGCCCAGACCGGAACGAGCGAGCCCCCGCCAGAATTTCTGGGGCTGTCATTCCCGACCTTACAGGCCCTTGCGGGGGCCATCCCTACCTGAAGATCAATCCGGGAAGGACGGGAGTGCCTTCTATTCGGACGGCATCGAGACTGCCGGGGTCGAGCCCGAGGGCCTCGAGAATCGTGGGAGCCACCTGAGTGGTCTCGACGAAGCTCGTCACGATACCGGGCTCGCAGCTCGGATTCGACACCAGCAGCATGACATTGGTGTCGTCCTGCGCAAAGCCTCCGTGCTCAGCCTGTTTCTTGGAGCTTCCCGTGTACACCACGCCCACGTCCGGCTGTACGATGATGTCGGGCGTGCGCGGATCGCCGTGCGGCGGCACCCCCGGCGCGTTGAACATGGTCTCGAGCGAGGGACCATAGAAAATCTGGCCGACGCCGGCCGCCGCCGCGTTTTTCTCCAACACACCGACCGCGGTCAGTGTGTCCTTCGAATCGGCTAGCCAAAGCAGTGAGATGTCATCTTGCGTCGGCCCAATCCCGTCCGGGTTGAGGGGGGATTCCGAGAAGGGCAGGAGGTTCGGGTTGGCGCCCACCAGAACGTCGGCGGGCGACGTGCCGTTGTTGGGTTTCCCCGGGATCGGGAAGAAACGGTTTGTATCGATGGGCGACTGACCATGCTTGGCGGTGATGATGATCAGAGTCGAATCGAGGAGGTGTTGCTTCTCGAGCTCGTTGACCATCTGGCCGATGCCGGCATCGACAAACTGGATTGCATTCCGCATGGCGCCCGTCGGCGTCCCGGCGGCGTCAGTATATCCGCCTTTGACGCCCCCCTCGATCAACTTTTGTCCCACGCTCACCGCTTGGAAGTTCATGCCGAAAAGGGTGGGTACCGGAGCCCTGTGCGCGCCATCGTGGGTCTTACCGTCGATCTCGTTCAGGATCGCGTCGACCTTCAGCGTGTCGTAGCACTGAACGTTCAGGAAACTGTCGGTCCAGGATCCGGTCTGGGACGGATCGAGAACGGGGTCGCACGCAAGGCCAGTGGCAGTGATCACTCCCGGAAGGGGAATCACCTGGGAATTGATGTCTGGGGAGTAGTAGTCATCGACGTTGCCCGCGTTGGTGCTTGGGCCGGAAACGGCGGCGTAGGCGGCGTGCTTGTCAGACCAGGCGGTATAGCCGCCGGCGGCATGGATGACGCCGTAAATCGTGTTCGTCCGGACGAAATTCCAGGGGTAGACCGGCAAGCAGTTGTGGAAGGGGTCGCGTGGCAGGCGCGCGGGATCGATGGATTTGATGCCGCCGTCGGTGAGGCTATAGGGCCCGCCGCCGTTGACCTTCGTCTGGTCGATGTCGATGCCTTCTTCGTATTCAGTGGTCGTCCCGTTTGCGACGCCCGGGACACAGGTGCCGCCGGCGACGCCGTTGCCGGTCGTCTTCTGCGGCGGGGCCAGCACGCGGTCGTAGGCGACGTCATAGAATGCCCCTACCGTGCGGGGCGTGCCGCCGGCCACCAGCGCCATCAGGCCCGGGAATGAATCCGAAGGTTTGGACGCAGACGTGCGCGTGTAGCTCACCCCGTTCCTTCCGAGTGCGGTCAGATGCGGGCAGAATCCGCCGTTGACGCAGTTTGCGAAGTCGAGCGCGTGCATGCCGTCGATGCTGATCAGGAGAACACGCCGAATTGGTCCCTGACCTCTCTCGTAGTCATTCCCCGCCGCGACCTGTCGAAGCGGCCCTGCGATCGTCAAGAGCAAAGAGACCGCGACCCCCACCAGGCATGTGCGAGCAATCCTGTTCATCGACCGTTATCCTCCGCGTGGTTGATTTCGAAACGGCGCCAGCTTGGCGTAGAGACGTTAACGATCGATGAGGATCTCATTACGTTCAGGTTGCGTTGTCGGGAGTGACGAGAGCGACCGACACGGCCGGCCCCTTGGAGAAAACCCCTCGGTGGCCATTAGGTCGCAGCCCCACCGTGGCGTTGGAGGGGGGGTGCTCGGGGTGGACGACGCGCGATGGCGACTCGACGCGCCGGACAATGCCGTAGGTTGTCGGCGCGACCGTTCCACCTCCTCGTCCGCGTTCGCAAAACCGTCACCCAGATGCTGAGGCGAGGACGCCGCGGGGTTCTAGACGACCTCGACTACAGTGACGGGCTCGCGGGGCGGCTGGGCGATGTTGGCCCCACCGCATCGGCGGGCACGTGCTCGCGCGTCTGGACGGAACCCCGGGGCGTCAAGCAGCCGGCCGATGCTCGCGGCGGGGACGACGGGGACCGCAAGAAACAGAGGGACGCGCTCGAGTGGCGCGTAGTCTTGACGACCTCGGATGATCAGGAGGCCTGCGAGGTCGAGAACCTCACCCGAGCCGTGGAGCGGGGCGCCGGTTGCCGCTACTCAGAGGAGAACAAAGTAGCTCGCACTGGCCACAGAGCTCGGCGACCATCCGGGAACCACGGCGATCGCCCGGACCGTCGTCGTCGTGAGGACCAAGAACGGGCCGGTGTACTGAGTCGAGGACGTCGTCGGGGTGCTCCCGTCGGTCGTGTAGTAGATCGCGGCGCCCGGGCTCGCGTCTGAGATGGTCACGCGTTGAGGAAGGAGGTACGTTCCGCCCCCTGGGCTAAATGTCGGCGGCGCCGTCTGCGGCTGGATGAGCGTATAGGTCGCGCTGGCCACCGCACTGGGCGTAAACCCTGGCGCCGTGGCCATCGCGTTGATCGTTTCGGTCGTCGTGACCGTGATCGATCCCGTGTACTGCGTCCCGCGGGTCGTCTGTGATCGTCACCTGGATCGACGAGCTAAACGTCTCGCTTCCCGGACTGAATACCGGCGCTGGGGTCTGCTGCGGCTGCTGCTGCCTCGTATAGGTCGCGCTGGCCACCGCACTGGGCGTAAACCCTGGCGCCGTGGCCATCGCGTTAATCGTTTCGGTCGTCGTCACCGTGACCGGTCCGGTGTACTGCGTCGACGACGTGGTCGGCGTGCTGCCGTCGGTGGTGTAGTAGATCGTCGCCCGCGGGTCGTCTGTGATCGTCACCTGGACGGACGAGGTAAACGTCTCGCTTCCCGGACTGAATACCGGCGTTGGGGTCTGCTGCGGCTGCGGCCCGGAGAGCCCGCCGAAGACGCTCACCTGGTACGCCGCGCCCACGTACACCTTGCCGTTGGCAACCGTCGGCACGGCGAACTTCACGGCCGGCCCTGGGTCGTCCCGGCTCGGATTCTGGTTGCTCGAATACAAGAGCGTCGCGACGTTTAGCGCGTCGTGCGCCATCAAGATGGCCGATCCCTGTGCGCTGCTCTCGATCGTCCAGACGATCCCGTTGGCGTTGCCGTTCGCCGAAACGGTCAGCATCGGCCCCGGAAACCCCGACACCTCCGCCGACTGCGAGGTGGGCGTCGGGGAGAGGAATCCATTCGTGAACGAAAATGCCTTGAGGGAGTCCTGGCTAGCCCAAAAGTACACGTTGCCGTTCCAGTACGCCGGCATACCCCAGACGCCCCCGATCTGATACCCCGTCGTGGCCGGCGCCGCCGGAATCTCTTGCACGATCGCGTCCTGAGAGGGGTTA
>QHRX01000041.1 GCA_003221455.1 Candidatus Rokuibacteriota bacterium
TACGACTTCCCACACGCCCAAACCCGTTCCGCCGATCTTCGCTGTCCGACCGCTCGGTTCGTCCGCAAAGTAAATCCCTGGGCATTGCCGCATTCGCAGCGCTTCCTCGAGCAGTTCTTGCGCGACGTCTGCGACGGATCGGCGATTGCGCGCCGCAGCCGCCTCGAGGTCTCTGCGCAGCGATTGACGGAGCCGCATTGTCGTCAGCACCCGAGGCTCTGGGCGGCTCGGCTTCGCCTCGGTGCCACCTGTGCCCTTGCGGCCGCCGGCGGGGTTGGAGCGACGACGGCGGGGGATACGTTGCCTCATGACAAGTTCATCCTACTATGTAGGCTAATAGAATACAAGAGAATACAACTATCGGTTTGGTCACCTCGTTCTCGACTCCCCGTCCGACGTCTACCGGCGATCAGATCACTTTGGATTCTAGGGAGCAGTTCGGTGAGCTGCACGAAGGATCGTGCTCCTTGTCAGTATTATTGCTGGGAGTCGCGCTCAGCGGCGCGCGCAGCATCCGCTACCACTGCGCCGCGTGTCCCCGGTAATCAGAATCATTCGTTTTTGAACCCGGCTAGGCGGGCCTATTGGAGGCAATAGAACTCGCAACTCCAGAATACCTTTCCGGAAGGTTTTTTGACGTCGCTCGCCCCGGAGGCTCGCCCAGGCCACAGCGTTCAGAAAACCTCCTCAACAGCATTGGTCAAGCGCCCGACATTTCGTCGCTGTGGTAGGCGGCTTTGAAGTGTTCACGAACCACTTGATTGTGGGACACGGACCGAAGCCGTCACCGCGTTCCCTTCAAGACATCGACATAGCCGAAGGCAATCACACCGAACAGCGCCTCAGCTAGGCCGGAGGATGGAGCCCTCGGATGGTGCTTCCGTGGGCGACGCTTCATTCCCACAGTGGGTATGACAAACCCCGTCCTGGGTATGTTCAAATTCGCGGATTAGACCTGCATCACCTCGTCGCACGCATGGCGACGGGGGATGGCGAGCCTCATCAATCGGCGTGATGTGGTTGCCTTTCTCCTGTCGTGCTTATCGAACCGGCAACGACGCTCGGGCTATAGCGCGGTCCGTCTCCGGCCCGGCCACGGCCGTCGCCGGCGGGTTCCCAACCAGGCGCGTCGTGCCCACTCGGTGCGGTCCGACTCCAGAGATCAGCGTGTCGGCGGCGCCTATGGCACAGTGATACACCGCGGAGGAGGCGAGCGATGGCGGTGGGCTGCGCGTTCTGCCGGGTCGGGCGGGGAGAAGCGGACGGCCACGTCGTCCTCGAGGACGCCCGCTTCCTCGCCTTCCTCGACCATCGCCCGCTCTTCCCGGGCCACACCCTGCTCGTGCCGCGCGCGCACCACGAGACGCTGGCCGATCTGCCGACGCCGCTCGTCGGGCCGCTCTTCGAGCACACCCGCCTCCTCGCGCGCGCCGTCGAGCGCGCGTTCGGCGCCGACGGATCGTTCGTGGCGGTCAATAACCGCGTCAGCCAGAGCGTGCCGCACCTGCACGTTCACGTCGTGCCCCGCCGCTTCAAGGACGGACTGCGGGGCTTTTTCTGGCCCCGCACCCGCTACGCGAGCGAGGCGGCCGCGCGCGAAGCCCAGCGCGCCCTGCGCACGGCGCTCGAGGAGCTCCGCGCCGGCGGCGACCCGGCCTGACGGCCGCCCTGCCAGGGGCGCGGTCAGACGCTCAGGCACGCACGCCAGATCCGGTCGTCCGCGTCGAGCTCGGCGAGCGTGCCCTCAAACCGGATCTCGCCCCGCTCGATGATGTAGGCGCGGTCGGCGAGAGGGCGGGCGAACCGGAGATTCTGCTCGGAGAGGACGATCGTGAGCCCCTCCCGCTTGAGCGCGGCGATCCGCTCGCGGAGCGTCCGGACGACCACGGGGGCCAGGCCCTCCGCCGGCTCGTCGAGCAGAAGCAGGCGCGGTCCTCCCATGAGCGTCCGGGCGATCGTCAGCATCTGCTGCTCGCCGCCCGAGAGGCTCCCGCCCCGCCGGCCGGCGAGCGGGCGGAGCGCGGGGAAGCAGTCGAAGGCCCGCTCCACCGGCCATCCCTGGCGGCGCTCGCCGACCCGCAGGTTCTCGAGGACGCTCAGCTCCGCGAAGATCCGGCGATCCTCGGGAACCAACCCGACGCCGAGGCGGCTGATCTGGGCGGTGGGCAGCCGCGTGATGTCCCGCCCCTCGAAGCGGATCGCCCCCCCCTCGACCCGCACCAGGCCCACGATCGCCTTGAGGGTCGTGCTCTTGCCGGCGCCGTTCCGGCCGAGGAGCGAGACGACCTCGCCCGCCCGCGCCCGGAGCGAGACCCCGTGCAGCACGTGGCTCGGCCCGTAGTAGGCGTGGACCCGGTCGAGCTCGAGCATCAGGGACCCTCGCCGAGGTAGACCTGCTGGACCCCGGGGTTCGCGCGGATCTCGCCCGGCAGGCCCTCGGCAATGACCCGCCCCTGATGCAGCACGAGGATCCGGTCGGCGACGCTCCAGACGATATCCATGTCGTGCTCGGTGAAGAGGACAGTCTGGCCGCCCGCGCGGGCGATCTGGACGATCAGGCGCATCAGCTCGCCGCGCTCGGCGGGGGCCATGCCCGCCGTCGGCTCGTCGAGCAGGAGCACCGCCGGATCGTTCGCGAGCGCCAGCGCCAGCTCGAGCTTCTTCAGGTCGCCGTAGGCGAGGATCCCCGCCGGGCGGGCGGCCTGCTCGGCGAGCCCGACCCGCGCGAGCAAGGCCCGCGCGCGCTCTGCCTCGAGCGGCCCCGCCCTCCCCAAGAGCCCGAGGCTCCGCCCCGCCGCCGACAGCCGCGCGACCAGGACGTTGTCGAGGACGGAGAGCGTCGAGAAGACAGCGCTCACCTGGAACGTCCGGCTCACGCCGCGGCGCCAGATCGCGTGCGGCGGGAGCCCGGAGATCCGCTCGCCGCCGAGGCGCACCTCGCCCGCGTCCGGCCGGAGCTGGCCCCCCAGCACGTTGAAGACGGTCGTCTTGCCGGCGCCGTTCGGCCCGATCAGCGCGCGGACCTCGCCGCGCGGCAGGTCGAAGCTCACGCCGTCGACGGCGCGGACGCCCCCGAACGCCTTCCGGAGGTCGCGAACGCTGAGCGTCACCGGCCCCGGCCCGGGAGCGCGCCCACGATCCCCCGCGGGAAGGCGGGTCACGACCGTGTCGAGCAGCGTGTAGACGGCGGCGCCGACGGGGGCGCCCGCGAGCGTCCCCACGCCGCCGAGCAGTACCATCACGAGCGCCTCGACCGACACGGGCAGCGCCAGGTACTCGGGGAACGCGCTCCCCTTGAGGTAGACGAACGTCGCGCCGGCGAGGCCGCCGAAAAAGCCGGCGATGACGAACGCCAGGAGCTGATGACGGCGGACGTTCACGCCGACCGCCTCGGCCCGCCGCGGGTGGTCGCGGACGGCCCGGAGCGTGAGCCCGAAGGGCGCCCGCTCGACCCGCGAGAGGAGCGCGACGCCGCCGCCGCACGCCGCGAGTGCCAGCCCGTAGAAGCGGAGCGGGCTCGCGAGCCACCGCGCCGGCCACACGCCGAGGAGTCCGTTGTCGCCGCCGGTCAGGTCGTACCACTGGTGGACGAGGGCGTAGCCGATCTGGGCGAACGCGAGCGTCAGCATCGCGAAGTAGATGCTCGTGAGGCGCACGGCGAAGAAGCCGATCACGACCGAGGCCGCCGCCGCCACCAGCGGCGCGCCGGCGAAGGCGAGCGGCATCGGCCACCCCGCCCGGAGCATCAGGAGCGCGGCCCCGTACGCGCCGAGGCCGAACGCCGCCGCGTGGCCGAAGGAGACCATTCCGCCCGTGCCCATGAGGAGGTAGAGGCTCGCCGCGAAGAGGGAGAGCGCCAGCACCTCGACGAGCAGCCACACCCAGTAGGTCGGCAGGAGCGGCGGGAGGAGGACGAGCGCGGCCAGGAAGGCCCAGCCCCAGGCGCGGGGCGGCGCCGGCGCGGCGGCCACGCCGGCAGCGGCCGCCCGCTCCGGACCCGCCGGCCGGCCCCGGAGTCCCCACGGCCGCACGACCAGGATCGCCGCCATGACGGCGAAGGTGAGCACGAGCGACGCCCCGGGCAGCACGAGCACCCCAAAGGCGTCGCTGACGCCGATCAGGATCGCCGCGAGGAGGGCGCCCCCGACCGATCCCATGCCGCCCACCACCACGACCACGAACGCCTCGGTGAGGACCGTCGTATCCATGACGTTGGTCAGCGCCTGGCGCGGGACCTGGAGCGCGCCGGCGAGCCCGGCCAGGCAGGAACCGAGGACGAACACTGAGGTGTAGAGCCGCGCTTCGTCGACACCCAAGACCGCGACCATCTCTCGGTCGAGGGTGGCCGCGCGGATCAGGATGCCGTAGCGCGTCCGGTAGAAGAGCGCCCAGAGCGCGAGCGCGACCGCCGGCCCGAGCCCGATCAGCGCGAGGTCGTAGGTCGGGAAGAGCTGGCCGGCGATCGGGACCGCGCCCGCCAGGCCCGGCGCCGCCGGGCCCGTGAGGTTCTCGGTGCCCCAGACGAAGCGGACGAGGTCGGCGATGACGAGTACGAGGGCGAACGTCAACAGGAGCTGGTAGAGCTCCGGCGCCCGGTACACCCGCCGGAGGAGGAGGACCTCTACCACGAGCCCGAGGAGGCCCGTCGCGAGCGCGGCGAGGAGCGCGGCGGTGTAGAACGCGGCGCCGCCCAGCGGCAGGCGCGCGGCGAAGGTATAGGTGAGGTAGGCGGCCAGCATGTAGAAGGAGCCGTGGGCGAAGTTGACGATCCGGGTCACCCCGAAGATCAGCGAGAGCCCCGAGGCGATCAGGAAGAGGACCATCGCGTGGGCGAGTCCCGAGAGGAGCTGGACGAGGAGCAGGGGGCCGGACACGGAGCGACGCTAGTGCCCCGCCCGCATCTTCAAGATCTCGTCCGCCGGCGGCAGTACCCCCTCGCCCGGCACGTACTCGTACTCCCCCATGACGCCGACCCCCCGCGCGCGATCGAGCCGCGTCGTCCCTACCCAGGCGCCCATCGTCGACTGCCCGTCGACGGCGCGGAACGTGATCGGCCCGATCGGAGTCTCCACACCGAGCCCGCGGAAGGCCGCCGACAGCCGGTCGGCGTCGAGGTCAGGACCGGCGCGGCGCAGCGCCTCGGCGATCGAGAGGACCGTGATGTAGCCGACGAGCGAGCCGAGCCGCGGCTCCGCGCTCGTCCGCTGCCGGAACGCCTCCACCCACCGCCGGTGCGCCGGCGCGGCGATCGCGTACCAGGGATAGCCCGTGACGAGCATCCCCTCCGGCGCCTCGGTCTTCAGGGGATCGATGTACTCTGGCTCGCCGAGCAGGATGCCGACCACGAACATCTTCTGGAAGAGGCCCCGCTTGTTCGCTTCGCGGACGAAGGCGAGCCAGTCAGAGCCGAAGAGGGAGACGTAGAGCGCGTCCGGCCGCTCGCCAAGGATCGCGGTCACGTACGGACCCGGCTCGAGCTTGCCGAGGGCGGGCCAGTGCTCGCCCACGACCTCGACTCCGGGCCGAAGCTCCCGGAGCCGATCGCGGAACGTCTCCCACGCGCGCTTGCCGTACTCGTAGTTCGGGCCGATCGTGGCCCAGCGGACGTGGCCCGTCTTTGCCGCTCGCTCGGCGAGCATCCGACCCTGCTCGTAGGTGTTGGGCCGGACGCGCACGACCCAGGGGTGGCCCTGCGACCAGGTGAGCGCCTCGGTGAGCGGCTCGGCGGCGACGTACATGACCCGGTGCTGCCGGGCCCAGTCGGAGATGGCGAGCCCGACATTCGAGAGGAAGCCGCCTGCCAGCAGGGTCACCCCGTCGGCCGTGACCAGCTCCTGGGCGTGCTTGATCGCCTCCGCCGGCTGGCCCCGATCGTCGCGGAAGAGGACCTCGAGCCTCCGGCCGTTGACCCCGCCCCCCGCGTTGATCTGGTCGACGGCCATCTCCACCGCCGCCCGGTAGGGCAGCGTGAAGGGCGCGCCGATCCCGCTGTAGGAGTTGATCTCGCCGATCCGGATCGGCCCCTCGGCGCCCGCGGGGCCCGCGAGCGCGAGCGTCAGCGTGAGCCCCAGGAGCACCGGTCGATGCGGGCGCACGCGTCCTCCTTCTCGAATCGTGTGGGCGCGGGTCACGAATCCCTGATCACTCCCGGACTATACCGCGACCCGGGTCGAGGGGCGCTGGACAACGGCGGGAGGCGGGGAGGCTAGTGGCGACGCCGTCGCGGCCGCCGTCTCCGCGGCGGCCCCGTCGATCGACCGAAGGCCCACGTCGAGGGGTTGCCGCCCTCCCGAAGCACGCCCGCCCTGTTCCTACAAGGGGCTCGTCTGGTACTATGCTGGTGTGACCAAGAATGTTGGTCTAACGACCATGGAATCTGGTCAAAGGACCAAAGCGGCTGGTCAGAAAACCAGCGCCGCTGGTCAATCCTCGACTCGGGGACGCGATGTCGAGAGCACGCGCACGTTCGCAGGGGTCGGCCATTTGTTTGCCGGCCGAGCAGTGGTGACGCTGTTGAGGTTGTTCTTCCTTCACCCCTCTAGGGACTTCTATCAGCGAGAACTTACGGCCATGACAGGAGAGCGCCTGTTTCTGATCCAGAGCGCGCTCAAGAGGTTGATTCGCGCCGGCATTGTGGGCCAGACATGGCGCGGTAATCGTACCTACTACCGCGTAGACCCGTCCCACCCGGCTCACGAGCCTCTCAAGGCCCTTATGCTGATAACCGTTGGCTTCGGCGACAGCCTGCGGGCACAACTGCTCGGCATCCGTGACAAGATCAAAGTTGCGTTTCTTTACGGGTCAGTGGCGCGGGGTGACGAAACCGCAACCAGCGATATCGACCTCATGCTGATCGGCAACCTCTCAGGTCGACAGACTGCCGCCGTTCTCGCTCCGGTGAAGAGGCTGGTAAACCGAGAGATCAATCCTTCTGTCTATAACCCTCAAGACTTCAGGCGGAAGTACCGGAACCATCACCCGTTCATTCGTGACGTTATCAAGGGTCCCAAGGTGTTCTTGCTAGGTGATGAGGGTGAGCTTAAAGCAATTCTTGGCGGAAGGTCGACTTAAGCGGCACCGGACCACTCCCCGTGAGGTCCGTGACCTCTTGCGGGTCGCTGATCGCGATCTCAAGGACGCGGCGGTTGACGCTATCTCTGTCGATCTGCGATTCCAGACGGCCTATCAGGCGGCTTTCCAGCTCGCCACGATCGTACTGGCTGCATCCGGTTATCGAACGACTGGCGTGGGTCACCATTGGGCGACATTCAAGGTCCTACCCGAGGTGCTCGGTCCTGAATTTCAGGAGCTTGCGGCTTACTTCGATCAGTGTCGCGGCAAACGCAATCTCTCTGATTATGATCGTGCCGGCGAGATCGCGGCCGAGGAGGCTACCGAACTCCTTGAAGAGGCGCGACAGTTTCGCCGGACTGTTCTCTCCTGGGTGAGAGGACATCATCCAAAGCTCGTTGCGCGCTGAGTCTGAAACGGCGATGCTCGGGAGGGAGCGACCTTCCGATAGAAGCGAGCCATGTCCTCCTCGAGGTCGCACACCTCTCGGCAATAGTCCTCGGGACTTCCGGAGGGCTACCCGCGCGGGCGCCGCACCTCACCGCCGAGATACATCCGCCTGACCGCGGCGAGGAGCTCCGGGCCCCCGAGCTCCAGGACGTAGCCTCTATCGGCGATCTCGAGCGCGCGGGCCGTGTTCCACTCAACGACTGTCACCGTGAGGCCGCTCCGCATCGTTGATGCCAGCTCGCAGTCGCGAGCTAGGGCCGTACTGCCACCTGGCAGATTCCGCAGTCCGGTCGGGCAAGATTTTGGGGCGCACTTCGGTGGGGTCTTGGGCGCTCGAGGTACCGGCTAGTGTCACCTTAGTTGTACATCGTAATTCAGTGGCGGAGGTCCCACCCCATCATGGTGACGACGGACTGGCGCGGTACGCGAAGCCGCATAAACACTGGCTCAAGCTGGAGGACGATGGAGCGTCACGGAGAGCGAGCCTCCTGGCCCCATTTCAAGTCCGCGATACACCTTATTCTGGTGGCCGACACTTCAGATAGGGACACGAGCAGACCCGCGGCCTGCAGACCTGCGCCCTGCCTTGACACGAGGGTGCCGGTGTTGTACGTGTCACGGGTCGAGGAGGGGGCGGCGCCCCCGCGGACTCAACGCTCAGAGGGAGACTCCATCATGAGAACATTCGGCTTCGTCATCGTCGTGACGCTTTTCGCGGCATCGTGGCTCGCCGGCCCCGCCGCGGCCCAGTCGGCCGGCTGGCCGGCGTACGGCGGGGACAGCGCCAACACCCGCTACAGCCCGCTCAGCCGGATCAACACGAGCACCGTGAACCGGCTCAAGGTCGCCTGGGTCCTCCAGTTCGGCACGCTCGAGGCGCAGGAATCGACGCCCGTCGTCGTCGGCGACACTCTCTACGTGACGACCTCGGCGGGGCCGCGCTACGTCTACGCCGTGAACGCCAAGACGGGCGCCATCCGCTGGAAGTACGCGCCCGAGATCCCGCCCGACGTCCAGCAGACCACCTGCTGCGGCCTCGACAACCGGGGCGTCGCCTACGCGCACGGCAAGCTCTTCGTGGCGCGCCTCGACGCCATGCTGGTCGCCCTCGACGCGGGCACGGGCAAGGAGCTGTGGAAGGCGAAGGTCGTGGACTACAAACAGGGCCATGCGATCACCTCGCCGCCCACGATCGCGAAGAACCTCGTGGTGACGGGCTTCGCCGGGGGCGAGTACGGCGTGCGCGGCGCGATTACCGCGTACGACCAGGAGACCGGCCGAGAGGTCTGGCGGACCTACACGGTCCCGGGCCCCGGCGAGCCGGGCAACGAGACGTGGAAGGGCGAGTCGTGGAAGACCGGCGGGGGCGCCGCCTGGTTCATCGGCTCCTACGACCCGCGGCTCAACCTCGTCTACTACGGCGCCAGCAACGCGGCGCCGTGGGGCGGGGGGGTCCGCGGCCCGGACAGCAGCGAGTACGGCCAGTACACGAATCTCTACACCGCCAGCACGCTCGCCCTCGACGCCGACACCGGCAAGATCGTCTGGCACTACCAGACGACGCCGTACGACGTCTGGGACTACGACGGCGTCAACGAGCTCGTGCTGGTGGACGCGTCGGTCGAGGGCCAGAAGACGCCGCTCGCGCTGAAGGCCGACCGGAACGGCTTCTTCTACGTGCTGAACCGGAAGACCGGCCAGCTCGTCTCGGCCAACCCGTTCGTGCTCGTCAACTGGGCCAAGGGGATCGACCGCGCCACCGGCCGGCCGATCGAGGTCGCGGAGAAGCGGCCGCGGCAGGACGTCTGGGCCCGGGACGTGTGCCCGAACCTCTTCGGCGGGAAGAACTGGGAGCCGATGTCCTACAGCTCGCAGACGGGGCTCGTCTACATCCCGACCTTCAACCTCTGCATGGACATCGTCAACCGCACCCAGGACTACAAGCCCGGCACCTTCTACCTCGCCTCCGAGTTCGAGCTCGCCAAGGCCGGGCCCGGCGACTACATGAGCGAGCTGGTCGCCTGGGACCCCATCAAGCAGCAGAAGGTCTGGGGCAGCAAGGAGGAGCTGCCGTTCATGGGCGGCGCCCTGTCCACGGCGGGCGGTCTCGTCTTCCACGGTAACGTCTTCGGGGTCTTCAAGGCGCTCGACGCGTGGACCGGCAAGGTGCTCTGGCAGTTCAACACGGGCTCGGGCATCACCGCCGGGCCGGCTACCTACGAGGTCGACGGCGCCCAGTACGTCGCCGTCGTCTCCGGCCGGCTCAAGACGCCGCCGTCGTTCCTCGGCTGGATCGGCGAGAAGGTCTTCGCCGCGAGCCCCGAGGGCGGCGCCCTCTTCGTCTTCGAGCTCCAGTAGCCCCCCGTGCGGGAGCGCCGGGGGCGGAGGTCAGCTCCGCCCCCGCCGCCCTGCCTCCCACGCCACGAGTTCGCCGCAGAGGCCGCGGGGCAGGAACAGGAGCGCCACCCCGTAGAGCGCGCCGAAGATCAAGAGGCTATAGTCGGCGTAGCGGCCGAGGCTCTGCGAGACCCACATGAGCGGCACCGCCCCGACGATCGGCCCCCAGCGGGTGCCGATCCCGCCGACCACGAGCATCGCCATCAATTCGACCATCACCGGCAGGTCGAAGAAGGTTCCGTTCACGTAGTTCAGGAAGTGCGCGTAGAGCCCCCCGGCCACCGCCGCGTACACCGCGCTCAGCACGAAGACCTGGACGCGGTAGCGGACGACCGGCACCCCCAGGGCCTCCGCCGCCGCCTCGTGGGCGCCGAGGGCGCGGAGCGCGCGGCCGGAGGCCGAGCCCCCCGAGGGCGACCGCCCAGATCAGGTAGTAGAGCTTCGTCTTCGTGTCGAAGGCGACGCCGAGGACCTGGAAGTCCGGCACGCCGGGGATCCCGGTCAGCCCGCCCGTCACCTCGGTCCAGCGGGTCGAGACGATGATGGTGATCTCGCCGAGGGCGAGCGTGGCCATGGCGAGGTAGTGGCCGCGGAGGCGCAGGATCGGCGCCCCGAGGAGGAAGGCGACGAGGCCGGTCCCGGCCGCCCCCGCCACCAGCGCGCCGAGGGGGGGGAGGCCCGCACCGGTCGTCAGGATGCCGGAGGCGTAGGCGCCCATCGCCATGAACGCGTTGTGGCCGAACGAGATCTTCCCCGCGTAGCCGAAGAGGAGGTTCAGCCCGACGGCGACGATGGCGAAGAGTCCGGCCAGCGCCATCACGGTGTCGGCGAAGACGCTGCCGAGGAGCGGCAGCGCCGCGACCCCGACCGCGAGGGCCGCGAGGGGGAGCGCCGTCCCGCGCCCGGCCCTCAAATCTCTTCCTGCGTCAGCTCGACCAGCGGGCGGAAGAGGCCCGACGGCCGGACGAGGAGAATCACGAGCAGGATCCCGTAGGTCACCGCGTCGCCGTACATCGACGACACGAACGCGGAGCTCAGCGCCTCCAGGACGCCGAGGATCAGCCCGCCGACGATGGCGCCCCCGATGTTGCCGAGCCCGCCGATGACGGCGGCGGCGAAGCCCTTCAGCGTGAACGGCAGCCCGATGTTGAACTGGGTTGTGATGAGGGGCGTGACCACGACGCCCGCGAGCGCGCCGAGCCCCGCCGACAGCGCGAACGAGAGCGCCACCATGCGCTCGACCGGGATGCCCATCCACGCCGCCGCGCGCCGGTTGACCGCGATCGCCTTCATCGCCTTCCCCGTCAGCGTGTGGTTGAAGAAGCCGTGGAGCCCGAGCGCCACCACCGCCGTCAGGCCGAGCACCCAGAGCGCCTGGGGGGCCACCGTCACCCCACCGAGCGCGAGCGGCCGGGTGCCGCTAAAAGCCGGGAAGGTCGCGGCGTCGCGGCTGATCGCGAGCATGACCGCGTTGGGGAGGACGGTGGCCACCGCGAAGAGCATGAAGACGTAGGTCCAGTCCTTCGCCCGCCGCCGCCAGAGCGGCCGGATCGCGGCCCGCTCGATCAGGAGCCCGATCAGCGTGGTCGCGAGCACGGCGCCGGCCGCGGCCACCGGCAGCGGCACCCGCCCGTCCCCGTAGAAGAGGAGGGTGAGCATGCCGCCCAGCATCAGGAACTCGCCCTGCGCGAAGTTAATGATGTTGGTGGCGTTGTACATGACGCTGAACCCGACCGCGTTGAGGCCGTAGATCGCGCCGAACACGATCCCGTTGACGACGAGGAGCGGGAGGAGGCTCAGCACTCCCCGCTCCCGGCGCTGCCGAGGTAGATCTCCTCGACGAGCGGGTTCCGTCGGAGCTCGGCGCTCGAGCCGTGGGCGACGACGAGACCGGTGCGGAAGACGTAGCTCCGGCTGGTCGCCTCGAGGGCGAGCGTCGCGTCTTGCTCGACCAGGAGGCAGGTCAGCCCCTGGGCGTGGAGGCGCCCGAGCGCTCCGAGGATCTCGGCGGCGACGACGGGGGCGAGACCGAGCGAGGGCTCGTCGAGGAGAAGAAGCCGCGGGCGGCTCATGAGTGCCCGGCCGACCGCCAGCATCTGCTGCTCGCCGCCCGAGAGCGTCGCCGCAAGCTGGCGCGACCGGCCGCGGAGGACAGGGAAGAGGTCGAGCACCATCTCGAGGTCGGCGCGGACCTCGGCGCGCGGCGCCGTCCGGCGCCGGTGGTAGGCGCCGAGCTCCAGGTTCTCCCGGACCGAGAGCGGCCCGAACACCTCCCGCCCCTCGGGCACGATCGCGACGCCGCGGGAGACCCGCGCGTGCGGCGGCACCCGGGCCAAGTCCTCGCCGTCGAGCACGATCCGGCCGGCCGCCACCGGGAGCGCGCCAGAGAGGGCGAGGAGGAGCGTGGTCTTGCCGGCGCCGTTCGGGCCGATCACGCCGACGTACTCGCCGCGGCCGACCGTGAGCGAGACGCCCCGAAGCGCCTGGATGCGGCCGTAGGCGACGACCAGCTCCTCAACCGCCAGCACCGCGGCCTCCCCCGCCCAGGTAGGCGCGGATCACCTCCGGATGCCGCCGCACCTCCGCCGGGCTCGCCTCGGCGAGCTTCCGCCCGAAGTTGAGCACGGTCACCAGGTCGGAGACGCGCATCACGAGGCTCATGTCGTGCTCGACGAGCACGATCGTCTTGCCGCGGGTCCGCACCGCGAGCAGGAGCTCGGCCAGGCGCTCGGTCTCGGGGGTGGTGAGCCCGGAGGCGGCCTCGTCGAGGAGGAGGAGCCGGGCGCCGGTGGCGAGCGCGCACGCGAGCTGGAGGAGCCGCTGGAGCCCGAGCGGGAGAGCTTCGGCGGGTTCGGCCTCCCGCGCGCCCAGGCCCACGAACTCGAGCGCCAGGCTCGCCCGCTCCCGGATCCGGGCCTCCTCGCGGGCGGCGCGGGGAGGCCGGAGCACGGCCGAGAGCAGGCCCGCCCGGCTCGCGGCGTGGCAGCCGACCATCGCCGACTCGAGCACGCTCATGCCGCGGAAGGGATGGATCTTCTGGAAGGTGCGGACCATGCCGAGCCGGACGAGGGCGTGGGGACGGAGCCCGTTGACCGGGCGCCCCGCGAGGCGGATCTCGCCGCCATCCGGGGGGAGGGCGCCCGTCACGACGTTGAAGAGGGTGGACTTGCCGGCGCCGTTCGGGCCGATGAGGCCGCGGATCTGCCCCTCGGGGAGCGTGAGGTCGAAGCCGTCGAGGGCGAGCACGCCGCCGAACCGCTTGGTGAGACCCCGGACCTCCAGGAGGGGGGCGGTCACTACTTCACCAGGACGATCCGTTCTCCTTCGACGCGGGCGATGATGATGCCGGTGGCGCCCGCGTGGCGGCCGGGCGCGAAGCTGAAGGTGCCGACGACGCCCTCGAAGTTTCGGATCCCCTCGAGCGCGGCCTTGAGGCCGGCGCCGCCCGCGTCTCGGCCGGCGCGCCGGAGCCCCTCGGCCAGGAGGAAGGCGATGTCGTAGTTCTGGGCCGTCCACCAGTCCGCCATGTGGGGGTCGCGGCCGTACTTCGCCTTGAAGGCCTCGCGGTACCGGACGATCCGCGGCAGGCGCGGGTCCCGCTTCGGCAGGGTCTCCCATACCGCCACGGGCACGGTCGTCAGGTAGGCGCCCTGGAGGTTGGGGCCGGCGATCCGGAGCAGCGGCTCGATGCCGGCCACGCTGAAAGCGAGGTTGCCGAGCACCGGCGCCGCGAAGCCGATCTCCGCCTTCTGGTTGATGATGAGGGGGACGGGGGCGCCGCTGCCGAGCACGGTGAGCCAGTCCGGCTTCGCCGCCTTGATCTTCGTGAGCTGCGGGATGAAGTTCTTGTCGGCGGCGGCGTTGTAGCTCTCCGTGGCGAGCACCTGGATGCGATGCCGGCCCGCCTCGTCCGCGAACGCCTTGGCGGAGGTCTTGTCGTAGAGGTCGATCGCGTGGAGGATGCCGATGCTCCGGGCCCCCCGGTCGGCGAGGAAGCCGACGGCGACCCGCGCCTCCTCCTCCGGCGTCGGCACCGTGGCGAACGTGTAGTCGCCCTGGGTCGGCAGGATGAACGAGCAGGTCATGTCCACCACGCGCGCCTTGGCCGCGATGGGGCCGAGCGGCTCGGTGATGTCGCTCCGCGCCGGCCCCACGATGGCGTGGACGCGGTCGGCGCTGATCAGCTGGATCGCGGCGGGGACGCCCTTGGACGGGTCCGACTCGTCGTTTTCCACGAAGACCTGGAGCGGCCGGCCGTCGACGCCGCCGCGCTTGTTGATCTCGTCGATCGCGAGGAGAAACCCGTCACGGCTCGCCGTGCCCATGTTGGCGAGGTAGCCGCTCAGGGAGTGCAAGTAGCCGACCCGCCAGGCGTCGTCGGCGGCGCTGGCGCCGGTCAGCGCGAGGAGCAGGAGCGCCGCGAGGGCGCCGAGGGTCGCGAGCAGGGCCTTCATCCAGGTCGCGCGCATCGTAGGAGACCCTCCGGGGCTGTCAAGCGTGACGCGAGCGCCGGGGCTACTCGCCGGGCGGCCGCACGCCCACCGCCGCCCACGCCGGCGCCGCCCGCTCGCGACGGCGCACCTGGAGCCGGGCGACCACCGGCAGGTGGTCGGAAGCCAGGCGCGCGAGCCGGCTCCGGTGGGCGTGGAACGCCTCGCCCTCGAGCTCGGCGTCCCAGTAGATCCGGTCGAGCGGGAAGAGCGGGAACACGGACGGATGGGTCCGCCGCATGCGGCGCATCCGCGAGACGAACTCGCGCCTGAGCCGCCGCGTGATCGGTCCGCGATGCCACTCGTTGAAGTCGCCCATCAGCACGCGGGGCCCGAGCCGGGTGGAGGCGCCGACGAAGTCGGCGAGCAGCCGGAGCTGCCGGCGCCGCTCGGCCGGGCTCAGACCCAGGTGGCAGTTGAACAGGTGGAGCGCGATCCCGTCCACCGCGAGGTCGACGCGGAGGCAGCCGCGCGGCTCGCGGGCGGCCTGGCTCAGGTCGCAGCGGTCGGAGCCGAGCACGCGCAGGCGCGTGAGCACCGCGTTGCCGAAGGTGCCGTCGCCGAGCGACCGGGTCTCCCCCATCACGAGCTCCATGCCGAGGGCGCGGGCCAGGTACGCGGCTTGATCCTCGGGCGGCGGGCCCGCCCCGCGCACGACCTCCTGGAGGCCGACGATATCGGGTGAGATCTCCCGGATGACCGCGACGATCCGGTCGAGGTCGCGGCGCCGGTCGAGCCCGACACCCCGGTGGATGTTGTAGCTCGCCACGACGAGCGGCGTCACGCGGTCTCCGGGGCGCGCGGGACGCACGGGACCCACGGCGGCCGCCGCCGCGAGCACCGCACGCGAGCGCCTCTCGATGGGGACGGTCGGCCGGCGCCGTCAGACCCGGCGATCGAGGCCGCGCTGCAGGAGGAGAAAGAAATCATCAAACCCCCGTGGGCGCGGAAACCCTGGCATTCACTCCGAGGGAGGAGCATTGACTATGTGGTAGATTGCGTGGATGCGAGATCTCGGCCTCAAGACAACTCGCAATGTCGCAGATCAGACCGCGTACTACGCGGTGAGGATGCCGAAGTATCGGAAGCGGGTATTGTCGGACGCCGCGGCCGACCGCCTGCGCGGCCTGCTGAGAGAAATGGCCCACGCGAACGGCGTCGAGATCCTCGCGCTGGAGGTCCAGCCCGACCACGTCCACCGTGTCTTTTCGCCGCCGCCGGCGATCGCTCCCTCGCTGACGATTCAATGGTTCAAGGAGAGATCGGCGCGGAGCCTGTTCG
>QHRX01000042.1 GCA_003221455.1 Candidatus Rokuibacteriota bacterium
CCAGTTGACCGAGTTGCGGGCGGAGGTCCCGTGGTTGGCCGAGGTGCCCCGTAACGTCTGCGCGCAGGTGCTCGTGGAGCTCGATGGCGCGTGGCAGCGGTGCTTCAAGCGGCTGGCCCGCCGGCCCCGGTGGAAGAAGAAGGGGCGGGACCCGGTGGCCATCACCGAGCCGCATCCGCGCGTCTTTCGTGTCACCCCGGGCGGCGTCGCCTTCCCGAAGCTGGGCGCGATCCGGGCGATCCTGCACCGACCCCTCGTGGGGGACCCGAAGCGCTGCACGATCACCCGCGAGGTGGATCAGTGGTTCGTGTCGATCCAGTGTGAGCAGGAGGTGCCCGAGCCTGCGCGGAGACCAGGGCCGGTCGTGGCGATCGACCGCGGCGTGACGAACCTGCTGGCCGATTCCGATGGCCGCTTGGTACCCAACCCGAAGCATCTGGACGCCAGCCTGCGCCGACTGGCCCACGCGCAGCGTGTCCTCGCGCGCCGCAGGAAGGGCTCGCAGCGCCGGGCGCGGGCCCGGCTCCGCGTCGCCAAGCTGCACCGCACGATCCGCCGCCAGCGCGCCCACGTCCTGCACGTTCTCTCGGCTCGCTACGCCAAGAGCCACGGCGTGGTGATCGTCGAGCGGCTGCAGGTGGCCGGGATGATGCGCGGCGGGCTCGGCCGCCACATCTCCGGGGCCGGGTGGTCGTCGTTCTGCACGATGCTCCGCTACAAACTGGAGGCGACCGGGGGCCGGCTGGTGGAGGTGCCGGCCCCGTACTCCAGCCAGATCTGTTCGGCGTGCGGCGTCGTGGACGCCGCCAGCCGCCAGGGCGATCGGGTCCGCTGCGTGGCCTGCGAGCACGAGGCCCACGCAGATCTGAACGCGGCACGCGTGCTCCTCAGCCGAGGAAACCTCGGGGATGCTGGCCGTGGAGGGATAGGCGCAGTCGGGCTCCCGACGAAACGGCAACTCCGCGTCGTAAGGCGCGGACACTCGACTGTCCAAGTTCCTGAGCTCCTCAAGAGCTCCGGACTTCAGTCCGGGTGATGTTTACCCGCCCACATCACTGATGATTGATCCTATCATCCCCCTCATGGCGGACGGCCTTCTTGACTACTTCCCGGCCGGGTACACCCCGCGCCCCGAGCAGCGGCGCCTCCTCGGCGACCTCGAGCGCCTGCTGGAGACCCCGGA
>QHRX01000043.1 GCA_003221455.1 Candidatus Rokuibacteriota bacterium
CGGCACGACCGGGAGCTCGACACCGCGACCTGGCTCCGGGTGCTCGAGGAGGCCGAGGAGCTCGGCGTCGTCCAGCTCAACCTCACGGGCGGCGAGCCGCTCGTCCGCGACGACCTTGAGCGGCTGGTCGAGAAGGCGCGCCAGCTCGACCTCTATACGAACCTGATCACGAGCGGGATCCCGCTCACGCAGGCGCGCCTAGCCCGCCTCAGGGAGCTCGGGCTCGACAATGTGCAGCTCTCGATCCAGGACGTCAAGCCGGCCGCGTCGGATCGGATCGCGGGCCTCCGCTCGTTCGAGCGGAAGCTCGAGGTGGCGCGCTGGGTCAAGGGCCTCGGGTTTCCGCTGACGATCAACACCGTGCTGCATCGGGACAATCTCGACCACGTCGCGGACGTCATCGCGCTCGCCGAGGAGTTGTCGGCGGACAGGCTCGAGCTCGCCAACACGCAGTACCTCGGCTGGGCGCTCGTGAACCGCAAGGCCCTCCTGCCCTCTCGCGAGCAGCTCGACCGCGCGCGCGAGCTGGCGCTGGCGGCTCGGGAGCGCCTCAGGGGCAAGATGGAGGTGCTCTTCGTCGTCCCCGACTACTACCGCGACTTCCCGCCGGCCTGCATGGACGGCTGGGGGCGACGCTTTCTGCTCGTGAGCCCGGACGGTCTGGCGCTGCCCTGCCACGTCGCCCACGAGATTCCGGGCATGACCTTCGAGAAGGTGGGGAGCCGCCCGCTGGCCGAGATCTGGGCCGCGCCGGAGGGTCTCGGGCGCTTCCGCGGCACCGACTGGATGCCCGAGCCGTGCCGGAGCTGCGACCGCCGTGACGTCGACTTCGGCGGCTGCCGCTGCCAGGCCTACTTCCTGACGGGCGACGTGGCGGCGACGGACCCGGTCTGCGTCAAATCGCCGCGGCACGAGCTGGTCCTGGCCGCGCGCTCGGAGCAGGGGGCCCCGGCGCCGTTCGTGTACCGCGGCCCGAAGGGCGCGGCCGTCCGCGCCGTCTGACCCGGCGCCGCCGTCGGCCCTCCGGTCAGCCTGTCTCTGGGGGCAGACTCAGCCGGTGCCTTACCCCGGGCTCGCCCTAGAGGCGGCCGGGCGTCGACGAGGGACGAATGGACAAGCAAATGGTGGCGCCCGACGTGTGGATCGCGGTGCTGCGGATCGTCGTGGGGGCCTGGTTCTTTAAGGCCGTCTGGACCAAGCTCGCGTGGGCGTTCGCCGGGGGCGTCATCCCGTACCCCGTGGTGTCGGCCCGGTTCGTCGGCTTCCATCCCAAGCGCGTCGCCGAGTTCGCTAACGGGAACCCGATCGAGTGGTACAAGAACTTCCTCGAGACGACGGTCCTGCCCAACGCCCACCTGTTCGCGACGCTTCAGGCGTACGGGGAGGCCGCGGTCGGGCTCGGGCTTCTGTTGGGCCTCCTGACCGGGCTGGCGGCGCTCGTCGGGCTCTACCTGGGCCTGAACTATGGGCTCGCGACCCAGTGGATGAGCGCCGGCCAGCAGGGCTTCCACCTGCCGACGGTCTGGTCCTCGACCGGGCCGGCCGCGGCGCCCGCCGGTGGCTCCGGCTCGTCATGTAGGCCGCGGCCTGCCGGCGCTCCTGGTCGCCGGCGCGCTGCTGGTCCCGGTCGGTGCGCGCGCTGAGGTCCGGCGGGTGTCGGTGGAGTCGCGCGTGGACGTGCTCGGCGGCCAACCCTTCGGGGCGGCCGGCCCGTACGAGAAGCTCACCGGCGTCATCGACTTCGCGCTCGATCCCCGGAACCCGGCGAACGCCCGCATCGTCGACCTCGAGCGCGCGCCGCGGGGCGCCGACGGCCTCGTGGAGGCCTCGGCCACCTTCATGCTGCTTCGGCCGAAGGACCCCTCCCGGGGCCGCGGCGTCGTGCTCGTCGACGTCAGCAACCGGGGCGGAAAGGCGGCGCTCGGCCTCTTCAACCGCGGCAGCTTCGCCGCCGATCCCACCGCGCCCGCCGACTTCGGCGACGGCCTCCTGTTGCGGCAGGGGCTGACGCTCGTCTGGGTCGGCTGGGAATTTGACGTGCCGGCCGCGGCCGGCGCGCTGCGCCTGCGGGTCCCGATCGCCACCGAGCGCGGCCGCCCGATCACGGGGCTCGTCAGGAGCGACTGGACGGTGGATCAGGCCGTCACGACGCTCTCCCTCGGCCATCGCCACCTGCTGGCGTATCCGGTGAGCTCCGCGTCGGCCCCCGACGCGGAGCTGACGGTCCGCGACGGGCGGCTTGCGCCGCGGCGGGTCGTCCCGCGCGAGCAGTGGCAATTCGCCCGGGAGGTCGACGGCCGGGTCGTCCCGGACCGCGAGCACGTCTACCTGGCCGCCGGCTTCGAGGCGGGGAAGATCTACGAGCTCGTCTACCGCGCCGCGAACCCGCCCGTGGTGGGGATCGGTCTCGCCGTGGTGCGGGACGTGGTCTCGTACGCGAAGTACGACGAGCGGAGTCTCTGCCCGGCCCGGTTCGGCCTCGCCTTCGGCGTCTCGCAGACGGGAAGGTTCCTGCGTCACTTCATCTACCAAGGGTTCAACACGGACGAGCGGGGCCGGAAGGCGTTCGACGGGCTGATGATCCACGCCGCCGGCGCCGGGCGCGGGAGCTTTAACCATCGCTTCGCGCAGCCGTCGCGCGACGCCCACCGCTACTCGGCGTTCTTCTATCCGACCGATCTGTTCCCGTTCACGAGCCGAGTCGAGCACGACCCGACGGCCGGAGTCAGCGACGGCCTCGCCGCGCACGAGCGGCCCGACCATCTGCCGAAGATCTTCTACACCAACAGCGGCTACGAGTACTGGGGGCGGGCGGCCTCGCTGGTCTCGACGACGCCGGACGGCCGGCATGACGTCGAGCCGCTGCCGAACGAGCGGCTGTATCACCTCGCCGGCGGCCAGCACTTCGTGGACGCCTTCCCGCCGGCGTCGGAGGCGCGCCTTCCCACCGCGCGCGCGTACCGAGGCGACCCGCTCGACTACATCCCGACCCTGCGGGCGCTGCTGGTGCGTCTCGTCGAGTGGGTCGCCGCCGGCGCTGAGCCGCCCCCGAGTGCCTACCCGCGGATCGACACGGGCGGGCTCACACCGGTGGGCCAGCTCGGGTTCCCGGCGATCCCCGGTGTCAGCGTACCCCGCGTTGCTCACGAGGCGTACCGCGCGGACTACGGCCCCCGCTGGAGTCAGGGGATCGTCACGCTCGAGCCGCCGCGGCTCGGACGAGCCTTCCCGACGCTGGTCCCCCAGGTCGATCAAGTCGGCAACGAGCTGGGAGGCCTCCGAACGGTGGAGCTCCTCGCCCCGCTGGCGACGTACGCGCCCTGGAGCCTCCGGTGGGGTTACGCGGCCGCGACCGACGAGCTGGTCGACTTCCTCGGAACCTATATCCCGTTCCCGACGCGAGAGGCGGAGCGACTGACGGCGGGCGACCCGCGCCCGAGCCTCGAGGCCCTCTACGGGGAGAAACCGCGCTACCTCGCGGCGGCCCGCGCGGCGGCGGAGGCGCTGGCCGGCCGCGGTCTCCTGCTCGACGAGGATGTGGCGCGGGTCCTCGCGAACGCCGCGCGCCAGTGGGACTGGGTGACGCGAAATTGATTGTTCCATCTGCCCGGGGTACGCTCTCGAGCGACCCGGTGTCATCACCCCCAGAGGCGACGGAGACTCACCTGATGAGGATATTGTCTGTTCGAGCCGCGGTGCTGGCGGCGCTCGTCGTCGCGCTCGTCACCCCCGCCCTCGCCGGGGCGGAGACCCTGGCCGAGATCAAGCGACGCAGCTTCTTCGAGGCCTGCGCCCATCCCGACGCGCTCCCCTACTCGAGCCAGAACAGCAACCCGCAGGGATTCCAGCTCGATCTGGCCCGTCTGCTCGCCGATGACCTCGCGGTCGGGCTCCGCGTCGACTGGATCGTGTACACGCGGTTCTCCCAGCGGACGAACTGCGACGCGCTGCTCGGCGCCATCGTCCAGGACAACGGCAAGGGCCCCCGGGGCACCCAGCTCAGCATTCCGTACGCGGGCAGCGGCTGGGTCCTGGTGCTGCCGAAGGACGCGCCGGCCGTTGCCCGCTTCGAGGACGTCCGGGGCGACAAGGGGATCGGCGTCCAGTACAGCTCGTGGGCGCACTATATCCTCGACACCCGGAAGCTCAAGACCCGGCAGTACGCGAACGATCTCGAGATCATGGACGCGCTGAGCCGCGGCGAGATCTCGGCCGCCGCCGTCGTGAACACCTACGCCGGGTGGTACGTGCACCTCCAGCCCAACGACGGCGTCAAGCTCGCCAGCGGCTACACCCCGGAGTCGGACCTTCGCTGGAACGTGGCCCTCGGCCTCCGTAACGCCGACCAGCCGCTCGTCGATGCCGTGAACGATATTCTCTGGCGCCGGATGGCCGACGGGAGCATCAAGGCCATCTTCGATCGCTACGGCGTCCCGTACTATCCGCCGTTCAAGACGGAGGGTGCGTCGAAGCCGGGCGCGGCCAAGACGGACGAGGGGGCGAAGTAAGGGAGCGGGTTCGTGAGGGTCGGGGTGGCCGCGGCACTCACGCTGTTGCTGACCTCGCCGCCCGTCTTCGCGGACGACAATCTCCTCTCGTCGGCCCGCGGCGCCCGGATGATCAAGCGCACGTCCGAGGACCCCCAGGCGCCCGCCGCCAACCTGATCGAGCCAGACGCGGCCCATGGATGGCGGTCCGGGGACGGCACGCTCCCCCAGGAGATCGTCTTCCAATTGCCCGCCGCCACCCAGTTCAACACCCTCGTGTTCACGGCGGCCACGGACGCCCCCGTCGACGACTGGCCGCGTGATGTCGAGGTCTACACGGCCGATCCGTTCCCGACCATGGGCGGCTGGCGTCTCGTGGCGCGGGCGGCCCTCGCGACGGCCCCGGGCGACCAGACGGTCACTACGCCGGCGGCCGAGGGGCGATTCGTCCGCCTCCTGATCCTCTCCACGCAGCGGGGCGGTCCCCGGACCGCGCTCGGACGCTTCAAGATATTCCTTCGGCAACCGCCTGTCCGATGACAGGATAGGAGCCGAGGCCTAGCATCTTTTTTGCCCGACGACCCGAGCGAGGAGGTAAGACCGATGAACTGGAAAGCCCCCGAATTCAGCGAGATCAAGATGGACGCTGAGATCGACTCGTACCAGGACGAGTTCGCGGGCGTCTGACTCTCCACCACACCCGTGCCACTGGGCATCGGGTCCCCGAAGTCCCATTCACGAGAGGTGAGGTCAACGATGACTTGGCGATTGTCTGAGAGATCGACATCCTGGCTGGCGGTCATTTTGATATTCGGTGTGCTGGTGACGCTCGGTCCAGCCGTCGCGTCCGCGCAGGCCCCCGGGGCGGGGCCGCTGATGACGCCCGATCCCAACGACTGGCCCATGTACCACCGGAGCTACAGCGGGCACCGCTACAGCCCCCTGGCCCAGATCACCCGCGACAACGTCCGACGGCTTCAGGTCGCGTGGGTCCATCAGCCCGGCCGGATCGAGCAGGGGTTCCTCGGCACCCCGATCGCCGTCGACGGGGTCGTCTACTACAGCGCCGCCTACAACCGGGTGTTCGCGCTCGACGGCGCCTCGGGCAAGGAGCTCTGGCATTACTATCCGAAGCTCGATCCCGTCGTCAGCACCCTCTTCTTCCAACCCTACAACCGCGGCGTGGCGTTCGGTCACGGCAAGATCTTCATGGGCACGCTCGACGGGCGGGTCATTGCCCTCGACGCGCGGACCGGCAAGGAAGCCTGGACCGCCCAGCCACTCGACACCAAGAAGTGCAGCTGTAACTTCACTGGCGCGCCGCTCGTCGTGAAAGACAAGGTCATTATTGGTCAGACCTCGGGCGAGCTGCCGATCCAGGGGAAGGTGTTCGCGTTCGACGCCGCCAACGGCAAGCTGCTCTGGGCGTTCAACACGATCAAGGAGGACCCGAGGAGCTGGGGCGGCGACTCCGCTAAGTTCGGCGGCGGGGGCGGGTGGATGACCGGCTCCTACGACCCCGAGACGAACCTCGTCTTCTGGGGCACCGGCAACCCGGCGCCGGACTACGACTGGGGCGGGGCGCGTCCGGGCGACAACCTCTACACCTCGACCCTGCTCGCGCTCGACGCCGACACCGGCAAGCTGGTGTGGTACCACCAGGAGATCCCGCACGACGACTGGGACTACGACGCCACGCTCGGCGAGACGATCCTCGTCGACGCGCAGGGCAAGAGGCTCGCCGTACACCAGAACAAGAGCGGGTTCGTGTTCGTGTACGACCGCGCGACCGGCAAGATCCAGAACGTGTGGCCGATGATCCACACGTGGAACTTCGTCAAGACCATCGATCCGCGGAGCGGCGAGCTGATCGATCGGAAGTCCCCGCGGCTCGGCCAGCCCACCTTCATCTGCCCGTGGATCGCGGGCGGCCGGAGCTGGAACTCGGGCTCCTACAGCGAGAAGAGCGGGCTCTGGTACAACGTGGGCATCGAGGCGTGCGAAGAAGTGACGGTCGAGAAGCAGACGCCGGTCACCGAGCCCTCGGCGCAGCTCTTCTTCGGCGGCGACCAGATCGCGAAGAACCCGCCGGGCGGCACGGCGTACGGTCACCTCGACGCCCGCGACCCGGCCACGGGTGCGACGAAGTGGACGGTCAACTTCAAGTACCCGCCGCTCAGCAGCGTGCTGTCGACGGCCGGCGGCGTCGTCTTCTTCGGCGACGTCGAAGGCATCATCCACGCCTACGACGACATGACGGGCGCCGAGCTGTGGAGCTTCCGGACCGGCTCCGGCATCCGGGGCGGCCCCATCAGCTACTCGGCGAACGGCCGGCAGTACGTCGCGGTGCCGAGCGGGCTCGGCTCGCTCGTCCTCGGTCTCTACCCGCACATCTGGCCGGAGTCCGCGGACTGGCCCGGTGGCGCGGCGTTGATGGTCTTCACGCTCAAGTAGCGCAGCCGACCGGTGGCAGGGCCGCGCCGGGCCCGGGCCCGGCGCGGCGCCGCCAGTCCCACGGCGCATCCATGCTGCGGATCCTGGCGGTCGCCGCCCCGCTGCTCGGCGGCGCCGCGCTGCCGGGGGCCCGTCCCGTACTCGGCCCGGCGATCCTGGACAAGCCTCCCCTCGACCTCAACGACCCGGCGATCGTTAAGGAAGGCGAGGAATTGTACGGCTATCCGCCGGACGCCGGCTTTCAACCGCCTACACACCCGCGCAGGTCTGGAAGATCCTGGCGTTCGTCCAAAGGATGAAGTAGCGCCCTCGTGACACACCCGGCCCGGCGGCGCGGGGCGGGCTCGCCCGCAGGAGGCCCGCGGGCACCGGCCGCAACCCCTCGAGCGGGCCTCGAGGGGAGCCCACCGGCGGGGCGAAGGGATCGGCGGGGCCGGCTTAGCCGACGAGGCCGCGCCGCACTGCCTCGACGGCCGCCTGCGTGCGGTCGGAGACCTGGAGCTTTTCCAGCACCCGCTGGACGTACTTCTTGGCCGTGCCGAGGCTCCACCGCATGCGCTCGCCGATCTCGCGGTTGGTGAGGCCAGCGGCCAGGAGCTGTAGGACTTCGGTCTCGATCCGCGTCAGCGGGTCGGCGGCGGCGCCGGGGGGCCGGCGTTCGGCGGCGTCGGTGAGCGCGTCCTTAAGCACCGCGGGGTCCAGCACGGACTCGCCCTCGCGGACGGCCTGCACGGCGGCGATGAGCTCGCGCCGCGTGATGCCCTTGAGCACGTAGCCGGCGGCCCCGCTCCTTACCGCCTCCCGGACGAACTCGGCGTTCGCATGCATGGTCACGATCAGCACGCTCGTCTGGGGCCGCGCCGCCTTGAGGCGCTTGAGCACCGCGAGGCCGTCGTCGGCGGCGAGCTGGACGTCGAGCATGACGACATCGGGCCGGAACTCGGCCGCGCGCTGGAGCGCCTCGTCCGCGGTGGCGGCGTCGCCGACGACCGCGATCTCGGGGACGCTCAGCATGCTCCGCAGGCCTTCGCGCACCATCGGGTGGTCGTCGACGATCAGGACCCGGATCGGACGGCTAGGCGCCATTGGCGGCCCCCGGACCGAGCGGCAGGCGCGCGCGGACTCGGGTGCCGTGCTCGGGCCCCCTCTCGATGACGCACTCGCCGCCCAGCAGCCGGGCGCGCTCCCGCATCGAGAGCAGGCCGAGCCCGCGGCCTGGCGTCTCGCCCGGGGTGCCCTGGAAGCCGACGCCCCAGTCGGTGATCGTGAGGAGGAGCGCCGTGCCTTCCTTCCGGACGTCGACGTCGACCCGCGTCGTGCGCGCGTGCTTGAGGGCGTTGGCGAGCGCTTCCTGGACGATGCGGAACGCGGAGGTCTCGACGGCGGCGGGCAGGCGGGTGTCCTCGAGGTTCTCGGTGAACGTGACGGCCCAGCCCGCCTCTCGCGCGACCTCGTCGAGGCTCGCCCGGACGGCAGGCACGAGCCCGATCGGGTCCACCAGCGACGGCCGAAGCGCGGTCAGGAGTCGTCGCACCTCAACGATCGCCCGGCCCATCCGGTCCAGGGCGAGGTCGAGCTCGCGCTCGGCGCGCGCCGGATTGCTCTTCCAAAGATCGCCGCAGGTGTCCAGGTGCTGCTTGGCGCTCACGATGAGCTGGGCGAGGCCATCGTGGACGTCGTAGGCGACGACGCGCCGCTCCTGCTCCTGCGCGAACACGAGCTTTTCCACCGTGCGCGCGAGCGCGTCCTCCTTCTCCTTGAGCGCGCCCACGAGGTCGGCGAGCTGGCGCGCGCGAGCGACCTCACGGTCCATGAGCGCGGTCCGCTGCTGCCACGCTCGGATGAAGATGTAGGTGGCGGCGAGGACCGCCACCACCTGGGCGACGTGGACGAGGACGTCGATCGAGAAGGGCCAGCGCCCGCCGCTGAGCCCGTGGCGCGGCTCGAGGAGCCACATCTCGAGGAGCTCCTGGGAGGCGATGACCAGAAAGACGATGACGAGGACGAGCTCGCGGTAGCGCCGGAACCCTCGCGCGTTCGGCTCCATTCCTGCTCCTCGGCCGATCCCGGGGCTCCCGCCGTCAGCCAAGGGGTGCCGGTCTCGGCTGAGGCGCGAGCGCGCGTGTCGTGTGGGCGAGCCGCTGCATCAGCGTGCGGATCTGCTCGGCGGCACGGGGGTCCTTCAGGCTCCCGTCGGGCTCGAAGGCGTGCGCCGCCCCGGCGACGAACACGCGTGGTCCGGGGAGCGTCAGCACGTTGAGGGTGACGAGCACCTGCCGCAGCGCGTGCTGGGCGGAGACGGTGCCGAAGCTCCCGGCCGAGGCGCCGAGGATGGCCGCGATCTTGCCGTCAAAGGCGTTCGGCGGGCGCGACACCCAGTCGATCGCGTTCTTCAGGACGCCGGGGACCGAGTTGTTGTACTCGGGCGTCGCGATGATCAGTGCGGCCGCCTCGCGCACCGCCCGCCGAAGCCCCTCGACGGCGTCCGGGAACCCGACCGTCTCGACGTCGGCACTGTAGAGCGGGACCTCGGCGAGGTCGAGCTCGCGAGCCTCGAGCCCGGCCTCGCGCGCGGCGTCGATCGCCAGCCGGAGGAGCTTTTTGTTCCAGGATTCCTTGCGGAGGCTCCCCGCGAACGCCACTGCGTGCACGACCGGCATTGTACACTGGGGACAGATCGAACCGGTCGGCGCGCCCGCCGCCCTCCACGGTCCGGAGGCGCGCCGCGCGCCCGCGGGGCCCGCGGGGCGCCGTGCCGTCGGGGACGATCAACCGTCGGGAGGCAACGATGCTGATCAAGCGGCGTCCGGACATCGCGTCCTCGGAGATCACGGCACGCGGCCTGTACCTGAGTCGTCGCGCCTTCATCGCGGGCGGCGCCGCCCTCACGCTCGGACCCTCGCGGGCGACGGCCGCCGCCGAGACGCCGCCGGCCGAGCCCCTGGCGGCGAAGCCGAGCCCGACCTTTCGGGTCGACGACCCGCCGACTAAGTTCGAGAGCGCGACGACCTACAACAACTTCTACGAGTTCGGCGTCGATAAGGCCGACCCGTCGATCTACGGGGCGCGCCTCCGGCCGCGGCCGTGGACGGTCCGGGTCGAGGGGCTGTGCGCGCGGCCCAAGACGTACGACCTCGACGAGCTGCTCCGGCTCGTTCCGCTCGAGGAGCGGGTCTACCGGCTGCGCTGCGTGGAGGGCTGGTCGATGGTCATCCCGTGGATCGGGTTCCCCCTCGCGTCGCTGATCAAGCGGGTCGAGCCCACCGGCAAGGCCCGGTTCGTGGAATTCACGACGCTCTACGATCCCGCGCAGTTCCCGGGGCAGAAGAAGAACCTCATCAGCTTCTCCTCGCTCGAGTGGCCCTACGCGGAGGGTCTCCGCCTCGACGAGGCGCTGCACCCGCTGACGCTCCTGACGTTCGGCATGTACGGTCACGTGCTGCCCCACCAGAACGGGGCGCCGGTGCGGGTCGTCGTCCCGTGGAAGTACGGCTTCAAGAGCGCCAAGTCGATCGTGCGGATCCGCTTCGTCACCGAGCGCCCGCGAACGACCTGGGAGAAGGCGGCGCCCAACGAATACGGCTTCTACTCGAACGTGAACCCGACCGTCGACCACCCCCGCTGGAGCCAGGCGACCGAGCGGCGCATCGGCGACTTCCGCCGGCGGCCAACGTTGATGTTCAATGGCTATGCGGACCAGGTCGCGTCCCTCTACGCGGGCATGGACCTGCGGAAGGACTTCTGAGAGTCGATCGTGTCGCGATCGGCGCGGGTGGCGTTGAAGAGCGTGGTGTGGACCGCCTGCCTGCTTCCGCTCCTGATGCTCCTCCTCAAGTTCTGGGCCGACGATCTCGGCGCCAACCCGATCTCGTACGCCACCAACGTGCTCGGCGATACCACGCTCCGGATCCTGCTCGCGAGCCTCACGCTCACGCCCCTCCGCCTCCTCTTCGGCATCTCCTGGCAGATGAGCCTCCGCCGTCTGCTCGGGCTGTTCGCGTTCTCCTACGCGGTCCTCCACTTCACGGTCTGGGTGGTCGTCGACCAGTTCTTCAACTGGCCGGGGATGCTCGCCGACATCCGCAAACGCCCGTACATCACGGTCGGCATGCTCGCGCTGACGCTCCTCGTCCCGCTGGCCGCGACCTCGACGACCCGGATGGTGAAGCGGCTCGGCGGGCTCAACTGGCGGCGGCTCCACCGCCTCGTCTACGTGGCCGGCGTCGCGGCGATCCTGCACTTCAGCTGGCTCGCGAAGAAGGGTCGGAACGATCCGTACCTCTACGCGACGATCCTGGCCGCGCTCCTCGGTGTCCGTGGCTGGCACCGGGTGGCGCGCGCCCTCGGCAAGCGGAGGGTGGTCGCCCTCGGCGCCCCGAGCACGCCGAAGCGCGTCGCCGGCGCCCCGTAGCCCGCTCCCGGTATGGCTCGCGCGCTCGAGGGGCTCACCGTGCTGGACCTCGCGACGTTCGTGGCCGCGCCGTTCTGCGGCACGCTGCTCGGCGAATTCGGCGCCGAGGTGATCAAGGTCGAGCAGCCGGGTATCGGCGACGACCTCCGGCGGCTCGGGCGCCCGGCGCAGCCAGGGCTCTCGTACTGGTGGCTCGCGGAGTCGCGGAACAAGAAGTCGGTGACGTGCAACCTCCGCACGGCGGAAGGGCAGGCCCTGCTGAAGCGCCTGGCGGCCGGCGCCGACATCCTCGCCGAAAACTTCCGGCCCGGCACCCTCGAGCGGTGGGACCTCGGCTGGGAGAGCCTTCGGGCCGTCAACCCGGGGCTGATCCTGGTCAGGATCTCGGCCTTCGGCCAGACCGGTCCCTACGCCGACCGACCCGGGTTCGGCCGGATCGCGGCGGCGATGAGCGGCGTCAGCTACCTGGGCGGGTTCCCCGACCGGCCTCCAGTCCCCCCGGGCACGCCGACGATTCCCGACTACCTGGCCGGCCTCATGGGGGCCTTCGGTGCGCTCGTGGCTCTCGAGCACCGACGCCGGACGGGCGCGGGCCAGGTGGTCGACGTCGGCCTCTACGAGCCGATCCTGCGGATGCTCGACGAGATGATCCCGGTCTACGCCGCCACGGGACACGTGCGCGAGCGCATCGGCTCCGGCACCGAGTATGTCGTGCCGCACAACCACTACCGCGCGGGCGACGGCGGCTGGGTCGCGATCGCCTGCACCAACGATCGGATGTTCGCGCGGCTCCTCGACGCCCTCGCGCGGCCCGAGCTCCTCGGACGTTACCGGACGATGGCCGACCGGGTTCGCCTCCGCGACGAGCTCGACACGCTGGTGGGGGGCTGGGTCGGGGGCCTGGCCGCACGGGAGGCACTCCGGCGGCTCGACGCGGCGGCGGTGCCGTGCTCGCTCGTGTACAGCGTGAAGGACCTGTTCGAGGATCCACAGGTGAAGGCGCGCGAGAACATCGTCGCGGTGCCGAGCCCGCTCGGCGGACTCCTCCACATGGCGGGGATCGTCCCCAAGCTCTCGCTCACGCCGGGCGCGATCGATTCGGCGGGCCCCCGGGAGGCGGGTCAGCACAACGAAGAGGTCTACGGCGGCCGGCTCGGCCTGAGCCGGGAGGAGCTGGCGGGGCTCCGCGCGCGTGGCGTCGTATAGCCGGGCCGATCACCCCACAGGGACGGGACTCCCGGCGCCGCGCGCGCCGCGGGAGCCTTTGCTAAGATGCTTCGACGGCGACGACGTGTGGGCTCGGGCCGGAGGGAGACCAATGAAGGCGAGAGCGGCGGTACTGCACGGGGTGGGTGAGAAGCTCGACGTCCGGGAGGTCGAGGTCGACGAGCCCAAGACCGGCGAGGTGCTGGTCCGCATGGCCGCCGGCGGCGTCTGTCACAGCGACCTCCACGTGATGAAGGGGCACCTCATGGCGTCGCTGCCGGCGATCCTCGGCCACGAGGGCGCGGGGGTGATCGCGGCCGTGGGGCCCGGCGTGACGTCGGTCAAGCCGGAGGACCACGTGTTGCCGCTCTGGCGTCTGTCCTGCGGCGATTGCGAGTACTGCGCCAACGGCCGGCCGGCGCTCTGCGCCGCGGGCACGCAGATCCGGATGACCGGCCGCCTGGCCGACGGCACGAGCCGCTTCTCGCTCGACGGAAGGGAGCTCAAGCACTTCGCCGGCGTGTCCACG
>QHRX01000199.1:0-5679 GCA_003221455.1 Candidatus Rokuibacteriota bacterium
CGGGAGCAGTACCGGCAGTCGGGGATGGTGGGGCGGGTCGGCTTCGGAACCACGCCGGCGATCGTCGTGGTGGACTTCATCACGGGACTCACCGACCCGCGCTACCCGCTCGGGGCCGGAATGGACGCCGAGGTGCTGGCCACCCGCCGGCTGCTCGACGCCGGACGCGCGGCGGGAGTGCTGATCGTCTTCATGACCGTCGCCTACGAGCCGCACCTCCGGGATGCCGGCCTCTTTATCAAGAAGGCACCCGGGCTGCGGCACCAGATCCTGGGCACGCCCGCGGTGGCGGTGGACGAGCGGCTCGCGCGGGAGCCGGGCGAGCCGCTGCTGGTGAAGAAGTTCCAGAGCTCGTTCTTTGGCACCCCGCTCGCGTCGATCCTGACCGCGGCCGGGGTGGACACCTGCATCATCGCCGGGTGTGTCACCAGCGGCTGTGTCCGGGCCACCGCCTGCGACGCCATGCAGCACGGGTTCCGCGCGATCCTCCCGGTCGAGTGTGTCGCGGACCGAGCGCCGGAGCCTCACTGGGCCAACTTGCTGGACATGGACAGCAAGATCGCCGACGTGGTCTCGCTTGAGGAGACGATCGCCTACCTCGCCGCGCTTGCGGCGAAGCCGGAGCGCGCGCCGGCCGTCGAGGAACAATCGGCCGGCAACGGTCGGGGTCCGAGACCGGCAGCCGGCCCATGGGAGGACGGGGATGCTTGACCTGCTCATTACCGACGGTGAGGTCGTCTCGCCGGACGGCACGGACCGCCTCGACGTCGCGATCAAGGACGGCCGCGTCGTCGCCCTCGCGAGCCCGGGCACGCTCGACCGGGACGCAGAGCGGACGATCGACGCCCGCGGGAGGTACGTCATTCCCGGCGGAATCGACGCCCACGTCCACTTCAGCCTGGAGCTAAACGAGACGATGAAGGCCCAGTCCTCCGCCGCCGGCAGCCGGGCCGCCGCCTACGGAGGCACCACGACCTTCATCGACTTCGCCTACCAGGCCGGGGGCCAGTCCCTCCTGGAGGCGATTCGCCTCAAGCGGGAGCGGCTGGCCGCGGAGCGCCCGAACGTCGACTACGCGCTTCACTCATTTCTCACCGGGCCATTCCCCTTCGAGGTAATCGAGGAGCTCAAGGACGCCATCGCCGAGGGGGTGATGTCCTTCAAGATGTTCACCACGTTCTCCGGGGCGTCCGCCTCCGGGTCCATCTTCACCGACGACGGACGGATCTGGGGGGTGATGGAGGAGCTGGCCGGCCGCGGGGGAATCGCTCAGGTTCACTGCGAGGACGACTGCATCATCGATTTCCACGTCCGCCGGCTCTACCGGCAGGGCCGGGGGCAGGGGACCAACATTCATCTCGCGCGGCCGAATCTCGCCGAGGAGGCGGCGGTCCGGCGCATGCTGCTGCTCTCGCGGCGCAGCGGCTGCCCGCTCTACGTGGTCCACGTCTCTACCCGCGAGGCGGTGGACGCGATCGCCGCCGCCCATGGCGACGGCCAGCCGGTCTACGGCGAGATCCTCCACAACTACCTCGTCTTCACCAGCGAGGCGTACGCCCGGCCGCGCGGGCTCACCTATCACAACTACCCGCCCCTGAAGGGCGAGGAAGACCGGCAGGCCCTGTGGAAGGCGGTCGCGACCGGCCGCGGCGGGGACACCGTCGCCTCCGACGACTACACCATCCCGCTCGCCGCCAAGCTCTCGGGGTCGATGGTGGATAACGTCCCCGGTGGCCACAATGGCGTGGAGACGCGGCTCATGACGCTCTTCTCCGAAGGGGTGGCGACCGGGAAGATCGGCATCACGACACTGGTCGCGGTCGCCTGCACCAATCCGGCGCGGCTCTTCGGCCTCTACCCCCGCAAGGGGATCATCGCGCCCGGCAGCGACGCCGACATCGTCCTCATCGATCCACGGGTCGAGAAAACGATCGCCTTGGACGACCTGCACTCGGACTGCGACTACAGCATCTGGGAGGGCCACCGCTTCCGCGGCGTGCCCGCGATGACGATCGTGCGCGGGCAAGTGCTCGTCGAGAACGGCAAGTGGGTCGGCGCCACCGGCATCGGCCAGTTCGTCCCCGGCAAGGCACAGGGCGCTTGGCGCTAACGCCCGGCCGGCCCGCCTCCGACCCCTCGTGTTGCGTCCGCTCCGGCGTGGGCGCGGGGCCGCTGCCGGACACCCGATCGCAGGGGATCGGGTACGGCCGCATGGGACCGTGGACCGTGGAGCAGGCATGGTGGAGGGCCAGCGTATGACGGCGACGTGGGACCAGATTCTGACGGCGGAAGACCGCGCGGTCCTGGAGCGCGGGAAGTGGGCGCAGCGGGCGGGGGTCGGGCAGTACCCGGCGCTCATCGTGGTCGACGCGCAGTACTACATGACCGGTATTCGCGGCGCGTCGGACAATGCCGAGAAGTATCCGCTCGCCTGCGGCGAGCTCGCCTTTCCGGCGGTTGCGGCGATGCGCCGCGTCCTGCTCGCCTGCCGGGCCGCGAAGGTTCCGGTCTTCTTCACCCGCTACGTCGTTGATCCGGTGAACGACGACGTCGGCTTGTTTCACCGCAAGATCGGCGCAGGTGTCGGCCGCGGCGAGAACCTCTACTTCAGGGACACGCACGGCGCCGAGATCGTCGAGGATCTCCAGCCGCTCGCGACCGAGATCGTCATCGACAAGAAGAAGTTCAGCGCCTTCTTCGGCACGCCGCTCCTGTCCCTCCTCATTGGTCGACGGGTCGACACGTGCATCATTGTCGGCGGGTCGACGTCAAACTGCGTCCGCGTCACCGTCGTCGACTCGAACCAGTACAACTTCTTTACGATCGTGCCGGAGGAGGCCGTGTTCGACCGCCTCCCGATCTCACATCGGCTCACCCTGTTCGACATCGACCGCAGCTACGGCGATGTCATGCCCCTCGCCGAGGTCTTGGCGTACGTCGAGGGGGTGGGCGCGCGGAACGCGGCCCACGCCGCCTGACGCCGGCCTCCTCGCGAAGAGAACGGAGCATCGGCCATGACGTTCCACCCGTTCCGAGACATCGAGACCCCGGGCCCGACACGCGACTACGTTGGTTACGGACGCAAGGTTCCCCGGGTGCGGTGGCCGCGTGAAGCCCGCATCGCAATCAGCGTGGTCCTCAACTACGAGGAGGGGTCAGAGTATTCCCATCCCGCTGGCGACAAGCGCAACGACGGCCTCCAAGAGGTCATTTACGCGATGGACCCGAAGTATCGAGACCTCGCGGCCGAATCCGTCTTCGAGTACGGCTCACGGGCGGGCGTGTGGCGCTTCGAGCGGCTTGTCACCGAGTTCAAGATTCCGATTACCTTCTATGCCTGCGCGGTGGCGCTCGAACGCAATCCGGAGGTGGCCGCCTGGGTGCGGGAAGCACAGCACGAGCCCTGCAGCCACGGCTGGCGATGGGAGGAGGTCTGGCGACTGTCCCGCGAGGAGGAGGCTGACCATATCCATCGGGCTATCGAGTCATTCACGGCGACCTGCGGGGTGCGGCCGCAGGGATGGTACTGCCGCTACGGACCTTCGGTCCACACCCGTGAGCTTCTCGTCGAAGAGGGGGGCTTCCTCTACGACTCCGACGCCTATAATGACGACCTACCCTATTACGTCAACGTCAAGGGCAAGCGGCATCTGATCGTTCCCTATTCCTTCACGTACAACGACGCACGGTTCGGCCTTCTGCCGGGCTACGGCTCGCCGGGCGACTTCGTCGATACTTTGAAGCGAGGCTTCGACCAGCTCTACGTCGAGGGTGAAACCCATCCGAGGATGATGTCCATCGGACTCCATCCGCGCCTGATCGGGCAGGCGGCCCGCATCACTGCGCTGCGCGAGTTTCTCGACTACGCCCGCAGCAAGGATAGGGTATGGTTCACGCGTCGCATCGATATCGCGAACTGGTGGCAAGCTCATCATCCCGAGTTCGGAAAGTAGAGTAGGACAGGGCGGGCCGAGTGAAGATGTCGAGTCCAGCGCGGCGAACAACGCCCGCGAGGCCATGAACCCGTGGCCAATCCGGGAGACTTCGCGGATGTCGGCCATCGGGCTCTGTCGTGAGTGTCTTTCCTTCCGCGCCCGCGGAAGTGTGCTCGGTCACGTCTTGCCCGCTGGCCCGGGCGTGGTCGTTAGGTGGAACCGAACGGCATGACGCAAACGAGCCGGGGAATTGTGTCGGGGTGGCGTTGCCACTTGTGTCTGATCGCCTTTCCAACCGCCGCTGGTGGCCTTTGCTCCCGCTGCTCGAAGCCGACGTGCCACCGCTGTCTCGGCATTAACCGCGGCCTTCTCGGACGGTGGACGAAGCGCGTGACAGACAGGGTGTGCAGGGCATGCCGCGGCCGCCGCGCTGATCAGGCGTCCGCGGCCGATGAAGGAGGCCTGTGATGGTGCGCCCGCCTAGTCTTGCGTTGGACTCGACGGCCCGCCGAGGGTGCGGCTTGTCTTCGAAGCGCCGATGCGGGCCGCGGGTCATCGTGAGCGTTAAGCCGCTTGGGATGAACGCATGAACCGCGCAACGTGGCCATGAAGCCACGGGAGGGGAACTTGGATAGGGGCGCCAGTTGCGCTGCTCCGCGGCGATGCGCCCCGCTGTCTCACAAGGGCGTCAAGCTGTCGAGGCGCCGGTCGAGCGCAACGCCGTGGCGCCGTCGCGTTGACTCATGAAGACCATCCCCGGCCCGCGGCGCTCGGCGCGATGCGCGGCTGCGTCTCCGGGCGGCGCCTCGCAGCTTGAGTCCATCGCGTTATCCGGTCAAGGGAGGTCACGCGAGGTAAGCTGGCTCGCGCATACAAATCACCGAGGGAATCACGCGAGGGGTCCTTCGAGGTGGAGCGGGTGTCTGGTAAGTAGCTGGTGCCGAAGCGGGGACTCGAACCCTGACACCCTTGCCGGCACTAGACCCTGTTTCTCCCCACCTCGGGGTAACTGCTCGATCCGACTCCCGCTTCGTGCGCTGACTGTTGACGACAGAGACGTATTCTGGCGACAGAGACGGAGGCAAGTTCATGCGATCTGCGAGATCGTTTGGCGCAAGATAGCGTAAGCAGGTGGAGGGCGCGTCACGAATCCATGCCCATGGGCCCGTTCCCAGGAGGAGATTGCCGACCACGAGCACGTGGCCTACGGATTCGCGGGTCGAACTGTTCGTGTCGGCGTCAAGCGGCGGCCTCGAGAACCTCCATCGCGCGATTCGGAGCGGCGGGAGTCCGCCCGCACGTGACGGCTCTGGGGGGGAGATCTTTTACTTCATGGTCGCGGCACCGAGGACCGCCGCGACCGACCATCTCTTCAGGCTCAGAAGCTGGTGAAGAGCGGACGAGTCCCCCGGCGAGGGCGGGAGTCCGTTGCGTGTTTTTGGGCGTCGCGCCGGGGGGGCAGCTACCCGCGAAGCTTCCGCCATAAAGCGAGTGCGCCGCCGCCGATTGTAACCAACAGGAGAGTACCAGGCTCTGGCACTGAAAGAGGGCCACTAAGGTCGATGTCCGGGTTCGCCAAAGCTACTCCGGTGAGCAGCAGCGTCACGGCAAGAGCTAGGCACCCGTCCTGTAGGCAGCGGCTCATGATAGGCCTCCTCGCAGAGAGTCGGGTCCTGGATATGCAAACGATATGCCGAAATTGAGAACATCACTGCAGTGGGAACATACAGTGGCCAACGATCGG
>QHRX01000199.1:5758-29523 GCA_003221455.1 Candidatus Rokuibacteriota bacterium
CCGTCCTGCTGACACCCCCGCCCCGACCGTCGAACCGCATGTCCAGGCCGAGTTCCTGGGTGTTATGCTGCTCCTGGGAAATCCCGAGAGAAACATCGCGAATGCGTTTCGCAATCGGCCTCGTCCTGGGTGTCCTCGCTGTCGTAGCCCAGACGCCGGTGGCCGCCAGTGATGATCCGGCGCGGCGAGCCGCTGACTCGTTGGTTCGGTCTCAGTTGCCCTCCGGCCTGTTCACGTACGGCTTCGACTTTCTCGCGGGCGCGCCCTTGCAAGAAGACAACATCGTCCGCCAAGTGGGGATCGTGTACTTCCTCGCGGAGTTCTACCTCCACAGCGGCGACGAGAGCGTGCGCCCCGCAATACAGACCGGCCTCTCGGGCGCCGGGACGCGGTCAGTGCCATTCGGCAAGGGCACGCTGCAGTCAGTGATCGAGCACACAGGTGTCTTGTCGCTTCCGGCGGGCCGTTCCAAACTTCGGGGCGCACTCGACCGGCTGGGCCTCCTCGGCCGCTCAGAAGGAGACGGCAAGGTCGTCACCTCCGACAACACCTCTGCCACCGCCTTCGCCGGCACGACGGCGCTGGCGCTGCTCGCCGAGCTCCAATACTACCGGGCCAGCCGTGACGATCGCTTTGCCCAACTCCGCTCGGCCTGGCTCAAGGGTCTTCTAACCCTTCACGTTCCCCGCCGCGGATTCCGCCTCGCGCCGAGGTCCATTGAAGAATCCGACTACTTCAATGGCGAGGGGTGGTTGGCGTTGGCCTATTACCAACGCCTCTTCCCCCAGGACGAAGCGGCCAAATCCATACTGTCGGCGCTCGACGCGTATCTCATGGCGAGGCACGGCGAGCAAGAATCAGAAGCCTTCTATCACTGGGGGACGATGGCGGCGGCCACCCGATTCGCGACGACGTCAGACGCATCGTTCTTGAAGTTCATCAAGCGGCAAGCGGAGCTCGCGCTGAACGCCAGCTGGTGGAAGTCGGCGGCGCCGTATAACACGTGCGGCGCCATGGAGGGCTTGGTCACTGCCGTACGCGTCCTCGAGTCGGCGGATGCGGGCAGTGAGACGCTGACACAGCGGCTTCGCGAACGCATCAGGGACGAGATGAAGAAGAATCGACGCCTACAGATTCCCCCGGGGGCAGAGCGGTTGCAGTTGGGGCGCGACACATATCTCACGTCGCCCCACTTGAAGGACTATGCCGGCGCATTCCTCGAGGGCCCGTTCTTACCGAGCGTTCGGATAGACTATACGGGACACTGTCTCTCCGCGATGGTGAAGCTAGAACGCTACCGCCTCTCGCGGTCGAGTCGCGAGAGGAACGGGTTACAGAACTTTCCCTAGACTAAGACTATATTAGCTCGGCGGACAGATTCGCGGGAACCAGGGAGCGCTTCGTGGACGTCGGCCTGGCCTTTGTGGTTCGTATTCATCGTCCGTATGGCAGTATTCATGCGCGCGGTGGTGTCGTCCGTGAGCGCCGGCCTGGTGAGTCCGGCGGGCGCCTTCAGGACGATAGGCAGGACCCCGACCGCTGTCGTCATCTTGGCGATGACGATGCGCTACGCGCACCTCGCTCCTGAGCACCTGCGGAGCGAGGTCGTCAAGACGGAGCGGCCGTTACTGCCAGCGCAGCCGGCTGAGAGCTCAACGCAAGAGGTCAGCGAGCGGGTCGAGCTTCTGGAGGTGTCTCGGAAGTCCTTGTCGTAGTTGGTGCCGAAGCGGGGACTCGAACCCCGACACCCTTGCGGGCACTAGACCCTGAAGCTGAGGGCCGGTGATGAGCCGGTCCTCAGCATTCTCGCTCACTTCCGCGTAACCTCTCGATCCTCCGGGCGCTTCTTGTGTTGATCGGCCGCGTCACAGGCGTACTCAGCCGACGCACGCGTACTCGAAATCTTACCGTTTGGTGAGTCGTTCAGCGCAAGATAGCGCAAGCCTCCAGAGCGCGGATCCCACTGCGCGGTTTCCCGACCTCGCCGCGGCAATCGCCAAGCTTCGCGCCCGATAAGTGTGCCGGTCGTTGCCGACCGATCCAGTCGGCGCTACTGTGATACGGCCCAGTCCGATTCAATCGACGACGAGTTGACACCTGCACAAATTCGCGAACTGCGGCGGCGAACGGCGGATCTCGATGACGTCGCCCGACACCTGCTCGTCCCCACAGATGGGGCCCGCGGTTCGCGTTGTACTACAGCGTATCTGACGATGTCTACGCGATGAACGTCCCCGCCGGGTGCGACGTTGTTCAAACGACTCAAAGGCTGCCCTCGCGGTCGATGCGCTGTTGAAAGACTTGATCCGCATCCTCCGCTGCAAGAGCGGACGAGGTCAACGGCGTCCGCGTCCCCATGCTGGGGACTACGCGATCCGGTAGGGCGATCGGACACCGTTCGCAGTCGAACCAGCGTCTGCAGCCGACGGCCGGCGCGAAGCGACGAGTTCGAGCACGTAGGCGCAGCGCCGGCCGCGGCTTAGACGCGCCGTTATGCGGCAGGGACGGGTGAGCGAGCGGAAATGATCCGCGACAGCTCTCGGCGCGAGGTGCCAAGGATCAGCAGCGACCTGACCAGCAGATCCAAGGACACCGAGGGATCCCCGGCCTCCATCTTCGCAATGCGCGACTGGCTCGATTGGAGGCGATTGGCGAGGTCTGCCTGCGTGAGACTCCGCCGCCGGCGCCGTTCACGCAGGCCTATGGCCAATCGCGCCTTGAGGTCGATATATGCTGCTTCTTCGGCGCTTAGTCGCAGAAATTCCTGGGCATTCCCAAACTTCCAGCCCTTCGCTTCCAAGCGTCGTCGCTTCGCATCACGCATGGTCATACTCCCTCAGCCTGCGAGTGCACGCGTCAATGACGGTCTTCGGCGTGGTGCGTGTCTTCTTGGCGAAGACCTCCAGAATTACCACGGCGTCGGAGTCCAGGCGGTACACAATTCTCCAGTCCGCCTCCGCGTCGCGCACTCGCAGTTCATGACAACGGGGACCCACAACCGGCAGCGGCCTCGACTGCGGCATGCCCACCGCCTGCCCTTTCTGCAACAGGCGCAGCAGATAACCGGCCTCCATCCTGGCCGCCCGGGAAAGGGGCGGGGTCTTGATCTCTCCGTGAAGCCAGACGAGCGGCTTGTCGCTCCGGCTCACGGCGACTATCCTATGTCAAATCCGACATGTAGTCAATGACGCCGTCGATTGCTTCGCATCACTTCGGCATGCAGCCGACGGCCCGGAGCGTCTCGTACGAGGTCCTGCACGACGCAATGAAGCGCCGCCGCGACATCAACTATGCGAGGCAGGGCGAAATCCGCACGTACGCCTTCCGCATGGCGAACATTGGCACGCTCACGCCGCGCGACATGACCGGCGTCGTCGCCGCTTTCGACGCTTCGCTCGACGAGCTGGCCACCCGCCGTCCGGCGCGCGGGTAGCGGGCCGGACGCGCGTGACGGGGCCGGCGCTCGCGCTCGTCGTCGCAGCCGCGGGGCTCCACGCCTTGTGGAATGCGCTCGCCAAGCGGAGCGGCGACTTGGTCGCCTTCTTCTGTCTGACGAGCGCCGTCGCCGCCCTCGTCCTCGCGGCCCCGGCGGCGTGGATCATCGCGCGCGACGGCCTCCGCGCCGCGGGGGCGCCGTTCATCGTCGCGACGGTCGCGCTGCACGCGCTCTACTTCTACGGGCTCGCCCGCTCGTACGGCTCTGGCGCCTATTCCGCCGTCTATCCCGTCGCGCGAGGGCTCGGCGTGGCCCTCGTGCCCGTCATCGCTTTCGCGGCTCTCGACGAGCGCGTCTCGTCCGTCGGCGCTCTCGGCATCGGGCTGGTGGCGGGCGGCATCGTCGCCGTCCAATTCGCCACCGGCGCGCCGCCGTCCGCGCTCGCGGCTGGTCTTGGCTGGGCGGCGGCGACGAGCGTCGTCATCGCGGGGTATTCGCTCGTCGACAAGGCGGGCGTAGCGCGGATCCATCCGGTGCCGTACATTGCGCTGATGGAGGCCGGCACCGCCGTGTGCTTGCAGCCGGCGGCGCGGCGCCGCGTGGGAGCGCTCGACCGCGAGTGGCGTGCGCGGCCCCACTCGATCGTCGCCGTCGGCGCGATGAGCGCGCTCGCCTACCTGCTCGTGCTCTTCGCCTTCCAGCTTTCGAAGGCCGCGTACGTCGTGGCCTCGCGCGAGCTCTCGATCCCCTTCTCGGCGGTCATCGGGAGCCTCTGGCTCGGCGAGGGACGCCTCGGACCGCGGCTCGCCGCCGCCTCCGTCATCCTGGCGGGCGTGCTCTGCGTGGCTTTTGCGCGCTGATCAGCGGCGCCGAGCCGCGCACGCGGATTCCAGGATCGTCTCGAGGTCCTGACGCTCAGGACGCCAAGCTTCAACGCAAGAGATCAGCGAGCGGGGCGAGCTTCTGGGAGGTGTCTCGGAAGTCCTTGTCGTGGTTGGTGCCGAAGCGGGGACTCGAACCCCGACACCCTTGCGGGCACTAGACCCTGAATCTAGCGCGTCTGCCAATTCCGCCACTTCGGCACGTAACGTTTCCGACCAGTTGCGGCTCCTTTGCCGTCGGTAACCGCCCTCGACACTGTGCACCGCCCGGACTCCCGAGCCGACGGCAAGGATACCATCCGCGCTCGGTCGGCCGCCACTGCGGCCTCCGTCTTCGCCAGGGCCTCCCGGAGGTCAGTCTCATCCACGATCCGGTAACGCCGGTAGAGGCTCGGCGTCTTCTGGCCCGAGAGCTTCATGGCGCCGCACCGCCCAAGCCTGGCGGGTCGGGAACCGGATTCTGCCGCACCCAGTCCGGGTTTCCCCCGCCGGTCGGATGCCCGCCGCCGTCGAGCAGATCCTTGGCGGCGAACGTCGCGCCGGCGATCCGGACTGACGGGCCGGCAACGAACGGGCTGGTCAATCGGACGCTGCCTTCCGCACGAGCTGCTCCAGCGCCTCGTAGGGCTGCGCGCCAACGGCGCCGTAGCGGCCGACGACGAACGTCGGCACACCCGTGACCCCGTAGCGGCGCGAGAGCTTCCAGTCCGCTTCGACGGCATCTTTGAACGTCCGCTTCTCCAGCACCTCGCGCGCGCCGTCGGCCGACAGGCCCACACGCTGCGCGATGTCCACGAGCACCGCGGGCTGGGAAATGTCGCGCGCTTCCACGAAGTAGGCGCGGAACAGCGCATCGTGGATGGCCTCCCCGCCCGGCTGCGTGTCCGCCCACTTCCCCAGCTCCTGGGCAAGGCGGCTGTTGTAGGTCATAGCGCGCTCGCCGTAGGGGAGACCTTCGGCCGCCATGCGGGCCTTCATTTGCGCTTGCATGGCTTGCGCGTCCACGTTGCGCCCGGCGAACAGATCGGCCAGCGCGCGGCCTTCCGCCGGGGTGTCCGGGTGCAGGGGAAAGTGCACCCACTCGACCTTCACGTTGTGCTCCGCCTTGAGCCGCTCAATACGCACGGTACTGAGATAGCACCATGGTCAGACGTAGTCGGAGAAGATCCTCATCGTCACTGGCTGGGTCATGACGCCTCCTGTCTTCAGCGCACCTTGACGAGCTTTTGCAGGCTGCGCAGCCCAGGCGGGACGGGCTGGCCCTGGTGGCGATTGCTCCAGTTGGTGAACGACACTTCGCCGACGTAGATGTCGCCGCGCGAATCGACGGCGAGCCCGTGCGGCGACATGAACTGGCCCGGCTCGAGCCCGGCCGGGCGGTGGCCCAGTCGCGCCAGCATCTCACCCTTGTCACTGTAGATGCTGATCCGTGGCCCGATGTTGGGCATGTCGTAGTTGACGGCCATGCCGCCGCCGATCTCACCGACATAGAAGTGCCTGTGCGGGCCGCGCTCCATGAACAGGCCCGACGGGCGGTGCATGTTGTTCCACTGCGCCTCGTACTTGCCGTTGCCGTCGAACACCTGGATGCGATGGTTCTCGCGGTCGGCGACGTAGACCCAGCCGTCGGGGTCACAGCAGATATTGTGCGGAAGGTTGAACTGGCCCGGATCGGTGCCGGGCTCGCCCCACGAGAGGAGCAGCGTGCCGTTCGGCGCGAACTTGTGGACGCGCGAATTGCCGTAGCCGTCGGAGACGTAGAGATCGCCCTGCGGCGACAGCGCCGTGTGCGTGCAGCGGTGAAACGGCTCGCCGCTCATGGCGGGTTTTGGCGCCCCGGGGGTACCGATCGTCAGCAGCACCGTGCCGTCGAGCGTGCAGTGTCTGACGCTGTGGTCGCCGTCATCGGTCAGCCAGACGGTGTCATCGGGCGCCATGTGGACGCCGTGCGCGCGGCGAAACACCCCTTCGCCCCACGAACGCAGGAAATTGCCGTCACGGTCGAACACGACCATCGGGTGCTGGCCCCGGTTGAACGCGTACACCCGGTCCTGTGTGTCGACCCCGACCGCGGCAACATCGGCGTTGAATTCCCGCCCCGGCGGCAACTTCGCCCACCGGTCGACGACCTCGTAGCGATAGCCGCCCGTGCCCAGGATAACCGGCATCACGCGCCCCCGCTCTTCTGCGCCTCGAAGATCGCCCGGGGGTTGCGCACGAGCATCTGCTCGACCTGACCCTCGGTGACGCCGGCCGCCCGGAGCGCGGGGAGGATGTCGTCGGAGATGTGGGTGTAGTGCCAGTGCGGACGGGTCCGGCGCTTGTCGTCCTCGGAGAGCATGTCGGTCCAGCAATTGGCGTCGTGCGAGAGGACCATCTGGCCGGCATAGCCTTCGGCGCAGAGCCGGGCGAGAACCTCGACCCGTTTCGCGGTGGGCAAGAAGTGTTCGAGGCCGAAGCGATCCATCCCGATCGTGCTCCCCCGCTCCATCAGCCCGCGCAGGTAGCCCAGGTCGTCACTATCGTCACTGTGGCCGATGATGACGCGGCCGAGGTCGACGCCCTCCTGCGCGAAGATCGCCTGCTGCGCCTCGCCGGATCGGCCCGCGGCCCAGGTGTGCGTCGAGATCGGCACCCCGGTCGCCTTCTGGGCCCGCGCCGACGCTCTCAGAATGTTCTCGATCACCGAGGTCACGCCGGCGGTATCGGTGGCGCACTTGATGATGGCCGCCTTGACGCCGCTCGAGCCGATACCCCGGGTGATGTCGTGGATGAACAGCTCGGCCACCGCATCGACGCCGTGGGCGCTGAAGTACCGCGGCGGCATCCACCAGACACCGGTGGCCACGACCACATGGACGCGAGAGCGGCGGGCCACATTGACGATCAAGTCGATGTCCCGGCCCAGATCGACGGTGGTCAGGTCGACGATTGCGCGGATGCCCCGGCCGTAGAGGTCGGCCATCTTTCGCTCGGCGATTGCGAGGATGGCGTCCCGATCGAAGAGGTGGGGCCAGTTCTCGTGCACTCCGGGGGAGCGCGTGACGATGTGCTCGTGCATCAGCGTTGGACCGAGCTCGGCGGCGGCAACCGGACCAAGCGCCGTCTCCACCGTTGTCATGCTGACCTCCAGATCCGAGGAATCGGTTGCCGGCTGCGCCAGCTCGTCGTCAGCCCCGGGCGCCCGCGGCGGCGCACTCGATCAGGTCCTTCGCGCCGGCCTGAATCCAGGGGAAGAAGCCGGTCAGCACGACGCGCACACCCAGCCGGGTGTAGCGCTCGACGTTGGCGGCGGTGACTAGCGTGCCGGCCACGCGGCCGGCCTGGACGATCTTCGTCAATGCCCCGTCGACTGTCCGCTGGATCTCCGGGTGTCCCATGTTCCCGATCTGGCCCATCGACGTCGCCAGGTCGCTCGGGGCCACGAAGAAGACGTCGATGTGATCGACCGCGAGGATCGCATCGAGGTTGCGGACGGCGGCGATGTCCTCGATCAAGACGATCAGCAGGTTCTGGTCGTTGGCGGTCTTGAAGTAGTCGCCCACGCCGAAGCCCTGGCGGCTGGTGAACATGCCGCGCTTGCCGACGGGCGCAAACTTGCCGGCCGCGACGACCGCCTCGGCCTCGGCGCGGGTGTTGACATGCGGCACCACGATGCCCTGGGCGCCACGATCGAGGGTGCGGTAGATCGTGGCGTAGTCGTTGTTCATCACCCGGACGACCGAGGTCATTCCCCAGAGGTCGCAGGCTCGCGTCAGGTTCCCGAGATCGGCGTAGTCGACACCGCCGTGCTCGCCCTCCAGCCAGATTCCATCTGCGCCAAGCGTGCCGAGCTGATCGATCAGGTCTGGGTCGTTGGTGCCGGACAGAATCGTCGCGACCTGGCCGGCGGCGAGCTTCTGTTTCACGCGATTCGGTCGGATGTTCATGTCGTCTCCCTCGCTTGCGCTCCCTCTTCCGCGCCACGATCGGGCCCGAGCGCGCGGCACTCGAAAGGTCGTGGGGTTCAGTCGCCAGGGCGTTGCCCCCTGCGGTGGCGAGTATGGCGCAGGACGCTTCCCTGGACTAGATGGTCTCGATCGGGCACGATACGTGCGGGAGGAGTCCCATGGCACGCACGCTGCTCGACAAGGTCTGGGAAGCGCACACGGTCCGGACGCTGCCGTCCGGCCAGACCCAGCTCCTGATCGGCCTCCACCTCATCCACGAGGTGACGACGCCGCAGGCCTTCCAGATGCTCAAGGAGCTGAAGCTCACGGTGCGCATGCCCGAGCGGACGTTCGGCACGCTCGACCACATCATCCCGACGGCCGACCAGACCCGTCCCTACGCCGACCCCCTCGCGGAGGACATGGCGGCGCACATGTACAAGAACACGAAGGAATTCGGCCTGCCGCTCTTCGACATGGCGAGCGGCCGCCAGGGCATCGTCCACGTGATCGGGCCGGAGCTTGGCTTGAGCCAGCCGGGCATGACCATCGCCTGCGGCGACAGCCATACCTCGACCCACGGCGCCGTCGGCGCCATCGCCTTCGGGATCGGCACCACTCAGGTGCGCGACGTGCTGGCCACGCAGTGCCTCGCCATGGCCAAGCCCAAGCTGCGGCAGGTGCGGGTGGACGGCGCGCTCGCCAAGGGCGTTTACGCCAAGGACGTGATCCTCGCCATCATCGGCACCCTCGGCGTGAAGGGCGGCGTGGGCTACGCCTACGAGTACGCCGGGCCCATCATCGAGCGCATGACGATGGAGGAGCGTCTCACCGTCTGCAACATGTCCATCGAGGGCGGGGCGCGCTGCGGCTACGTCAACCCCGACGCGACGACCATCGAGTACCTCCGCGGCCGGCCCTACACGCCCGCGGGCGCAGCTTTCGACCGGGCCGCTGCCTGGTGGAAGACGATGGCGACCGAGCCGGGCGCCAAGTTCGACGACGTCGCGCGCCTCGACGGCGCGGCCATCGAGCCGGTGGTGACGTGGGGCATCAACCCGGGCATGTCCGTCGGAGTGAGCCAGAGGATCCCGTCGCCCGACTCTCAGCCCGAGCCCGAGCGGCCGACCTTCCACGAGGCGCTCGCGCACATGGGCTTCGAGGCAGGCCAGCCCATCAAGGGGGCGAAGATCGACGTGGCCTTTGTGGGCTCGTGCACGAACGGGCGCCTGTCGGACCTGCGCATCGCCGCCGAGGTGGCGAAGAAGGGCAAGGTTGCCAAGCACGTGCGCGCGCTCATCGTGCCCGGCTCTCAGCAGGTGGCCAGGGCCGCCGAGGCTGAGGGCCTGCACGAGATCTTCCAGGCCGCGGGCTTCCAGTGGCGCAAGGCGGGCTGCTCGATGTGTCTCGGCATGAACGACGACAAGCTCCAGGGCCGCGAGATGAGCGCGTCCTCCAGCAATCGCAATTTCATCGGGCGCCAGGGGAGCCCCACGGGGCGGACTCTCCTGATGAGCCCAGCCATGGTCGCGGCCGCCGCCATCACCGGCGTCGTCACCGACGTGCGGGAGATCCTCCGATGAGCACCAACTTCAAGCGCCGCCAGGTGTCGGGGCGCGGCATCCCCCTCCCCGGCAACGACATCGACACCGACCGCATCATCCCCGCGCGCTTCCTGAAGGCCGTCACCTTCGAGGGCATGGGCGAGCATGCGTTCGAGGACGCGAGGAAGCAGAACCCCGAGCACCCCTTCAACCAGAAGGCCTACCAGGGCGCGTCGGTGCTCGTCGTCGGCCAGAACTTCGGCTGCGGCTCCTCGCGCGAGCACGCCCCGCAGGCCCTCATGCGCTGGGGCATCCGCGCCATCGTTGGCGGCTCCTTCGGCGAGATCTTCTTCGGCAACTGCGTGATGCTCGGGATTCCCTGCCTGGTCGCATCGCAGGCGGACGTCGAGTGGCTCCAGAAGGCCATCGCGCGGGCACCGCAGCAGCCGGTGACGGTGGACGTCGAGACGCAGGAGGTGCGCTTCGGCGACCGCATCATCAAGGCGACCGTGTCCGACGGGCCGCGCAACCAGCTCGTGGGTGGGACGTGGGATTCGACGGCGGTGCTGCTCGAGGCTGGCGCGGCGATCGAGGCGACGGCGAGGAGGCTACCGTACGTCGTAGGGTACTGATTTAGCCTCGGGGCTCAACCACTGAGCCGGGCGAGTGATCGCGCGACCCGGCTCGGGGAGGCCGCTCGCCCTCGAAGGCCTTACGCGCGGCGATCGGCCTGGCGCGCCCCCACGAGCCGGCGCTGGCCGGCGTCGCACCGCCTTTGGCCATTCTGGTGCTCACGCGGGCGGCAGCGAAGCCCAGACGCCCGGCGGGTGGGCAGTGGGTTCCGGCCGGCGCGGTCAGTGCCCCAGACGCAAGCGCTCGTCGTGCCGCGCCAAAGACGGATGGACGCGCCCGCGCGTCGGGCTGGCACGCAGGCTGCATTGGCCGTCACAAACCTTGTGGATCGAAGGCGTCGCTCAACGTCGCCTCCGGAAGGCCTCGAGGCGCCATTTAATCAAGGGTTTGTGCTTGACAGATTGCAGGCCGAACCTTATCGTGTCTCGCCCGCGTGACGACTCCGGAATGCGCAGGGGTTTCCGAGGGGGGCGTGCCCGACACCAGCTATCTGAGCCATCGGTCTGGCCGAGAGGAGGCGCAATGGAACTGACGAGGCGCGACCTATTGAAGGGAGCAGCGGCGGCGACTGCCGGTGCCGCGACGTTCCGGGCTCCGTCCATCTTCGTCCGGCGCTTGACCCAGACGAGCGCCCAGGACAACACGATCAAGGTGGGCATTCTGCATTCTCTGAGCGGGACGATCGCGATCATCGAACGGTCGTTACACAACGCCGAGCTGCTCGCGATCGAGGAGATCAACGCCAAAGGCGGCGTCCTCGGCAAGAAGATCGAAGCGATCGTTGAAGACCCCAAATCGGAGGTGCGCTTCTTCAAGGAGAAGGCCGAAAAGCTTATTCTGAGAGACAAGGTCGTCGCCGTGCTCGGGTGTTACACGTCGGCCAGCCGCCAATCGGTCCTGCCGGTCTTCGAGAAGACCAACAGCGTGTTGCTCTATCCGACGCTCTACGAGGCCCAGGAGTGCAGCTACAACTGCTTCTACACCGGCGCCGTGCCGAACCAGCAGCTCACCGATTTCGTGCCTTGGCTCATCAAGAACGTCGGGCCGAAATTCTATCTCATCGGTTCTAACTATATCTATCCCAAGGAGACCAACCGCGAGGTGAAGGCGCTCCTCGCGAAGCACGGCGGCCAGACGGTTGCCGAGGAATACGCCCCACTCGGCTCGACCGAGTTCAGCACGACCATCAACAAGATCAGGGCCGCGAAGCCCAACGTGGTCTTCTCTGATCTCGTCGGCGATTCGATCGTCGCGTTCTACAAGCAGTACAAGCAGTTCGGCATCACGGCGAAGGACATCCCGATCGCGACACCGATCACCACGGAAGAGGAGATCCGGGCGATGGGGCCGGAGAACGCGATCGGCCATTTCACGTCGTTCAACTACTTCCAGAGCGTGAAGACTCCGCAGAACGATCGGTTTGTCAAAGCGTATAAGGCCAAGTACGGGGAAGACCGGGTCACCAACGCCGTGATGGAAGCGGCGTACTTCCAGACCTACTTCCTCGCGCAGGCGATCGAAAAGCTCAAGGGCAACACCGACCCCGACGCGCTCATCCAAGAGGGCCTGCCCGGCCAGGAGTTTCAGGCGCCGCAAGGGAAGGTCAAGATCGACGAAAAGAACCACCACACCTGGCTCTGGGCCCGGATCGGCCGCGCGAATGCCGACGGCCAGTTCGATATTCTGGTGACGTCGAATACCTGGATCCGGCCGCAGCCGTGGACGAAGGTCCTGTACCCGGACAAGGACTGCGATTTCACCAAGGTGCCGAAGGGCTCGAAGTCAGGAACGATCACGACCAAGACCTGACGCAGTTTCGCGTGTCGACAGTCGCATACGTCCGCGCGGGGGAGCGGGCTCGTCCTGCCCTTCCCCGCGCGGGGTCGGGTGTACGGTAGAGGCGAGGTCTGAATGGCCGAGGCAGTCTTCGCGCAGTTCCTGACCGGGTTCAGCATCGTCGCCATTCTGCTCATCATCTCCCTGGGGCTCGCGATCATCTTCGGCGTCATGCGCGTCATCAACATGGCTCACGGCGACTTCATCATGATCGGTGCGTACGTCGCCTATGTGCTCCAGTATTACCTCCACCTCAACCTCTTCTGGGCTGTCCCCGCCGCGTTCGTGGTCCTCGGGCTCCTCGGCGTGGTTGTCGAGTGGGGGTTGATCCGACAGCTCTATGGGCGTCCGCTCGAGACGTTGCTCGCCACGTGGGGCGTCAGCATCATCCTCCAGGCCGGGATCCGCCTCACGTTCGGCCCGGAGCTGCGCTACGTGAAGGCGCCGGACGCGCTCAGCGGGGAGTTCCCGGTTCCCGGCTCCAACCTTCCGTTTCCCTACTTCCGGCTGTTCATCATCGTGCTGGCGCTGGTCCTCCTGCTGATGACCTACTGGCTCCTGTACCGCACCGACCTCGGGATGCACGTGCGGGCGGTCAACCAGAACCGGGCCATGGCGGCGGTGCTCGGCATCGACACCCGCCGCATCGATAGCGCGGTCTTCGCCTTTGGCTCCGGACTCGCCGGCATCGCCGGCGTCGTCGTGGCCCCGATCAAGACCGTCTCTCCGATCATGGGCTTCAAGTACGCGGTCGATTCGTACATGGTCATCGTGCTCGGCGGGGTCGGCCGGCTGGCCGGCACGTTAGCGGGAGCGACGGTCATCGGCGAGGGAGAGACCGTGCTCGCGTTCTTATTCAACAACGTCATCGGTGAACTGCTGGTGTTTACGATGATCGTTCTCGTCATCCGTGTGTTTCCCCAGGGCCTCTTCACGATTCAGCACCGGCGCACGGAGAACCTGTGATCGGCCTCACCGGACTCTCCCGCAGCCAATTGATCATCGCCCTCGCGGTGATCGCCGGCTTCTTCGTCTTTCCGCTCTACGCTGGTGCCTTCCGAACGGACCAGCTCGGCCTCTTCCTCTGCTACGTGATGTTCGCGCTCAGCCTGGATCTCATCTGGGGCTTCACCGGCATTCTGAGCCTCGGCAACGCCATCTACTTCGGCGGAGGCGCCTATTTCATCGGGCTCGCCCTCAAGCTCCAGTATGCCGCGACCCACGCCACCCGCTACGGCGAGGGAGCCATCCCGGACTTCATGACCTGGAACGGGCTGACCGAGATCCCCCGCTGGATGCGGCCGCTCCGGAACGTCTGGTTTGCGGCACCGGCCGGAGTGCTCGCGATGGGGTTCCTCGCGTTCGTCTTCGGCGTCATCACGTTCAAGCGACATATCTACGGGGTCTATTGTGCGGTTATCACGCTCGCGGAGTCGCTGATCTTCGAGGAGCTCATCATCGAGAAGCAGGCCTATACGGGTGGCTTCAACGGCATCACCGACTACGACAGCTACTCGGGCAGCCTGCACTTCTACTGGGTCATTCTCGCGGTGACGGTGTTCTTCTTCTGGCTCTCCCGAAAGCTGACCACGACGCACTTCGGGATGGTCCTCAGGTCGATCCGCGAGAATGAGCTGCGCAGCGAATTCTTCGGCTTCGAGGTGGCGAACTACAAGATTTTCGTGTTCACGGTGGCGGCGATGATGTCGGCGGTGGCGGGCGGCCTCTACGCGGCGCTGAACGGCATCGTCTCGCACCAGGACATCGGCCCTATCCTGTCGATCGAGGGCGTCATCTGGGTCGCCGTGGGCGGCCGCGGCACCCTCATCGGCTCGATGGTGGGGGCGATTCTCGTCAAGGGAGCGCAGTCGCTGCTCAGCGAGCAGTTCGCGTGGATCTGGGATCTCCTCGTGGGGTTCATGTTCATCCTCATCATCGTCCTCATGCCGGACGGGATCATGGGTGCGCTGCTGCGGCGCGCGCGTCGGCGGCGCGCGATCGCGGCGGGGCGCATGCCCGCCTACGAGGCCGCCCGCATCGAGGAAACCCCGACGACGTAGTGATGACGACGCGGATTCTCGAAACGCATGGCCTGGTCAACATCGTGTCGGGGCACACGATCATCGATCACCTCGACTTCGATATCGAGGAGGGCGAGCTCCGGGTCCTCGTCGGGCCCAACGGAGCGGGCAAGACAACGCTGATCGACCTCATCACGGGTCGCTTCCCGCCGACCGCCGGGCAGATTCTATTTCGCGGCCAGAACATCGCCGGGTGGCCCCGCCACCGAATCTACGGAATCGGCATCTCGCGCAAGTTCCAGGTGCCGACCGTGTACGAGAACCTCACCGTCTTCGAGAACATGGCCATCGGGCTCCGTGGACACCGGAGGGCCTTCTCGTCGCTCGTCTTCCGGGTCACGTCTGAGCACGCCGCCCAGATCGAGCGGATCCTGGCCCAGGTCAATCTCCTCGCGCGTGCTGCCGACGAGGCGCACACGCTCTCCCACGGCGAGAAGCAGTGGCTCGAGATCGGGATGGTGGTGGCCTCGGAGCCTCGGCTCATGCTGCTCGACGAGCCAACCACCGGGATGACCCGCGACGAGACGAACACGACCGCGAAGCTGATCAAGGAGATCGCGGGCGCGCGCTCGGTCATGGTGGTCGAGCACGACATGAGCTTCGTCCGCCAGATCGCGAACAAGATCACCGTCCTCCATCAGGGCCAGAAGCTCGCCGAGGGATCGGTGCGGGAGGTCGAGAACAACCTGAAGGTCGCGGAGGTCTATCTCGGAAGGGAAAAGATCAGTGCCGCTCCTTAACGTTCGCGACATCGACACGTTCTATGGCGCGAGCCATGTCCTGCACTCGCTTGCCTTGAGCGTCGAGCAGGGCGAGATCGAATGCGTGCTCGGGCGGAACGGCGTCGGCAAGACGACCCTCCTGAAGAGCATCGTCGGCCTCACCCCGCCCCGGCGCGGCACGATCACCTTCAAGGGTGACGACATCACGCGGATGCGCGTGAACCGGCGCGCCCACCTGGGCATCGGCTACGTGCCTCAGGGCCGTGAGATCTTTCCCGATATCACCGTGATGGACAACCTGCGTCTCGGGCTCGTCGCGCGGAACGACGGCCTGAAGCGGGTCCCCGATGAGATCTTCGACTTCTTTCCGATGCTCAAACCGCTCGTGGACCGGACGGGTGGTCTGCTCAGCGGTGGCGAGCAACAGCAACTGGCGATCGCGCGCGCGCTCTGCGGCAATCCGGAACTGCTTCTCCTGGACGAGCCGACGGAGGGTATCCAGCCGTCGGTCGTCCAGGAGATCGAGCGGATCATCAAGCGCATCCACCACGAGAAGAAGCTGACGATCATTCTGGTCGAGCAGAAGCTCGACTTCGCCCGGAATGTCTCCCAGGAATTTACTATCATGGTGAAGGGCCGGGTCGCGCGCGAGGCCAATATTCACAGCTTGACCGACGAGGTGATCCGTGAGTATCTGACCATCTAACTACCACACGGAGTATGCGCATCGTTCCGAGACGGGCCATGGGCCTGTAGACTAGAGGAGGGAGCGGAAATGCCGACGGGAACAATTTCGTCTTCGAAGGACACGGTAGGGGTCGCGGTGGTCAACTACGAAGTGCCGGTGGTCGAGACCAAGGAGCAGGTGCTGACCAACTGTCGGAAGATCGCCCAGTACATCGAGGGAACCAAGCGTGGCTACCCGGGACTGGATCTCATGATCTTCCCGGAATACAGCACGCAGGGCTTCCATCCGACGAAGTGGAAGGACCTCACGACGACGGTCCCCGGTCCGGAGACGGCGATCTTTTCCGAGGCGTGCAAAAAGAATAAGGTGTGGGGCGTATTCTCGATCACGGGCGAGCACAACCCGAAGGGCGCCCCGTTCAACTCGTTCCTCCTCATCAACGACAAAGGCGAGATTGTTCTCAACTACCACAAGATCCTGCCGTGGGTACCCATGGAGCCCTGGTATCCCGGGAATGAGACGATGGTCGTCGAAGGTCCCAAGGGGTTGAAGCTTGGCGCGATCATCTGCTACGACGGCAACCACCCCGAGATCGTCCGGGACACCGTGATGAAGGGCGCGGAGCTGGTGATTCGGATCCAAGGGTACATGTACCCCTCCAAGGACCAGCAGCGGATGATCTCGCAGGTCAGGGCATGGGAGAATTTGACCTACTTCGCCGTGGCCAACATGGCCGGCCGCGACTTGGTCTACTCCTACTTCGGGCACTCGAATATCGTGGATTTCGACGGCCGAGTGCTGGGCGAATGCGGCACGGGGCCCGGCGAGGTGCAGTACGCGCTCCTCTCGGTCTCGGCGATTCGGGACGCCCGCCAGAACTGGACGGCGGAGAACCATCTCTTCAACACGCTCCACCGTGGGTACACGGCGATTCCGCCCGACGGGATCGCCGAGTGCCCCTTCGACTTCTACAAGCTCTGGGTCAAAGACCCGCAGAAGTGCAAGCAGATGGTCGAGGGCTTGACGCGCGCGACGGCGATTCCGGTCGCCGCCACCGCGCGCTGAGAGGCCGCGGTCGGCCGGCGCGAGCGCGTCAGGCGCGTCTCGGCACTCTGAGCGGACGCCAGGGGGGATACGTCGTTCCGTATCCCCCCTTCTGTCTGTAGAGGGACGGAACGTGGACCTCGAGTATCCGCGTCTTCAGTTCGCCGACGGCTTCTGGTGGCGCCGGGCCGAGGAGGGATGCCTGCGACTGGGCATTACGCGCGAGGCCGCGGACCAGTTGACGTACGTCACGCAGGTGGAGCTGCCCGCAGTCGGCGTCCACTTCCGCGCCGGGGACGCGTTCGGCATGATCGAATCCCAAAAAGTTGTCAGCGACCTCATCGCCCCGGTGAGCGGCACGGTCCTCGCGCATAACGCGGCGCTGCGAGAACAGCCGTTCTTAGTGAATTCGGATCCGGAAGGAGCGGGCTGGCTGCTCGTCGTTCGCCCCTCCTGAGGAGGAGATCCCACGATGCGTGCGTGTCCGAAGTGCGGCGAGGCGATGGAGGTCGCGCAATCCCTCACGGTCGGCGGTCTGGAGAACAAGGACATCGCCTGGCGGTGTGATCGGGACGGCGTCACCGCCGAGCTGCGCCACCCCGTCCAATACGTGCATATCAACATCGGGGATGTCGACGACGTCAACGGGCGCCGCCGCCGACTGATGCACAGGGAGATTCGAGGCGCCGAGCTGATCGTTTATCACGAGTGGCTCGCGCCCGGCGCGCCCGATGGCTCGGGCCCGCCGCCCGCTCGCCCGGCGAATACCGGGAAGCGAGCAGGCCACCGGATACCCGCGAAGCCGGCAACGGCGCGGAGAAGCGCCGCGAGGAAGACTCGCCCGACGAAACGCAGCGTGGCCGCCCGGCGGCGGCGGCCTCGACGCCGTGGGACGCGCTAGTGTCGCGTCTGGGAAGTCATGTTAACGACCACGGCGGACCGCCTTCGTGACGATGGCGGCCGGGTCTTTGGTCCATACGAACGGGGTCGGATGACTGTTCCAGTCGGCGATGTAGGCCTCGATGTGGCGAATCAGGGCGCGGACCGTGTCGAACGAGCCACGCCGGACGGACTTGCGGGTGAGGATCCCGAACCAGGCTTCCACCATGTTGAGCCAGGACGCGCCCTTCGGGGTGAAGTGAAAATGGACCGCGGGATGCTCGTCAAGCCAGGCCCGCACCGCTGGCGTCGAATGCGTGGACGAGTTGTCGAGCACGACGTGCAGCTCGTGATCGCGGTAGCGGCGAGCCACGCGCTTCAGGAAGCTCAAGAAGTCAGCGCCGGTGTGCCGCGGCGTGCAATCCCCGATCACCCGGCCGCTCGAGATCTCCAACGCCGCGTACAGGCTCGTGAGGCCATGGCGCCGATAGTCGTGCGTCTGGCGCGCGGGCAACCCGGGCCGCAGGGGGAGCAGCGGTTGCGTCCGGCTCAACGCCTGGATCTGGGTTTTCTCATCCAGGCTCAGGACCACCGCGTTCGTCGGGGGGTTCAGGTACAGCCCCACGACGTCGTAGATCTTGTCCTCCGCGTCCGGATCAGTCGTGAACTTGAACGTCGAGACCCGATGGGGCTGGAGGGCGTGGGCGCGCCAGATCTGATGCACCGTGCCGTGGGATACGCCCGCCTTCCGGGCCAGGTCCCGGGTCGACCAATGCGTGAGGCCGGGCGCCGGCCGCTTAAGGGTCAGGGCCACAATCTGGGCGCGTTTCCGGGCGGTGATCGTCGGCGGACGGCCCGAGCGCGGGTGGTCGTGCAAGCCCGCCACGCCCTGCTCCGCGAAGCGCCGCCGCAACCGGCTGATTTGCACCACCGTATACCCCACCCGCTCCGCGATCTCCACGCCGGGCACGCCCTGCGCCATCAGCAAGACCGCCCGGGCGCGCCGGCTCAGTCCCCCCGGGGTCGACGGCGCCCGGTGCAGGTGCTCCAGGGTCTGCCGATCCCGCTCGCTCACCACGATCGGTCGAACGCGGTTGGCCATGGCTCTCCCTCCAGAGAATATCCATGGCTAAGTTAACATGACTTACTATACGGAACACTAGAAGAGGACTTGCAGTCCCAGGTTGAGGTACTGCGAGTTCAGGACCTGGCTCGGCGACCCCGCGCTGTGCGGCCCGGAACCGGCGAAGCGATCCCGATACGAGAGCGAAACGCCCATGGGAATCGGGAACTTCTTCTCGAGGTAGAGCGGCACCGTCGAGTAGCCGACGCCGACGATATAGATCTGCTCGGTCGAGTCCGAGTCCTGGGTCAGGGTCTCGTACTTGAAGCCGCGGTGCCCGACGACCACGTCCGAGAGCTTCCAGCCGTACCGGTACAGTGCGGAGAGCGAAAAGCCCCTGGGCAGGTCGTACTTGGCGCCGACCTCGATCTCGAAGCGGTCGCCAAGTTCCCGGTAGACCCGCTCCCGGTTGGACGTGATCGGGTTCGTGATGTCGCTCGGCACCCTGCGCGTCGAGTAGTCGGGAAGGACCTTGTCGTACTTGAAGGTGGCATTGAGGACGAGGTCCCCGGGCTGGGAGATCTCTCTGGCCCCGGTCTGCGCCGAGGGCGGTCTCTTGTTCCACAAATTGCTGAGCGCGTAGTCGCCGTGCAAGCGCAGCAGGATGGCGTTCGCGCCCGTGCTCCAGTAGACGTCGGACAGATCGTCGGGATCGCCCCGCCGTCCAGTGGCGAGTCGCGCGCCCAGCGTCACCGCCAGTGCCGCGTCCTGAGTCCGGAGGTACTGGTACTTCCCGCCGAGGGTGATGTCTCCGAGCCCGTCGCCGTTCCAGTCCTGGATCTTCTTGAATCCGAAGCCGGGAATCCTCGCGCCGGCGTTCGTGACGAGACCCGGCCCCAGCAGCCTCTGAACGTCCGTGGTGCTGAAACGCCGAGTCGCAAAGCCCGGGACCACGGAGCAGGGCGCGATCGCCGCGAAGGGAAGGACAGGATTCCTACAGGGCGAGCCGGCAGGAAAGAAGGCGAGAGTCGCCGCCGACGAGGTGTTGAGAACCACGTTGGCGCTCGACCCGGGCCCGGAGTTGAGGCCGGCCTCCACGCTGTTCGACGCCCAGAAGTAAGGAATGTCGATGCCGATCGTGAGCCGGTCGGTGAGGCCGTACTGTCCGCCGAGATCCTCGATGTTGTAGAGGTACGTGTACTTGACGTGGCTGTCGCCGATGCTCGCGTTGCCGCCCGGTACGGACCCATTCAGCGGCGTGAGCAGCGAGAAGATCGTGCTGTCGAGGTGCCGGTTGTTGAAGTCGGTGGCGATATCCTCGGTGCCACCGTGCGGGTTGTATCGTTGCTCGACGGGAAGGTAGAAGAGGCTGTCCAGCGTGACCCGCCCGACGCCCTTCGGGAGCACCGACGCATCCTCAGCCCGGGACTGGCCCACTGACCACGGCGCGATCACCGCCATGAGCAGCCCGACGACTAGAAGTCGTCCCCTTGCCGCCATCCCGAGCCTCATTACGTATCTCCGTTCGCCGGCACGAGGAGGCAATGCGACCCGCCGTCGGCGGCCACGGATCTCCTTAAGTGAAGGCCGACTAAGCACGTGGAACCCGGATGGCGTCCGCGACCGTGCAAGCTACGCTAGCACGGGCAGTTCCGCGCCGACAAACCAAAAAAGGGGCCCGGGGGGATCCCCCGGGCCCCGACTTCGTCGCTGCGACGTTCGGTCCTGGCTAGAACGTGTAGCGCACCACGGCGGTCGTGACATCCACGTCCCGCGCGCTATGGACTATGGTTCCCGCAGCGTTGGAGGCGCTGTGGGAATCGGCATTGTTCAGCGCGTTACCCGAGAACAGGTGGCCGTAGAGCCACAGGAGCGCGATGTTCGGCGCGAAGTGCCACTCGAAGCCGAGGTTAATCTCCGTGCCGAGGTAGTTGTCGCTGCCCTTCGATTGCGGGCCCACACGCGTCGGCAGGAGACCTGCTCCGCCGTTACAGCCCTGCTGCTGCGCGGCGCCTTTAAACGTAGGCGCAGCCGGGCACCCGGGGGCGGAGCCGTCTGAAACTCCGTGCGTGTCCACGTCCTCGGCGGTCATCAGCGCCATGATGACGCCCCGCAGCAGGAAGTCCGGCGTCACATTGTACTTCGCACGGCCGCCGATCCGGATTTCGCCGTACTTGTCGTAGCCCGGACCGTCCGACAGCTGGAGGCCCGAGTTCTCGTAGTTCAGGAGCGTGAGGTAGTCGAGAGTGATCGCCGTGATCGCGCCCCACTCGTAGGCGTAGACGGCATTGGTGTCTATGGCCTGGTAGAAGTGGACGGGTCGGCCAGACCGAAGATCCTGGTTGGCCTGGTTGCCGCTCATGAATCCGAAGAGCCCCTCAAGGGTCAGCGGACCGTTCTGCCATCCGACCCGGAGGTCAAAGAGCCAGGCATCGATGTCCTGCGAATAGCACCGCTGGGTGCCGACCACCCCACCGATCGCCCCCCCGGCCCCCGGTGTCAGCCCACCGCCCCCAGCAGGGCCACAGGACGAAGCCGACTTTCCGCTCAGCACGGTGGGCATGATGTCCCGTGAGCCGAACTGGTAGAACACTGTCGGATCGACGGACCACGGACCGGACCGCCACTTCGCGTCCACACCGATCGTATGACGGTCCTCCTGGGACCCGAGTCCGAAGCCGGCGGTGCCGCCGTTCGCGCCCGTGCCCGCCTGAAAGGAATCGAGCACGCCGCCGCGCCCTTGACGCGGGCCGTGATCGCCCGAGTCCACTACGCCGCCCGCGTGGAAATATGCGTAAATCGGCTTGACGTCGAGGCCCTTGTAGGGGCTCAGCTCGAGGCTGAAGATGGTGGCGAAGTTGTCACTGTGGATAAACCCGTCAGTCCGACCGGTCAGCGAAGACGTCATCTGGGCGTACGTCCACGTGAACCGCAGGCCCGGCATGAGATCGATCTCGCTGTGCAGACCGCCGTAGTTACCGAAGGCGAGGACCCCGAGCTTGTACGTGTCGTTCTCGAACGGCTGGAAGCCGGCCCGAAGAGTCCCGTTGACGGGAACGAAGGGCAGAACCGAGCCCGGACCGGTCAGCGGGAACTCGGTATAGAGCCAGACGATCTCGAGACGCCCGAACTCAGTGTTCAAGCTGCCGTCGCCCCGGCCGAATGGGCCAGCCCCGTGGCCAGTCGGAGAGCCTTCCTGCGCGTCGGCGTACGACCTGCCCGAGGAGGTGCCGAAGTTGGCGTCGTGCTCGAAGAGGAAGACGCCCTTGACCTTCCCGACCTCGCCTGTGATCTGGAACCGACCACGCTCACGACCGTACCACTCGCTGTCTTTCGACCTGGTGACGTCGGTGTCGTAGATGCTCATGTTCTGTTCGGCGGTCGTGGTCTGGTCGATGAAGCCTTCGATCGTCACCTTCGGGGCCGGCGCCTGGGCGAACACAGGCGGGGCGAGGACCCCGAGGAGGGCGAGTACTGCGAACGCAACGGTGAGCCCTCTTCTCATTACCGCCTCCTCATGTATAGGTGTGTGAGGCTGCCTTGCACGCCCACGGTAAGGATCCTGGCGACCTCTCCTCGCCGGGCGTGGCCACGCGGTGGATACCTCTTCCACGGCGGGCCGATAGCTGTGCGCACGTTTTTAAGGCGCCCCCTTTTACAATGCCCCCCCCAGCCCGGTCAAGGGAATTTTCACCCCCCGTCTCCGAGGGCCTTGAGGTACTGGGTCGCCGCCAGCCCGGCCGGCGACGTCGGGTCGAGCTGCTGGGCCTGCTGAAAGGCGGCGCGGGCCTGGGCCGCGCGCCGCTCCTGCCTGAGGAGGACGAGCCCCAACATGTAGTAGGCGGCGGCCAGCTTCGGGTTCAGGCGGATCGCCAGCTGGAGGGCCCCCTCCGCCTCCTGGTAGCGACCGAGGTTGTAGAGGGCCCAGCCGAGGTTGTGCTGGGCGACGTCGGGGCCCCGGAGCGTCGGGAGCGCCAGCGCCTTGCGGTACTGGGCGCTCGCCTCCTCCCACCGGGACTGCTCGGCCAACGCCACCCCGAGGTTCTCGTGGGCGTCGGCATTGCCGTCGTCGAGGGCGATCGCCTTCTGGAACTCGCCCATCGCCTCCGCGACCGTCGCCGGGAGCCGCATGTTCAGGAGGAGGAAGCCGAGCGCGTTGTGGTAGGTCGAATTTCCAGGATCGAGCGCCACGGCCTGGCGGAGCTCGAACAGTGCCCCGCTGACGTTTCCGGCGCCGAAGTCGGACTGTCCCTGCTCGTAGACCGCGCGCGCATGGAGGCGCTCGACCGCGGTCGGCGTCGCCGAAGCGCAGCCCCCGGCCAACAGCAGCGCGCCGAGGATCCCCCCCGCCCGACCCCGGCGCCTTGACACGCTCAGCACGCCCATATAGCCTTGAGAACTGTGCTGACGTACGAGTACGTGTGCGAGAAGTGCAAGCGAACGTTCGAGGTCCGGCAACGAATATCCGCTGCGCCGCTCACCACCTGCGAGGTGTGCGGCGGGACCGTTCGCCGTCTCCTCTCTTCGGCACCGTTCATCTTGAAGGGCGGAGGCTGGTACGTGACCGACTACCCCTCGGAGTCGCGCAAGAAGGCGATCGCAGCCGAGAAACCCGCGCCCACGACCTCCGACTCCAAGGCGGACCCGAAGCCCGACGCCAAGTCTAGCACCCCCGCCTCCGGCCCCCCTACTTCTTCGTCGAGTTCCGGAGCCTGAGTAGGACGGGCGCACCCCGCCCGACGCCCAGAATGGCGGCGGCGCTCGTCTGGTGCGCGGCGATCTCGAGTCGCCCGCTCGAGCCGACGAGCCAGGCCACGGCCCCCGGGGAGATCTCGGCGAAGGTCCCGACGGGGCCGACCTCCCGTCCCGCGACGCTGACGACCCCACCGGCGACGACGTCGCCGGCGCCGATCGACGTGACAAGGTTGCCGAACCAATCGACGTGGACCACTTCGCCCGCCACCCCGTCCGCCACCGCTCGCGACGCCGGCCACGGCAGCCGGACCGGATCGGTCACCGCGACGCCGAA
>QHRX01000044.1 GCA_003221455.1 Candidatus Rokuibacteriota bacterium
GGCCTCCTCAAGGTCATCGACGGCACCACCACCGTCGAGGAAGTCCTCCGGGTCACCCTCGCATGAAGCCGGCCAGGCTCGCGGGCCTCAGCCTAGTGCTCGTCGGCGCCGCCCTCGTCCTGGCCCATCGCGTCGGAGTGCCGCAGTCCGCCGCGCCCCGGCCCTCGGCGGAGGACGTGTTCACCGACACGGTCACCCGCTTCTCGCTCGCGAAGCCGGCGGGCTGGTGGATGATGGCGGGCCAGACGCTCCGGCAGGAGACAGAGGCTGCGGCCAGGCAGCTCGGCGACACGAGGCAGGCACCGTCCGAGGGCGAGCCGATCGAGGTGCTGGTCCGGTTCACGCGCTACGCGCCCGGAGAGGCGCCGGGCCCGAATCCCACGATCGTCGTCACGCGCTTCGACCTGCGGCGCTTCCCGCCTGGGACGCGCCCGGACGACCTCCTGCGAATCGGGATCGCCTCGGCCCGCCCAGAGAGCACGCCGACGACGGTCGAGCTTGGCCGGCGACCCTGGCGCAAGATCATCGCCTCCCGGGACCTGTCCCGTCCGGACGGCGCTACCCTCACCACCCTCCAGGAAGTCTACGTGACCACGGGCGCCAGCCGGGGCCTGGGCATCGCCATCTCCGCGACACGCTCGCAGTACGTCGAGTACCGCTCCGCCTTCGACGCGCTCCTCGGGAGCGTCCGCTTCCAGTAGTTCCGGCCCTCAGCGCACCACGTTGCCGAGGATCGAGATGAGCCACGCCGGCAGGAGGGCCGCCAGGCCGTAGGTCCAGTACCGGGCGCGGGGGCGGCCGCCCGACTCGCTCGCACTCCGAACCAGGGCTTCGGTGACGATCGTCCCGATCAGCGCGGCCGACGACGACGCGATCCACGCCGCGGCCGACCAGACCGGGAGTCGCGGCGCGGGCGAAGCGCCGAGCAGGGCGACGAAGGTGATCAACCACGCCGGGACCAGTCCGACGAGGCCGAGGGCCCAGGGCACGTGTGGGTCACCGCCCGGCCCTCGGTCGGCCAGCCGCGGCAGCGCGGCGCGGGTCGCGAGGAGGCCCAAGAGCCCGACGGCGAGCGAGACCAGGACGATCAGCATGGTGTCGTCAGCCTGAATCGCGCGAGGCAGGCCCGGACCGGTTCGTCACCGCCCGCGCTCCGAGAACGCGTCCGGCAGGGCAGTCCCGGCCGCGCTCGTGGCCGTCGGCGCCTGCATCGTATCGTTTTCCTGACACTCTCTCGAGCGCGCCGGCACCGTCTGGCGCCGGCGTGGCTCCGGCCGCGACCATGCGACAATAGCTCGAGGAGGGCACCGTGCACCAGTCGATTCGAGCGCGGGAGAGCCTGGCACTCGGCGTCTGTCCCAGGGCCACGGTCAAGCCCACTGGCGGCGGCGGGCACCGCAGGCGTCCGCCGTCGTGAGCGGCCGGGTGCCGTCGACGCGCGTCCGCGAGTCGGCCGCCCCGTCCGCCGACACCGCCGCGGGCCCGGGCCCTCGTGCCGGGCTCGCTCGCTCGGGCCCGCCACGTCAGACCCCCGCGGGCGGCCGCCACCGCCACCGGACATGAGACCGAGCCGTCCCGGCCTGAGACGAACCCTCCGCGGCGTGGCGCTCGCCGTCGTCGTCTGCGCCGCTTGGTCGCCACCGGCGGCGGCGGACGTCGTCGAGCTGACGACTGGACAGAAGCTCGTCGGCGTCATCAAGGGCATGACGCCCAAGGGCCTCGTGATCGAGGTGCAGGGACGGGAGCGAACGATCGCACAGCGGCTCGTCCTGAGCCTCGCCTTCGGGCCGGCCCGGCCGGCCACTCCTCCGGCCGGCGGCGCCCCGGAGCCCGCAGCGGTGGCTCTGCCCGCGGCCGCCGCCCCGCCGACACCAGCCGACGCGGCGCCGACACCGGCGGAATCCCCGACGGCGCGGCGCGAACCGGCGGGGCCCGCCGAGCCCGGCCCCACCCCCCCGGCGGCCAAGACGGCCGAGACCACGCCTCCGGCGCCGTCGGGCTCGAGCATCGTCCTGGCCAGGCTGTCGCCGTCGACCTTGCGCGACGCGATGCAGGCCCTCTTTGACCTGCGCGCCGTCGCCGTGCCGGGCACCAGCGCCGAGGAGTACAAGGCACGCGTCGTCCAGGCCACGCCCCTCGTCGACCGCTACCTCGCCGACGACCACGCCCCCCGACCCGACCTGAAGAAGGTCCTCAGGACGGCGATGCGGCTCTATGCGTTCGCAGCGTCCGCGTCGAGCGTCTACGCCGCGAAGGGTGACTTTGCTGGCGTGGGCCGCGACCCTGCGATCGCCGAGTGCCCCCGGCTTCAGCGCTCGATCGACCGGGACGCCGCGGACTGGAAGTTCAAGGCGGACGACCCGGCGTTCGCGGGCATGATCGCCGGCTCCGAGGGGCTCCCCGATCTGTGGGCCTGCGCGTCCGACAGGCTCGACGCCGTGGGAAAGCTTCTGGCCGGGCAGGCGCAGTAGCCGGCCGCGCCCGACTCGGCTACGCGGCTCCCGGACGAAGGCGCGCCGCGAAGCGCAGCCCGACGGAGGCGGCCGTCCAGCGGCCGTGGTGGGTCGCAGCGGATCGGGCTTCACGAGACCGACCACCTCCTCGCTCACGATCCGGTTGAGCGTCTGCGGAATCTCGACGAACACGGCGGGCCCCTCCCCGCGCTCGCCTCGAAGATCTGAGCGAGCCGCGGATCCGGCTCTGATGGCGCCGGCTCACCTCCTCAACCGTCCCCGGGCTGGAGGCCGGAGCCGTGCCCGTCAAGCGTCCACGGTTCGCTGGGCGGCGCGCTGTGATATAAAGCCGAGGCGGAGCGCGCGCGGGAGGACGCATGCGGATCACGAAGGTCGAAGCGTTTCACTGCGACGGCGGCTGGCGGCCCTGGACCTTCGTCAAGGTCGAGACCGACGACGGGCTCCACGGCTGGGGCGAGTGCAGCGACAACCGCAACCCGTACGGCATCGCCGGCTGCGTGCGGGACTTCGAGGACCTCCTGGTCGGCGAGGATCCGCGCGCGGTGGAGCTCCGCTACTGGGACATGCTGCGGCGAACGCGCCAGAACCTGGGCGGCATCTCGCACAAGGCGATGGCCGGCATCGAGCTTGCGCTCTGGGACATTAAGGCCAAGGCGCTCGGCGTCCCCGTCTACGAGCTTTTCGGCGGGCCCCTGCGCGATCGGGTGCGGCTCTACTGGTCCCACTGCGGGACGACGCGGGCCATTCACGGTCAGGCGCTCGGCACGCCGCCCCTCCGCACGCTCGACGACATCGCCGCGCTCGGGCGGGAGGTGGCTCGCCGCGGCTTCACCGCCCTCAAGACGAACATCGTCATTCCCGGCGACCCGGCGACGGTGTACTTCCCCGGCTTCGGCCGCGGGCCCAACACGACCGACGGCGTGGCCAGCGCCGAGATCCTGCGCGCGATCGAGCGCCTGATCGGCACCTTCCGCACCGCGGTGGGACCCGACGTCGGGGTCGCGCTCGACCTGAACTACAACTTCCGCACCGAGGGCGCGATGCGCATCGCCAAGCTCGTCGAACCGTTCGACCTGCAGTGGCTCGAGTACGACAACTGGGACCCCCGGGCGCTGCTCCAACTGAAGCAGTCGACCTCGACCCGCATCGCCTCCTGCGAGAGCCTCGTCACCACCCGTCAGTACCGCCCGTTCCTCGAGCTTCAGGCGATGGACGTCGCGATCATCGACGTGCCGTGGAACGGGTGGAGCCAGGCGGTCACAATCGGCCGGATGGCCGAGGCCTACGAGATCGCCATCGCGCCCCACAACTATTACAGCCATCTCGCGGACCTGCATTCGGCGCACCTCTGCGCCGTGCTCCCGAACGTCCGCATCATGGAGATTGACATCGACGACGTCCCCTGGAAGGCCGAGCTGGTCACCCGGCCGCCCGAGATCAGCGGCGGGCACCTCGCGATCCCGCGGGCGCCGGGCTGGGGCGCCGATATCAACGAGCAGGCGCTGCGCGCGCACCCCTGGAAGGGGGTCAGCGCGATCTGACGAGGAGAACGAGATGAGGCACCGCATCGCGGTCATTCCCGGCGACGGGATCGGCAGGGAGGTCGTGCCGGAGGGGACTCGGGTCCTCGACGCCGCCGCCCGCCGCTTCGACTTCGAGCTCGACTGGACCACCTTCGACTGGAGCTGCCAGACCTACACGGAGACCGGCCGCATGATGCCGGCGGACGGGCTCGACCAGCTCCGGCGCTTCGACGCGATCTACCTCGGCGCCGTCGGATTTCCGGGCGTGCCCGACCACGTCTCGCTCTGGGGCCTCCTGATCCCGATCCGCCGCGCCTTCCGCCAGTACGTCAACCTGCGCCCGGTCCGGCTCCTCCCCGGCGCGCACTCCCCGCTCGCCGGCCGCGGCCCGGCCGACATCGACATGCTGATCGTCCGCGAGAACAACGAGGGCGAGTACTCGGAGATCGGCGGTCGCCTGCACCGCGGCACGCCGGACGAGGTCGCGGTTCAGGAGTCGGTGTTCACGCGCCGCGGGTGCGACCGGGTCATGCGCTACGCGTTCGAACTGGCCCGCACCCGGCCCCGGCGCCACCTCACCTCGGCGACCAAGTCGAACGGCATCATCCACAGCATGCCCTTCTGGGACGAGCGCTTCGCCGCGATGGGCCGGGAGTACCCCGACGTCAAAACCGCGCAGTACCACATCGACATCCTCACCGCCCACTTCGTGCAGCATCCCGACTGGTTCGACGTCGTCGTCGCCAGCAACCTGTTCGGCGACATCCTGTCCGACCTCGGCCCGGCCATCGCCGGCTCGATCGGCCTGGCCCCGGGCGGCAACATCAACCCGGAGCGGGAGTATCCGTCGATGTTCGAGCCGGTACACGGCTCCGCCCCCGACATCGCCGGCCGGGGCATCGCTAACCCGATCGCCCAGATCTGGACGGGCGCGATGATGCTCGAGCACCTCGGCCACCCGGACGCGGCACGCGCGGTCGTGACCGCGCTCGAGGAGCAGGTCACGGAGGGCACGCTTCTCACGCGCGACCTCGGGGGCAAGGCCTCGACTGCCGAGGTCGGCCAGGCGATCGCCGCGAGGATCGCCGCGTCTCGCCGATGACCCGCGTCCTGTGCGCGTGGTTCGGCGCCGGCCGGCCGGCGGCGAACGAGCGCGCGGTGGCCAATCGGGACGCCCTTCCCCTGACGGTGGGCCGCACGCTGATCGGCCCCCGGGCGACAGCGACGGACTTCTTCGGGCTCGGCCAGAATGCGCGGCTGGACGGCTGGCCTCTGGTCCGGCCGTCGAGGACCGCCACCCGCCCGACGGGTACGCTCTCGGCACCAATGTCGGGGCGGCCGCGGGGCAGACGGTGGGTCACGCCCATCGCCTGCGCGACCCGGGGGACATCCCGGAAGTCGTGCCGGCCAAGGCCCGGTTACTGGACCGAACCGTGAATTCGGCGCGGAACACGGCGGCGCGCGTCCTGCTCCCGGCGCTGCTCGCGGCCGCGGTCCTGGCCCCCCCCGCCCGGGCGCAGGAGGTCACGATCTCGGCCGCCATCAGCACGAAGGACGCCGTGGAAGAGATCGGGCGCGGCTTCATGCGGTCTCACCCCGGGGTCACGCTCCGCTACAGCTTCGGCTCGTCCGGGGAGCTCCAGCAGCAGATCGAGGCCGGCGCACCGGTGGACCTGTTCATCTCGGCGAGCCAGCGACAGATGGACGAGCTGGCGCGGCGGGGGCTGATCCGCCGCGAGACCCACCGGGTCTTCGCCCGGAACGTCCTGACCGTCGTCACGCCCGCGGACTCCCGCCTCGAGCTCCGCCGGCCCACTGACTTGCTCGAGGCCGGCCTCGGCAGGATCGTGGTCGGCAACCCCAAGACCGTTCCGGCCGGCCAGTACGCGGCGGAAAGCCTCCGGGCGCTCGGCCTCTGGGACAAGCTCCAGCCACGGATCGTGTTCGCCGAGAACGTTCGGCAGGCGCTCGACTACGTCTCCCGCGGCGAAGTCGACGCCGGGTTCGTCTACACGACGGACGCGGCCACCCGGCCCGGGCGCGTGCGGGAGGCGTTCCGCCCCGCCCAGGACACGTACGGTCCGATCCTCTACCCGGTGGCCGTCCTCCGCGACGCCGGCGAGCCGGCTCTCGCCGAGGCGTTCCTGGATCGTCTCGTCGGCCCGGAGGGGCAAGCCGTGCTGAAGCGCTTCGGGTTCGAGCCGCCGCCGGCCGCGGCGCGACGGTGAGCTCGGCCGGCGGCGGGGTGGCCCGGGACTGACCGGCGCGGCGGGCCACCCGCCGGCAAGCCCGGGGGTGAGTTCAGCTCCGCTCGAATCGCGCCGGAGCACCCCGACGCCCTCTGGATGCCCGGGCCCGTCTTCCTGGAGGAGGGGGCTAGCCAAGGGCGGCCCGCTTCTTCGGCGTGCCGCCGCCGCCCCTCGATCCCGCGTTCAGCTTCCGGGCGTGAAGGCAGATCCCAGGAGCTTCCGGGCCAGCTTCTCCGCCAGCTCGTCGAACACTTCGGTCCAGTGAACGAGGCAGGGTCCGGTCCAGCCCGCGGCGCGGACGGTCGCCACGACGGCCTTGGTCTCGAGCTCGCGGACCTCGTAGGTCACCGACGAATATTTCTCCGAGTCGTTCAGCACGCAGTAGTCCACCCGCGCTCCGAAACGAACGCTGAGCTCGTACCGCGCCGGCGGGGCCGTCCGGTCCTCCCGCTCGGCGACCTTCAGGCCCTGCTTCGTCAGCGCGTCCGCGATCTTGCCGTCCCAGTCGGAGTGGTCGAGGAGGACCAGCGTTCGATCCCGCTCGTCCTGACCGGCCTGGTCCCCGGTGGCGCAGCCGGCGAGGAGCACGAGCGCGAAGACACCGACCGGCCGGTGAGGGAACCGCATGCGGCCACGCTAGGGGACCTCGGGCCCCACCGTCGAGCGGCGTTCGGGCGCGCGAGAGATGAGGCCGAGGTAGCCCGCGAAGGGCACCACGGGGAGTGCCGCCCGGATCGGCCGCGGGAGCACCTTCATGCCCTGACCGTTCGTGATCTCGCACTCGTGGGTCGTGCGGCTCGTCGGCATCGCCCGCATCTTGGCGACCGTGAGCGCGTGGCGGAAGGTGTCGCCCAGCTCGACCCAGTTCATCAAGATGATGTTGTCCACCAGCGAGCTGACCTTGAACTCGCCCATCATCGACGACATGCCGAGCATTTCGGGGTTTTCATGGTTATAGACCGCAGTGACCTGGTGCTCTTTCATCAACGCGACGATGGCATGGAAGAAGTCGCGAAAACTGCGCTCGGCGGCGCCCAGGCTCGACCCGTAGGTTGAGAGGCTGTCGATCACCGCCCGCCGGGGCTTGAAGTCCTCGACGATCGCCTCGATCTGGGCGAAGTGCCGATCGATCTCGAACTCTTGTGGCGGCTCGTACCACAGATGCACCAGGCCCCGATCGATGGCCGACTGGAGATCGATCCCGATGCTGTGGGCGTTGCGGAGAACCTGGGCCGGGGGCTCGTCCAGGGTGACCATCAAGCTCTTCTCGCCACGCCGGACCCCCTCGGCGATGAACTGCAGGGCCATGACGCTCTTGCCCGCGCCCGAGATCCCGACGACGAGGGTCGTGCTCGCCACGAAATACCCGCCGTTCACCAGCCCGTCGAGGCCCGGGATGCCCGTCGCGACCCGCGAGGTTGGGTCGAAAGCGGCGCCTCGCTCGCGTTGCAGGCTGCGGGGTGCCTGGACCCGCCGATAGACCTCGAGCCCCTGACCGTTGGTGATCCGAAACGAGTGACGGCCCAGCGCATACTCGTGGCCCCGCGACTTCACGACCTCGAGTGACCGCAGCACGGCGCGCTGGACCGGCTCGACGCTGAGCCGGACGATCGTGTCCGCGACGAACTCCTCAGGGGCGCGGGCGGCCGCGGGGTCAGCAAACGTCGACTCCAGCGCGAGCATCGCGGTCAGATTTTCACGGTGCAGCCCCTCGGCGAGGAGATGGAACGCGTCGCGAGAGTCCCCGCCGGTGGACTCGGGGAGCCGGACGAGGCCGTCGACGAAGATTCGCCGCGCGCCGATCTCTGCGGCCTCCGCCAGGAGCGGGCTATCGGCCTGCTGCAGCTCCTGGTGGAAGAGCTGCCGCGTGGTGAAGATCAGCTTCAATCGCCCGTCCCGTTCCAGCTCGCCCAAGTCCCATCCGAAGAGCGCCGCGTCGCGAATGAGCTTGTCCGAGGCCACCTCGAACAGGACGATCACCCCCGGCTCGTCGAACTGGCGGGCACCGCGATACACGAACTCGACCCCGAGCGTCGTCTTCCCCGTCCCCGCCGTTCCCGTGACGAGCACGATATTCCCTCGCGGAATGCCGCCGAAGAGAATTTCGTCGAGCCCCTTGAGCCCTGTCTTGACGAGGTCTGGGTCAGGCATTCGGCACCTCACGCGTGTGCGGGACTGGTTGAGCGCCGGCGACGGGTTCAGACTCGACGCCACCCGAACGCCGGAGCGGCGGTCGCTGTTTGAGAGCCTGGATGACGGCCAGCCGGCCCTCCCGTTTTTCTGCGACTCGCAGGAGCGACGAGACCCACCCGCCGAGCGGGCTGCCCCGCGCGAGAACGTAGAGCTGCGCCGGATGGGTCGCGTTCGGGGACCGTTGTAGGAGCCCGGCGGTGATCAGGGTGTCGAGCGATTGAGCGACCTGCGGGAGGTCATACCCGACGTACTGGGCCAGGCGTTCGCTGATCAGGAATGCCCGTGGATGCCGATAGAAGAACAGCAACAGATCGAGGTCGCACGAGCAGCTCAGGCATCCGATCCGGTCGAGGAGATCCCCGATTTGCTTCGGCGTCATGGCAGGAGCCGCTACTATAGGGCGTCCTCCCGCGGGAGTACAAGAACAATCTCACCGGGCGCACCGACCCGGTCAGACCGATGGGTGAGATCCCGCGGCCTACCCCTTCGCGAGCGTCTCGACCTCCCGCTTCGACATCGTTCGCATCCGAGTCAGGAGCGACTTCACCCCCCGCTCAGACGCGATCGGCCAGGATGAGCTTCCGGGATTTCGTCTTCGCGATGTAGGCGGCCCAGTCGTCCAGACCGGGCGTGCCCCGCCAGGCGATCGTGAGACCGCTGAGCGGCATCCGCCGGCGGCCCTCGAGTTTGGCGAGTGGCTTGCGTCGCGCCTCCACGCCGTCGTTCCTCTCGCGCCATTGCCGCGCGCGACGACCCGTCGCCAGCGGCGAGGCTTGGGTTTCCTTCGTGAGGTCCAAGGTACGCACCGTGTGATGCAACATGTCAACGCCTCGTTTGCCCGCCTCGGATCGGCGCTGGCGCGTCGAGAGGTCCCCCTTACCCGTCAGATTGGGAGAATTGCGGCTCCGCGACCGCGGAAGGCAGCCAGACGGTCGGTCTTGACGGGTGTCGACCGCCAAGCCGCGTCAGGCCGTCAGATTCCGGAAGTGTGGACAACGGTGGACATGTGGACAGCGCGCGCGGGTATTATGGCGGTGACCACGTTCTATACGGGGGAGCGATCGTGCGGACGACCGTGGCCGCGGTGTCCATTCTTGTCCCCGCTCTCTCCGTCCGGACAGTCATCGGCTCGCGACGGCTAGACACCTGGAGGCGGTCCGCAGCCTGGTTAAGGAAGCTCGGCCCGGCTGAGCAGCTCCGCGCCTGATTGGGATCGTCCCCATCGATCGCACCCCGCGGCCCGGCTCCGCCACTGCCCCCGTGATCGTTGCTGCACGGACATCGAGCCCCAAAGACCGTTCACCCGGTCATGGTCGACCGGCGCCTTACGTATGTCGCTCCGCGCTACGGGTCTCCGCTCGCAGCGTGATCTACGCGTTGCGATCGGACCCGGTCACTCCATTGTGACTAGGGCAGGGGGCGCTGGCCGTCAAGCGCCACCGACGCGAGCGCCGTGGTCAGCAGCTCCCGGACCCGTCGGTAGATTCCAGGCGACTGCGACTCCCGATCGCCCGCGACGTTGAGGACCGTCGGCGCCTGGGCAACCAGGAACTCGACCAGCGCGCGGGCGGCGCCCGGCGCCCAGGGATCGAGGACGATGGCGGGCTTTCGGTGCCGGAGGCTGAGCGCCCGCGTCAGCTCGCTCCCGGCGGCCGGCGTGCGGGGGGCGAAGATGACGGTGGCGTCGGCGTCGATGACGTTCCGCTCTGTCCGAAACTCCGGGGAGCCGCCCGCGGCCAGACCGAGACGCTCGAGGCTCGGGTCGGCGCCGGACTCGGTCCAGAACCCGGCGGGCGCGTGACCGCCGGTCGGAAGCCCGAGCGCCGCGGCGGCGTCGAGGCCGGCGCGATCGGCGCCGGTCTGCCCGCCGGAGATCACCTTCATGCCCGCGGGCTGGCGCTACGGGGCCTCGGCCGGTGTGACAGTCATCTCGACGATTTCCGCCCGCCGGAGCGCGGTCAGCCTGACGGGACGACCGATCGGCCAGTCGGTCAGGAGCCGGTGCACGTCGTCGACGCTCGTCACCGGCCGGCCCTCGACCGCGACCACGATGTCCCCCTCCCCGAGCCCGGCCGCGGCGGCGGGGCTCGACGGCTCCACCGCGACGACCTCGACGGCCGCCTCGATCGCGAGGCCGCGAGCGCGCGCCAGCCGGCGGTCGATCGGCCGCCGCTGGCCGACGAACCCGAGGTAGCTCCGGCGCACCCGCCCGACCGTCAGCAGCTGGGCCACCACCCACTTGGCCGTGTTCACCGGGATGGAGAAGCTGATGCCCTGGGCCATCGCGATGATCGCCGTATTGATGCCGACGACCCGTCCCCGGGAGTCGACGAGCGGCCCGCCCGAGTTGCCGGGATTGAGCGCGATGTCGGTCTGGATGACGTTCTCGATCAGCCGGCCCGTCCGGCTCCGGAGTGAGCGTCCGAGCGCGCTCACCACGCCCGCCGACACCGTCGACTGGAAGCCGAGCGGGTTGCCGATCGCGACCACGAGCTGCCCCACCCGGAGCGCCGCCGAGTCGCCGAGCGTCGCCGGGGGGAGATCGGCCGCGTCCGCCCGGACGACGGCGAGATCCGTGGCGGGGTCGCTGCCGAGAAGCCGCCCGCCGAAGCTC
>QHRX01000045.1 GCA_003221455.1 Candidatus Rokuibacteriota bacterium
CGTGCAGCTCCAGCTGGCGGCGCCGCCCGACGCCGTGCCGGCGGAGATCCGACGCATCCCCGGCGTTCTGAGCGTGGAGCGCCAGGCCATGAGCGACGGCGTCGGCACCTACGTCGTCGAGGCCCCGCGCGATCGGGACATCCGGTCGGAGCTCTTCCAGCTCGCGGCCGGCCAGAAGTGGCGGCTCCTCGAGCTCCGCCGGATCGGGATGACGCTCGAGGAGGTCTTCATCCGCATCGTCGCCGGCGAGGAGGCCTCCGAGTGAAGGTCTGGCCGATCTTCAAGAAGGAGATGTTGCTCTACTTTTCGTCGCCGGTCGCGTACGCGGTGATCACGCTCTTCTTGCTGATCGTCGGCTACTTCTTCTACCTCTACTTCGTGTCCTTCACGCTCATGTCGATGCAGGCCGCGATGAACCCGGGCCTCGCGCGCGATCTGAACGTCACCGACGGCATCGTCCGGCCGCTCTTCGCGAACATCGTCAGCATCATCGTGCTGTTCATGATGCCGATGCTGACGATGCGGCTGTTCGCGGAGGAGCGGAAGTCGGGCACGATCGAGCTGCTGCTGACCTACCCGGTGCGCGACGGCGCGGTCCTCATCGGCAAGTACCTCGCCGCGCTGGCGCTGTATGGGATCATGCTGGCCCTCACGCTCGTCTATCCGGTGATGATCGCGTACTTCGCGCGCCTCGAGTGGGGCCCGCTCTTCACCGGCTACCTCGGTCTCCTGCTCATGGGCGGGGCGTTCCTCGCGGTCGGCCTCCTCGCGTCGTCCCTGACCGAGAACCAGATCGTCGCCGCGTTCGCGACGTTCGTCGTGCTCCTCATCTTCTGGGTCATCGGCTGGAGCGCCGATTACACGGGCGGCCTCGCGGGGCGGGTCTTGTCCCACCTGTCGCTCGTGGACCACTTTGAGAGCTTCTCCAAGGGTGTCATCGACAGCCGCGACGTCATCTACTACGCGGACTTCATGGTGCTGGCGCTGTTCCTGACGCTCCGGTCGCTCGAAGCACGACGGTGGAAGGGCTGATGAAGAAGCTCGCGTTCTGGTTGCTCTACGCGGGGGTGGTCGCGCTGGCGGCCGCGCTCGTGCTGCCGTTCGTCCGGCCGCAGTGGAGCGACGCGCGCGGCTGGGTGGGGGCGGCCGGCGTCCTCCTCGTCCTCGCCTCGCTGCTCCTGCGCCTGGACTTCGGCCGGCGTGCCACCCGGTATGGCTTGAATTCCGCCGTGCTGATCCTGCTCGTCCTCGGGGTGATCACGTTCGTGGAGGCGGTGTCGTATCGCCACAACACGCGCCTCGATCTCACCGAAAACAGCCGCAATACGCTGGCGCCGCAGACGATCCAGCTCCTCCGGACCCTGAAGAGCGGCGTGGTCGCCACCGCGTTCTTTCGCGCCGATCAGCAGAGCAAGAAGGCGGCCGAGGACTTGCTGAAACAGTATGGGAGCTACTCGAACGGCCACTTCACCTGGAAGATGAGCGACCCCGACCGCGAGCCCGGCCTCGCGCGCCGATACGGCGTGGAGCAGTATGGGACCATCGTGCTCGAGACCAAGGCGAAGTCCGAAAAGGTGCTCGACGCCGACGAGGAGCGGCTCACGAACGGCCTCGTGAAGGTGACGCGCGAGGGCCGGCGCACGGTCTACTTCCTACAGGGCCACGGCGAGCACGACCTCGGCAGCAACGACCGCTCCGGCTACGGCAACGTCAAGGCGGCCCTCGAGCGGGCGAACTACGACGTGAAGGAGCTCCTGCTGGCGCGGGAGGGGAAGGTGCCCGAGGACGCGGCGGTGGTGGTGGTCGGGGGGCCGCGCACCGACCCGCTGCCGGCCGAGGTCGACGCGCTTGACGCCTACCTCGCCAAAGGCGGGAAGCTCTTCCTGATGACGGATCCGTTCCAGAACGAGGGGCTGAAGAGGCTCCTCGTCAAGTACGGCGTCGGCCTCGACGCCGACCTGGTCATCGAGCTGAACCCGATCGGGCGGCTCTTCGGCTTCGGGCCCGAGCTGCCGATCGTCCAGCAGTACGACGCGCATCCGATCACGCGCGACCTCCGGGGCATGATGACGCTCTTCCCGTTGACGCGCTCGCTCCGGCTCGCGCGGCCGGCGCCGCCCGGCGTCAGCGTCCAGCCGCTCGCGCAGACGAGCCCGCAGAGCTGGGGCGAGACCGATCGCGCGACACTCGAACGCGGGCAGGCCAAGCCGGATCCGCAGGATCCGAAGGGCCCGCTCACGGTGGCGGCGGTCGCCACCAAGGACAAGTCCCGGCTCGTCGTGTTTGGCACGTCCAACCTCGCCTCGAACCAGTTCCTGAACATCCAGGGGGGGAACCGCGACCTCTTCCTGAACACGGTGTCCTGGCTCGCCGAGCAGGAAGACCAGATCTCGATCCGGCCTCGAACGGCGAAGCAGACGCCGGTGATGCTGACCGCGCAACAGGGGCAGGTCGTCTTCCTGTTGCCCGTGATCGTGATGCCCGGTCTCGCCCTCGTCGCCGGCATCGCGGTCTACACGCGGCGTCGCGCCTCCACGTAGCTCCGTCATGCGATGGCAGACAACGGTCGTCGTTGCCATCCTCCTCGTCCTCGTCGGCGGCTACTACGTCCTGGACGTCGAGTACCTCGGCCCCCGGCAGGAGAAGCGCGAGCAGACCAAGAACCGCGTCTGGGTCGTCGAGGATAAGTCGGTCGAGGAGCTCGTCGTCAAGCGGCCCGCGGACACCCTGCGGATCCGGCGCCTCGGGGACGGCTGGCACATGCTCGAGCCCGTGTCGGGGACGGGCGCCAAGGGCAGCATTGACAGCGCGGTCTCGGACATCGTCAACGCCCGGATGGACCGGGAAATCACCGCCACGCCCGGCTCGCTGGCCGAGTACGGGCTCGACAAGCCGGCGGCCGAGATCACGCTCAGGGCGAAGGGCACGGCAGAGCCGCTCGGCCTGAGCCTCGGCGCCAAGAACCCGACCGGCGAGTGGGTGTACGCGAAGAAGCGGGGCGCGCCCAGCGTGTTCGTCCTGCCGGAGCTGATCCTCCGCGACGCGACCCAGGCGGCGTCGGAGTTCCGCGACCGGACCGTGCTGGCGTTCGACCGGAAGGACGTCACCGGGCTCGAGCTGGTGACCCGCGAGGACACGATCGACCTCGAGCGCGGGGACCCGCGTCAGTGGCGGATCACGAGGCCGGTCACGCTGCCCGCGGACGCCGACGCCGTGACCGAGTTCATCGACAAGCTGCAGTTCGGCCGGGTGAAGGAGTTCGTCGTCGAGAAGCCTCCGTCGCTCGCGGCCTACGGACTCGATCGGCCCGTCCGGGTGGAGCTCTGGCTCGGCAGCGGCAAGGACCGAACGAGCAAGGCGCTCCTCTTCGGCCGCGTCGCCGGGGAGAAGAAGGGCGTGTACGCGCTGCGCCCGGGCGAACCCTCGGTGCTCCTCCTCGACCAGGGGGTGTGGGACCAGCTGCCGAAGAACGTCGCCGCGCTCCGCGACAAGACGGTGGTCGCCTTCGACCGCGACAAGCTCACCCGCCTGGCGCTCGAGAGCCCAAAGGGCGCGGTGGCCCTCGCGCGGCAGGGCGACCAGTGGCGCATCACGGCGCCCCAGCCGCTGCCCGCCGACGGGCCCGTGGTGAGTGGCCTGCTCTTCCAGCTCCGCGAGGCGAAGGCCCAGGCGTTCCTGCCCGGCGTCCACTTCACGCCGACGGTCAAGGTGTCGCTCTGGGAAGGGGAGACCAAGACGCCGCGGATCGTCGCGCTGGGGCCGTCCACGGAGACCCGCGGCGGCCAGCCGAGCGCCTACGCCGAGCTGCTGGGGCAGGGACCGCCCGTGCTCGTCGAGGCGCGGCTGCTGTCCACGCTCTCGAAGTCCGCGCCGGAGCTGCGCGACCACTCGCTCTTCGGAGGCCTGGAGACGAAGCAGGTCACGCGGATTCGCGTCAGCCGGGGGGGGCGGACGGCGTTGTTCGAACGGTCGAGCCCCCTCGAGTGGAAGATGGTCGAGCCGCGGCGCGGCGCGGCGCGGAGCGGGCGGGTGGAGGATCTCCTCCTCACGGTGGCCGCGCTTCGCTGGAACGACATCCTTGGCGACGGCGCCGACGCGAAGCGCTACGGGTTCGACGCGCCCTCGCTCGAGGTGACGCTGTTCGGTGACAAGGGCGCGGAGCTTGCCACGCTCACCATCGGCAAGCGCGAGGGCGGGCAGTTCTACGTGCGCACGAAGGCGCCGACCGTCTATACGGTGGACACCACGCGGCTCGGCGCGCTGCCCAAGATCCCCGACGACCTCCAGGGCTGAGCGGACGGGTCGCGTGACGGTCGCGGACGGGGTCTACGTGAGACAGCTGGAACTCGGGCCGATGCAGAACTTCGTCTACCTGGTGGGCGATCCGGTCGTGCGCGAGTGCGTCGTCGTCGACCCCGCCTGGGAGATCGACACGATCGTCGACACCGCCGCGGCCGACGGGATGACGATCATCGGCGCCCTCGTGACCCATACCCACCAGGACCACGTCGGCGGCAGCCTCGAGTCCTGGGGCCTGCCCGGGCGGATCCCCGGCGTCGAGGAGTTGCTCGCGCGGGTTCCGGCGAAGGTCTACGTCCACAAGGCCGAGCGCGAGTTCCTGCGGGGGTTTGGCTCCGACCTCGTCCGGGTGGACGGTAACGACACGCTGGCGATCGGGCGTCTCGCCGTCACCTTCTTGCACACGCCGGGCCACACGCCCGGCTCCCAGTGCTTCCTGGTCGACGGGCGGCTCGTCTCTGGCGATACGCTGTTCATCGGCTCCTGCGGCCGCACGGACCTGCCGGGGAGCGATCCGGAGGCGATGTACTATTCGCTGACGCAGCGGCTGGCCGCGCTGCCCGATGACACCGTGCTCTTCCCGGGGCACAACTACGGCGGTCCTCAATCGACGATCGGCGCGGAGAAGCGCGCCAATCCCTTCCTGCGGTTCTCGTCGCTCGGCGATTTCCTACGCGTCGTGGGCGGCGGCCGGCGCGCGTAGGCCGAGCCTAGCCACCCACCGCCAGGATCTGGCCCGTGATCGAGCGCGGGCAGGTCGCGAGGAAGACCACGGCCGCGGCGACCTCCGCGGGACTCGCGGCGTTCTCGCGCCGGAGCCGTGCCCAGCGCGCGCGCCGGAAGCGCGGCGGGCGGAGGACCGCGCCCGGCGCCACGCAATTCACCGCGATCCGCGGCCGGAGGGCGACCGCGAGGCCGCGCGTGAGGACGGCGATGCCGGCCTTCGACAGCGTGTACGGGATGTGGGCGGGCCAGGCGCGGTCGCTGCCGGCGTCGCCGATGTTGACGATGTGCCCGGCCCCCATCCGGCGCGCCGCCGCCTGGGCGCAGAAGAAGGCGCCCCGGAGGTTGAGGCCGAGGAGGTCGTCGAACTCGGCGGGCGTGGTCACGGCGAAGGGCGTTCGGTAGAAGACGGCGGCGCTGTTGACGAGCACGTCGAGGCGCCCGAACCGGGCCACCGTCGCCGCGACGAGGCGGGCCGCCGCGCGGGGGGACCTGAGGTCGGCCCGGAGGGCGACGGCGTCGACGCCGCCCGCGGCGAGATCCCGGACCGCGCCACGGGCCGCGCGCGCCGACCGGTGATAGCCGACCGCGACGTCCATGCCCGCGCGCCCGAGCGCGAGCGCGATCGCGCGCCCGAGCCGCACCCCGCCGCCGGTGACGAGCGCGACGCGGCGGGCCTCCTTGACTTGGCGGGGCCGCTGTGGTGTCATCCCCTCACTATGCCCGGAACCGCCCGGAACTGGATCAAGCGCCGGCTCATCGCCGGCTTCTTCGTCACGGTTCCGGTCTTCGCCACCGCCTGGCTCCTCTGGATCTTCTGGGTCAAGATCGACGACCTCTTCGATCCCTTCTACCGGACGCTCTTCGGGCGGCCGATCCCGGGTCTGGGCTTCCTCACCGCCGTCGGCATCATCTTCGTCGTGGGGACGATCGCCACCAACGTCGTCGGGCGCCGCGTGCTCGCCCTGGCCGATAAGCTGCTGATGCGGGTGCCCGTGTACCGTCGGCTGTACCCGTCGGTCAAGCAGCTGATCGAGTCCTTCTCGCCGGAGAAGCGGAGCTCGTTCAAGGAGGTCGTCCTGGCCGAGCATCCGCGGAAGGGGGAGTGGACGTTCGGCTTCGTCACGAGCGAGCTCGTCGTCGACGGACCGGACGGCAAGCGCGACATGGTAACGATCTTCGTCCCCACAAACAACCTCTACCTCGGCGACGTCATCCTGCTCTCGCGGGACGACCTGATCCAGACCGGCCTCTCGGTCGAGGAGGGGGTCCGCATCATCCTCTCCGCGGGGACGGCCGCGCCCCCGCGCCTGCCCCGCCGTGGCCCCTCGGCCTTCGGGCCCTGACGGGCTCACGCCCGCGCGTCACGGAACTGCTCTGCGAAGGCGCGGATCGCCTCCCCCAGCGGGTGGAGCCGACCGAAGAAGAAGTGATCGGCGCCCTCGATGACGCGCGCGCCGGCCCAGGGTAAACCGGCGGCGAGCTCCTGGAAGGCGTCGAGCGGGCAATAGGGATCGCGCGAGCCCGTCGCCAGCAGGAGGGGGCGCGGCTCGAGCCCGGCAAGTCCCCCGAAGTCGTACAGGCTGAGCGGCGGCGCGATCAGGGCGAGGCCCCCGAGCGTCCGGCTCTGACCGCCCACCAGGGCTGCCATCCACGCGCCGAAGGAGTAGCCGAGGATCCCGAGCGGTCCAGGCCCCGTCACCCGAGCCAGAACGCCGAGCGCGGCGCGGACGTCGTCCTGCTCCTCCCGG
>QHRX01000200.1 GCA_003221455.1 Candidatus Rokuibacteriota bacterium
CCCGGCCTCACCTATCAACTTCCGTGTCTGCCAGGGGGAAGCGATGAAGACCCACCGCGCGCGCGGCGTCGTCTACGTGGCCCTCGTCGCCTTCGCCGCCCTGTGCCCCTGGCCGCCGGCCGGCTCTCGAGTGGCCGCCCAGGGGAAGGGCACGATCAAGATCGCGACCCAGAGCCCGCTCTCCGGCGGCCAGGCCGCGCTCGGCGAAGGCATCAAGCTCGGCGCCCAGCTCGCGCTCGAGAAGTTCCGGGGCCCGCTGGAGAAGATGGGCTTCGCCGTCGAGCTGGTGCCGTTCGACGACCAGGCGAAGCCCGACGTCGGCGTCGCGAATGCGAAGAACCTCATCGCGGACACGAACGTTCTCGTCGTGATCGGCCATCTCAACTCGGGCGTGGCGATCCCGGCCTCCGAGGTCTACAAGGACGCGTCGCTGGCGATGATCTCACCGGCCAACACGAACCCGACCGTCACCGACCGCGGATACTCGAACGTCTTTCGCGTCTGCGGCCGGGACGATGTCCAGGGGGCCGTCGGCGCCGAGTTCGCCAAGAGCCTCGGCGTCAAGACTGCCTACGTGATCCACGACAAGACCACGTACGGCCAGGGGGTGGCGGAGTTCTTCAAGGCCGAGGCCGAGAAGAAGGGGATCAAAATCCTCGGCTTCGAGGGCTCTGAGGAGAAGTCGAACTTCGACCCGATCATCACGCCGGTCAAGGCGCGCAACCCCGAGCTCATCTACTTCGGCGGACTCTACGACCAGGCCGGCCCGTTCTTCAGCCAGGCCCGGGAGAAGGGCGCCAAGTCGAGGTTCATGGGGCCCGATGGCCTGGACTCCTCGGACCTCGCCAAGATCGCGGGCAAGGCCGTAGTCGGCATGTACTACACCTCGGTCGCGGGCCCGGTCTCGGTCTACCCGCAGGCGAGGCAGTTCGCCGAGGAATACCGGAAGAAGTTCGGCAAGAACCCGGAGCCGTTCGCGGCCCAGGCCTATGACGCCACCGCCATCGCCCTCCGGGGGATCGCCGCCGCCGCCAAGGGCGGCCGCCGCCCCGAGCGCGAGGAGGTGGCGGCGGCCATCCACGCCGTGAAATACACCGGCATCACCGGCACGATCGAGTTCGACAAGAAGGGCGACCCCAAGAAGGCGCTCTACTTCGTCCTGCAGGTCACCTCGGACAACCCGGAGAAGTGGGGAGAGAATCGGGAAGTGAAGCGGCTGCTGATCGCCACCCCGGCGCCGAAGATGTAGAGCGCGGCGCGGCCGCCGCCGCCCCCACCCGCCCGTCGCGTCCACTCGATGGACTACCCGCTCCTTCTCGGGATCTTTCCCCAGGTCCTGCTCGACGGCTTGATCCTCGGCTTCATGTACGCCCTCGTCGCGCTCGGCTACACGATGGTGTACGGCGTGCTCGAGTTCATCAACTTCGCCCACTCGGAGATCTTCGTCACCGGCGCCTTCGTCGGCGTCGAGATCCTCCTGAGCCTCCAGCACGCCGGCCTCCTCGACCGCGTATCCCCCGTCCTCGTGCTGCTCCTCATCCTGGGGGCGGGGATGACGGTCAGCGGCCTGCTGGCCGTCGCCGTCGAGCGGATCGCCTACCGGCCGCTCCGGGGCGCGCCCCGGCTCATCCCGCTGATCTCGGCCATCGGCGTCTCCTTCTTCCTTCAGGACCTCATCCGGCTCGTCGAGAGCGTCTGGCGGAACGCGTTCAACCTTGTGTATCCGGGGCTCGAGCCCCTGAACCGGCGGTTCGAGCTGACCGCGACCGTCGACGTCTCGGTCAAGGCGCTCGTAGTCATTGCCGCCTCGCTGCTGATGCTCCTCGCCCTCCACCTGCTGGTGAACAAGACCCGGCTCGGCACGGCGATCCGGGCGGTCGCCGAGGACCAGGCCACGGCGAGCCTCATGGGCATCAACGTCGACCGGATGATCTCGATCACCTTCCTCATCGGGGGGGCGATGGGCGGTGCGGCCGGCGTGCTCTTCGGCGTCCAGTACAGTCTGATCAACCCCTACACGGGCTTCACTCCCGGCCTCAAGGCCTTCACCGCGGCCGTGCTGGGCGGCATCGGCAACATCCCCGGCGCGATGACCGGAGGCCTCGTCCTCGGCCTGCTCGAGGCGTTCGCCGCCTCCTACCTGTCGCTCCTGACGGGGGGGGCGTTCGGCGCCGAGTACAAGGACATCTTCGCCTTCTCCGTGCTGATCCTCATCCTGATCTTCCGTCCTCAGGGGCTCCTGGGCGAAGTGGTGCGGGGGCGGGCGTGATCGGTCCGGCGGCGGCCAGGGGGCCCTCGGTGCCCGCGGGAGCGCCGTGATGCACGCGGTCGGGGTGCTCGCGCTACTGGCCGCCTCCGGGTACGCGGTGTCCGTCTTTCCGCATTCGATCCTCGCGTTCCTGCTCTTCCAGGCATCGATCCTGGCGCTCTATCTTGCGCCGATGCGACGCTGGCTGAAGGTCGCGCTCGCGGTGCTGGCGCTCGGCGTGCTGATGCCGGCCATCGGCACCGTCAACGGCTACTACCTCGAGGTCGCGACCCAGGTCGGGATCTTCGTGGCCCTCGCCCTCGGCCTCAACATCGTGGTGGGGCTCGCCGGGTTACTCGACCTCGGCTACGTGGCGTTCTTCGCCGTGGGCGCCTATCTCTGGGCCATCTTCGGCTCTCCCCAGGCCAACCAGATCTTCGGGGGCGGATTCCCGCTGGCCCCCGGCTGGTTCTTCGTCTTCCTGCTGGTGGGGCTCGCCGTCGCCGCCCTCACGGGCGTGCTGCTCGGCCTGCCCGTCCTCCGGCTGCGCGGCGACTACCTGGCGATCGTCACGCTCGGGTTCGGCGAGGTCGTCCGAGTGCTCGCGAACAACCTCGACAAGCCCATCAACCTGACCAACGGGCCCAAGGGCATCACGCCGATCAGCCGCCCGCCCCTGCCGTTCGATCCGGCGCGGCTGCCCGGGGTGTCCCTGGGCCTCCTCTACTCGCTGTACTTCTACTTCCTGGTCCTGCTCGTCCTCTTCGTCGTCATCGCGGTGAACCAGCGCCTCGCGGACTCGCACATCGGGCGCGCGTGGGAGGCCATTCGGGAAGACGAGACGGCCGCCCAGGCGATGGGGGTCCCCTTGGTCCGGACCAAGCTGCTCGCCTTCGCCTGCGGCGCTTCCTTCGCCGGCGTCATCGGCGTCCTCTTCGCGGCCAAACAAGTCTTCATCAACCCGGAATCCTTCACGTTCCTCGAGTCCATCGGCGTACTCGCGATGGTCATCCTGGGTGGCATGGGCTCGATCCCGGGTCCCGCGCTGGGCGCGACGATCGTCACCGTCCTCAACCTCCAGGTCCTCAAGGGCCTGTCGCTCTGGCTCAACGACCTGCGGAATTCGGGCACGATCGTCTTCGGCTACAACCTGGCCGACCTCCCCACCCAGCTCGAGCCGGCCAAGTACGAGCGCATGGTCTTCGGCCTCATTCTCGTGCTGATGATGATCTTCCGGCCGGAGGGTATCCTCCCCGCCCGCCGGCGCCGCCGCGTGCTTGTCGATGACTGAGGGGCGGTGTGGCCGACGGCGCCGCATCGCGCGCGCCGCTCGCGGGGAGTCGCTAGTGCGGGGGCGGACCGCGAGCGGAGTTCATCGCACGCCCCGCCGCCGTGGGCCGCACCGCGGCCTCGGGGCGAGGCCGGCCCGATGATCGGAACGAGCGACGGCGCGCCCTGGCTCCTGAGGCCGCGGGAGCCGTCCGCCCGCCCATGACGACCCTCCTCCGCGCCGAGGGTGTGACCAAGGCGTTCGGCGGGCTCGTCGCCGTCAACAAGGTGGAGTTCGCGATCCAGCCCCACCGTATCGTCTCGATCATCGGTCCCAACGGTGCCGGGAAGACGACCCTCTTCAACATCGTCACCGGGCTGGACGTGCCGGAGTCCGGAACGGTGATCTTCCGCGAGAGGTCGCTCGTCGGTCTCCGGCCCGACGAGATCACGGCGTCCGGAATCTGCCGGACGTTTCAGAACATCCGGCTCTTCGCCAACATGACCGCGATTGAGAACGTGCTGGTCGGCATGCACACGCGCGTCGGACTCGGGCTCCGCGACGTGCTCGCGCGCGGCCGGCGTTTCCGGACAACCGAGGAGAGCCTCTCGCGGCAGGCCGCCGAGCTCCTCACGGTGGTAGGGCTCCGGGCCAAGGCCAATGAGGTCGCGCGTCACCTCCCGTACGGCGACCAGCGACGGCTCGAGATTGCTCGCGCCCTCGGCGCCGGTCCCTCCCTCCTGCTGCTGGACGAGCCGACCGCGGGCATGACGCAAGGCGAGGCCGGCCTGCTGATGGCCCTCCTCCGCCGCCTGATCGGCGAGTTTCACCTCACGGTGCTCCTCATCGAGCACAACATGCGCGTCGTCATGGGGGTCTCCGACCGTGTCATCGTCCTGGACCATGGCGAGAAGATCGCCGAGGGCGACCCGGCCGAGGTGAGACGTGACCCGCGCGTGATCGAGGCCTACCTGGGGCGCCGGGCGCATGCTTGAGGTCCGGGACCTTCTCGTGTCCTACGGCGAGATCAGGGCCGTCAAGGGAATCTCGCTGAACGTCGCGGCCGGGGAGATCGTGGCCCTCCTCGGCAGCAACGGCGCCGGGAAGACCACCACGCTGAAGACGGTCTCCGGCCTCCTCGCCCCGCGGTCGGGGGAGATCCTGTTCGACGGGGAGTCGCTGCGCGGCATGCCGCCTCACCTGATCGTCCGCAAGGGCATCGCGCACGTGCCGGAAGGCCGCCACGTGTTCAACCGGCTGACGGTCTGGGAGAACCTCGAGATGGGCGCCTATGCGCGGTCCGATGCCGGGGCCGCCGCTGACCTCGATCGGGTGTTTGTGCTCTTCCCCCGGCTCTGGGAGCGGCGTCGGCAGCGGGCCGGCACGCTCTCGGGCGGCGAGCAGCAGATGCTGGCCATCGGCCGCGCGCTGATGGCGAATCCCCGCTTGCTCCTGCTCGACGAGCCGTCGATGGGGCTGGCCCCGGTGTTGGTCGAGCAGATCTTTGAGACGGTTCAGCGCATCAACCGGCAGGGCACGACGGTGCTCCTGGTCGAACAGAATGCGGCGCTCGCGCTCGAGGTCGCGACGCGTGCGTACGTGCTCGAGACGGGCACCATCGTGCTCTCGGGCGCCGCGGCGGATCTGGTCCGACATGAGGATGTCCGACGCGCCTACCTGGGGGAGATCTGACGCCGACGGGCGTCCCGGCGCGCCCGGCCCAACCGTCAGGGGCGCGGCGGCAGCGGCCGCGCGGGGCCTCGCGCTCGCGCGAGACCGACTCGGGCGAGGGCGGCCCCGCCACGAGCCAGAGGATCCTGCCGAACGCTCGCAGGCGCCCTCGAACGTGCGGGGATCGGGGGGGAGGGGCCGGGCCGGATCCGGGTTGAGCCCGAGCCTCCGCGGGGAGCCTTCCGACCTCCGGCCGCCGTCGCTACGAGCCTCCGCCCATCCGTCGCTCGACATCCGCGAGCCGGCTCTCGGCGCACTCAAAGATCGCGGGGAGGGCCGAGACTACACTGATTCCCTGCACCACCTCGAGGGGGGCCCGGGCATCCTCTTTCGCGTTGTCACGGGCCGCCCGGGCGGCCGGGCAGGAGTCGAGCACGGGATCGCGGGACACCGAGGCGAACGCGGCAGCGGCGCCCCGCTCGTCGCCGGAGTCGGCGCGCAGCCCGGCGTTCCAGGCGGTCGCCGCAAGCATGTAGAGATCCATGGTCTCGCGCATGCCGCGCTTGAGCTCGGCGTCGCCCCCGGGGGCGCTCGCGTACCTCTCGACGGTCCTCTTGGCGTCGAACGCGCGCGGCCCGTACTCCGGGTAGTTCACGTGCGCCTGCACGAGAGACCGCAAGCCCTGCAGGACCCGGAGGACGTCGGCCGCGAGCTGCGCCTCGTCGGCCGCCGCCGGCGGCGGGGGCGGCGGCTGGGGCGGGGACGCCGGCACGGGGGCGGCAACGCGCGGCGGCGCCTGCTGGACGGGGACGCCGGACAGCCGGAGGGGGGCGCTGGACAGCCGCTTTAGGCCCAACCAGGCACCGATCACGACTAGCAACAGGATGACGCCCATGATCGTTCCGCGCGTCACCGGGCTCACGCGGGGGGCGGTGGCGGCCTGAGCGCGCTCGCGCGCAAGCCGCAGCTGCGCCGTCTCGTATTCGATGAAGTCCACACCGCACGCGTCGCACTTCCCCCCGTGAGGCTGCAGGTGGTGGCACGCGGGACACGCGTAGCGGAGGAGGGTGTGGCAGCGCGTGCAGAACCGCACCGTCTCGAGATTCTCCTGTCCACACTTGGGACAGGGCGAGCCGGCGGGCGCCGTCTCGGTCACGCGCCCGTTTCCCGTCGGCGCGCGTCGGCGGCTCCGCGACCGGGCCCAGTGAGGAACAGGACAACCCCGCCGGCGAGCAGCACGAGGTGGAGCGGTCGGGCGGTCCGCGACGTCACACGTGAGGGCCAGGGCGCCGATCGGCTCGGGAATGACGATGGACGCCTACCGTAGGCGCACACTCCTGATCAGTCTACGGCGGGCCGAGAAGCTTTGGCAAGGATTTTTTGACGACCTGTCACATGCGGCGCTCGCGTCCACCGAACTCTGGCGTCTCGAAGCCTCTAGGGGGCCGGTGGGGAGCTCCTGCGGCGATCACACTGACGCCCTCACGCTGATCGGCGGGGCGGGTCGTGGCAGACGCGGGCCGTGACGGGCGCTGGCGCTCGCCTCTCTACGGGCGGGATGGTCCGCGGTTCAGGCGTCTCGCTCGGTTCGCTGCTCGGGTAGCCGCGGCTCTCCGCGCCGGGGAAACCGCGGACATCAGCCCCCGGGTCCCGCGCGCGGTCGGCACGAACACGGCGGTCGGAGCAGCAGGAAGGGAACGCGGAGCTTCCGGAGGAGTCTTAGCAGTTACCGGCGCATTGCGCGCGCAACGTCTCGAAGGTGGTACTTTGGGTCGCGCCCGAGCCGCTCGGCCAGGTCACCGTCAGGGTGATCCGAGCCAGCCCATTGGGCGACGGGGTCGCCCCGACCGTCGCGATCGTCCACGACCGCGTCACGCCGGGGGCCGGGCTATCCGATCCGGTGGCCGGTCCCGGATTGAACGGTTGGTTTCTGAGCTGCTCGAAGAGCTGTCTCCCCACTTCCGTCGCGGTCGATTGGCCTCCGCTGAACACCACGCTCAGGTAGCCGGCCGTGACCGAGTTCATCAGCGCAAGGATGCCGACCACGAGAATCGTGATCGCGATCAGGACTTCGATGAGCGTCATGCCGCGTTCGTCTCGCCAGGCTGCCATTGGTGGCCCTAACTCCGCGCCCATCGGCCCTTCTGCATGACGACGCCCTTCGGCGTCCCCGGAGGAATCGTGGTATCGAACAGGGTGTCGTAGCTCCAGTTCCGCACGGGGGCATTGTAGTAGACGCCCGTGTTCTGCCAGGGCTGCGTCACCTGCTGGCTGTGCCAGAGGTTGACCAGGGACCCGGAGTAGTTGATCGTCACGCCGCTCCAGTTCTCGAGGAACCGGATGTCGTTCTCGAGCTGACCGTTGCCGGCACCTGACGTGGACTCGTTGCTCGGGCCCGTGGCGATGGCCGCGTTCACGGAGGTCGCCGTCGGGGTTCGCGAGCCCAGCGTCGAGCTGCTGGTCGCGGCGTTGGCGTCGCTCCAGTTGTTCGACAGCACGGTCACCGCATCGGCCAGGACCGCGGCCGGCGATTGGGTCGCGGGGAGGCCCGGGTTGTAGTCCCCCTGGATATACACGGGATTCTGCGACACGACCGTCAGGCCCTTGGTCGGCAGCGTGGTGGTCCCGGCGTTCGCCCCGTTCACCAGCCGCACCGCGGGGCACGCGAGGGTCTTGTTCGAGCTGCACGGCGTCGACGGGCCGAAGCTGTTCGTCGTGGACGCCACGTAGACCATCCCGTTCCAATTGGTGAGACACCCGCTCGAGCAGGACCCTCCTCCCGAGACCGGCACGGCCGTGTTCAGCTTGCTGACGTCCACCTGCGTGACCGCCATCATCTGGCCTTCGCGGGAGTCGAAGAAGGTGCTGGTCGTGGTAATCGTGCCGGCCGGCAGCGTCACGGGGTTGCCGTTCTGGTCGGTCGCCACGCCGTTCACGATGCGGAGGTCCGCCTGCGTGTAGAGTTTCGCCGCCGTGAGCGCGGAGGAGTCGCCTACCAGGGGCATCTCGATCAGCGTGTGGGCCTGCTTGTCCGGGTTACAGGGGTTGTTGAACAGCGACGGCACTGGCGGCGTGATCTCGGTGATCCCCATCGCGCTGTCCTTCACCATGCCCCCGAAGGTGCTCTGGGCTTGGGCCTGCCACTGGGAGGCCGTCCAGCTGCCGGTGAAGTTTTGCTTGTCGACATGGTCGAAGTTCAACGTCTTGTAGACACCGTTGGCGTTCATGATCTGAGGGTTGCCGTTGAGCCCCTCCACGCCGCTGCTCTTGATGGTGCGGTAGATGTTCCCGGCCGTCGCCATGCGCGAGTTGACCTGGAGCGTGGCACCGGGCGCCATATAGATATTGCTGTTCGCGAAGATCGGCCCGTTCAGCGTCATGTTCGCGCCGGGGGCGATCTCGAGATCCACGCCCTTGCCGTAAAACACGGCGAACTGGAAGAGGGGCACCTGGATGTACTGGAAGACCTGGGTGAGGCTCGACTGGGTGCCTCCCGCCGCCGCGACCTGGGCGGCGATCTGATAATCCGTCGCGATGCCCTTCATGCCCGCGTAGGGACCGGTCGCGATCTGGATTTGATAGGGCGCCGGGCTCAGCTGTGTCACCGAGTAGGCGCTGAAGCTGAGGCCGGGGCTCGTGAGCGTCGGCGCCGTGATCGTGGCGAGCTGCGTACCCGTCGGCGCGGGGGTGCTCACCAAGAGCGCCCGCAATCCGACCACCCCCGACTCGAGCCCGCCGTCGGCGGCGTAGAACGCCTTGCTGTAGTCCTTCCAGTTCGCCGACGACGCGACCTCGGTCGTGCCGAGGGTCAGCAGCGTGAGGCCCAACACCGACAGGGCCGCCAGGATGACAAGAGAGAGGACCAAAGCGTAGCCGTGTTCGGCTCTCAGCAGGTGCCGTGCTTGAAGTCGCGTCATAGTCTTACTGCCCTCCGTCTGTCGTAGGTTGAGCGGTCGACCGGTCGTCGTCACGGGAGATTCCTCGGCCGAACGTAGGTCGTCACCGTGAAGCTACGGGCGTTGCAGGGATTCGGCGCCGTCGATTGCGCCGTCATCGTGATCGCCACCCGCCGAATGTTGGCGAGATTGGCCGAGAGATTCGACGTGAGGATCGCGGTGTCCGTGGTGTCGAAATAGCTGAACTGCTGCACCTGCACCCCCGTGGCCAGCGTCTGCGGCCCCGTCCCGTCGCCCGGATCCTTGGACAGCGTGTTGCCCGCCCACGAGTAGGTGACCGGCAGCGGCCGCCCGACGACCGCGCCCGCCGGGTAGGCGTTCGCGAGCCCTGTCCCGTTGAGGGTAATGGTCGGGCCCACGATGGTCTTGACGGTCTGGGTCTCCGAGGTGCTGCCGCTGCTCAGATAGAGCGAATCGCTCGGGTTGATCCCCAGACCGCCCGCCACCGTGAGGATCTTGGTCCCGGCGGCCGCCGCCGTCGAGAGCGTGGTCGACACGTTGTTGAGATCGGCCCAGAAGGTGATCGAGGTCTGACTCGCCCCCGTGACCGCGGTCAGCGCCGGCGGGTAGCCATAGCCCACGAGCCGCAGATCCTCTTCCATCAGCATCGCGGTCCGCGCCGACTGCTGGGCCTGCGCCTGGTTCTCACCCGTGACGAACACCGTGTTGCTGCTCACCTGGACCCCGACCAGCGCCGCCATCACCAGCCCCATGATCGCCATCGTCACGAGCAGCTCGGTGAGGGTGAACCCCCGGCGGTCATGCCACGCCGCCGCGAGGCCGCGGTGAGGTCGGGGGAGGCTGGAGCGCCGTTCGTGGGTGACCATCGCCATCACCCCTAGGGAATCGTGACCCGGCCCGGGGCCGTCACGCTCACCGTCCGGCTGCCCCCGCCCTGCGCCGTCACCGTCAGGGCTCCGGTTTGACTGGCGTTGCCGAACGGGGTGAAGATCGGATTCGTCCCGCTGTTGGTCACCGTGAAGGAATTCGGAGAGGGGCGGAAGGTTCCCGTGGAGTCCGTGCCCGGGCCCGTCCACACCGTGCCCGCGCACCCGCCCTGCACGAACTGATACCCCCCGGACACGACCTTCACGCAAATCGTCTGGCGCGTGCTCATCGCGAGCATCTTCGCCCGCATGAGCGAGCCCTGGATCTCCCGCGCCCCCCAGGTGACGGTCGCCCCGGGAAGGGCGCTCAAGAGCCAGGGAACGGCGGCCGCCCCCATGATCCCGATGATCGCGATCACCACGACGAGTTCAGACAGGGAATAGCCCCGGCAGCTCCCCGCGGTGCCGGCGAGCGTCGAACGGCCAGGCTCTGCCGTCCTGCTGAGACCGGAGATCGGTACCGCGACTGCGCCGACGTTTTCCATCGCGTAGGTGACAGTGCACGAACGATGCCCGTTAATAATTTGGGTGCGCGTCGTCTAACATGTCTAATTCAAATCGATTTTCGGCCTCTATCCGCAGCCTGCCAGATCGGCAGGCTGCCGAAATGGCAATTCGACCCGCCCCCACGGAGCCAGATCGTCACGGCTCGCCGTCGGTGTCGCGGGCTCCGCGTTGGCCCCACGGGGCTCAGGGATTTCGGATACGGGAGCGGGGGAGGAGGAGCGGAAAGCCCGTCTGAACCCATTCCGTGGCGTCGAGGTGTTCCGGCCCGCGCATGCTGAGGCGCGCCCGCCGCCGCCAGGACACCTTGTGCGAGCACGGGGCGAGGCGCGTGGAACGACGAACCAGTCGACGCGAAGCGCCGATCAGTCGAAGGCCTACAGGGCGGCGGTCAGCCGCGGCGTGGCGATACGGCAGCGAGACGAGCCGGTGCGCGTGAGGCGTGGCGGCGGACCGGGACGGAGGCTCGAGTCGGGCGGGGCCGCGACGACCATGACGATGCCGCTGGTCGAGCGCTCTTCGGCGTGGCCGTCATCCAGTCGCGACCGATCGACCGGCGGAAAGCGAGCTCAGCCGGGCCAGGGGACGCATCGCACGCTTCAAGAACGCCTGCGTGAACTCGGCGCCGTCGAGGGCAACGTCGCGTCGAACGCGCTGCTTGTTCATCGCTTCGAGAAGCGCCTCGGCCAGGCGGTCGGGATCGAGGTCCCCAAGCGCAATGGTGTCCGCCAGCCGTCGCTCGGCGAAGCGCTGGGCGCGGAAGACCTGGTCGCCCACGTGGGTGCCCGGGACGAGCAAGGCAGGGACGCTCGTGCCGAGAATATCGGTGCAGGTGTTATATCCGGCCCTGCTGACCGACAAGGCCGTCCCGCGGAGCCGGCACAAGAAATCATCCGAGAAGGGTCGCACGTCGAAGGGCCCCCCGGCAGAGAGTTCCCGCAGGTGGCGGCAATCCTCTCTCGGCGTGAACGGTCCCAGAAAGAAGACCATCCGTCGATCACCGACGTCTCCTCGCGCGACCAGTCTTCTCCACGCCGCCGCACTCGTCGACATGAGTTCGAGCGCGTCGATGCCGCCGCCCGCACTCACGACAACGTCGCCCGAGGAGAGATCCTGGGTCCGGTCGGGCGCCGGGGATATCGGCGCCTTCCGGGCCACATAGCCCGTATAGACGACGGGCACCTTGATCGACGCGACGTCTGGGAAGTGCTCTTCGAGTCGAGTAATCCGCTCGTCGCCGTGCACGAGGACGTAGTCGAAGTACTCATTCAGGGTGGCGGCAATCTTCTCGCACTCACCGCGCGTCCGCGGCCGACGGGGGACATCGCGCACGCTGCAACACACGAGAAGCTTCGGGTTCAGCCGTCGCGCGCGGACGATGGCGCCGACGATCTCGTCGCTGAGCTCCCACCGCTGGAACGGGAAGTATTCAATGACCAGCACATCCGCGGCGAATCGGCACACGGCCGCATCGAGCGCCATCTGGCGCTTCCTCAGGACGGCCGTGATCGGCTCGCCGTCCGCCGCGGCAAGGCGAGAGGTTCGTATGTCCCGATAGACTGGAGGGAGCCGCGTGACGCCCACCCGTGGAGGCAGGGGAGCCTCGGCGACGGACCGCCCGCCATCGATGAGGTGGACGTCGAAGTCGACGCTTAGAGTTCGCGCGATTTCCCTGATGCGGACGGAGTGACCCACCCCGACCAAGCCCTGGGCGTACAGAAGAACTCGGGGCCTTCCCGTCTCGATCACGACCCTGCCCCCATGCGCACGTTGGCTTCCTGCCCGGCCTGATCGAGGCTGGCCCCTCCAGAGAAGCGCCAGGAACTTCTCCGTGCGAGGATGCGGGAACCTCGGGAGTCGTCCGGGCTGCTTCGGCCCCGCGTGCAGGAGATCAACGAAAGAGTCACCGGCTTTCCGCCTGGCTCGCTGGAGCAAGACTCTGTGGTTCTCGTCTGCACCGCCGCCTGCCCTCCACCCCACCGCATGCGATTTTGAACCTCTGCCCGCCGAGCAAAATGCACGCTGGAGTTCAGGAAGCACAGCCTATGCCAAGGCCGGCAGTAACTCGTGAACAGGTGAAGACCTTGATTTTTCCAGATCCGTCACACTCTTCAGATTCGCCACGACTGGAGAGCTCTCCGCATTCGCTGCCAATCTGGTCCGGCCGGGACACAATGGCAGGCGCGGGCGTCAATCCGGCGACCGCACTACAAGATTTGAGCGTGGCCGACGAGGAACCGCTCAGACCGGCCGCGAGCGAGCGGATCCAGCGCGGTGTCGCGCGGCGGGCGCCATCCCTCGATCAGTCAGGCTCCACGCCGAGATCCGGACGCGTCGTTGCCCTTGGCCTCGCACGGCGGAGTTCCCCCGGCTGTCACCTCCGAGCGGGCCCAGCCCCCTCCGGGTCACTTCTTCCTTCGTCGCACCGCTCGAAGGCATGAACGCCGTGCGGAGACACATGGCGAATCGGAGGCCCGCCGGTCGAGAGCGTGTCTGCGGCGCACGGCCGCCACGTCGGTCTCGCTCGTGGTCGTCCGGAATTGGCGGGGGGCCGACTCGGAGTGCCGACCGCGGTCCCGTCCCGACGAGCGGGAGTGACGGCTAACCCGCGGCTCCACGATGCTCGCGCGCGCCGATTCCGGCCTTCGGAATCTCCGAGCGGCGTCGTCGACGACCGGCCGGATCGCGAGGGTCAGCCGGACGGTGTTGGGGAGTGGGCTACCTTCCGATCACGAGCGGTTGTCCCCTGGGGCATCCGAGGTCCGAGACGCGCGCGCCCCGGCCTGTGATCAGTCAGGCCGAGGGGGCGCGCAGCTGAGTCTCGATCTGGTAAGCCTTGATCCCGCGCGAGCCGGACGCCGCCCGCTCGAGAGATCGTACGCTCGAGGGTTCACAGCATGCGACAGCGGTCGACGACATACCCCTTGGGACGCCTGCGCACAACCTTCCCGCGAATTGTCACGCTGGAGTTCGGCTGCAGCTCCGCATCCGACAAGCACCACGCGAGAATCCGCATTCCCTCGCTATCCGTGAATTCGATGCCCAGCAGGTGGTCCGCCCGTGAGGTACTCTCGACCATGCCGCTCCACGTGACCTCGCGATTCTGGGCGTATCGATTGAACGCTAGGGCGCCTTCGGGATGGGATTGGAGCCAGTCGTCAAGCTCCTTCGCGGAAAAGGTCATGGGGAGAGGCGCGACCGTCTCGTCACCGCTCCGCGCGACAGACGCTGGCGCGGGCGACGTCGTTGGTGAGCCGCCTGTCGACGCGTCGTGGCGCGCGGGTGGCCGAGCGGACGCGGGTGCCTCGCTGACGACGGGTGGCCGCGTGAGATAGTGGTACCACCCAGCGGCTCCCACCAGGGCCGCGGCGATCACCGCACTCTTTGTCATCCAGCCGCGCCGGCGAACCGGCTCGGCCTTCGTCGGCCCTTGCCGAGCTTTGCGGGGCCCGCCGGGGACCTGTCGCGCCCCATAGACAGTTCCCCAACCTCCCGGACTTGGCCGTGCCGGACGTCTCTCGGAAGCCATCGAACCTTTAGAATGTTAGCGCACGCCGCGGCGATTCGGGAACTTCGTGGAGCAGACGTCGACGCGGTCGGCGCGGAGCGTGATCGCCTCGCCGGCCGCAGCGAGGGCGACCGTGAGGCCGGCGCTCCATCCGAGAGCGAAGGCGGTCGAGCTGACGCCGAGGGCGGCCTTCGGAGCGCGGCCTTCGAACCGGCCGACGGCGCAGGCTGTCACCTGCGAGGGCGGCGGCGGACTGAGAATTTTTGACGCCTTCGCTGTCCGAGGTTGATGCTTGCTGACGGGTCCGGGCAGTCGCCTCCAACTCGGCTCGACTGCAGAGCTGAGGTTTCTCAGTATCTTCTTGCCGGGGCCCCAGGGTGGCGTCAGTTATGCACGGCGTCCTGGTGGGCCGGCTCGGCCTTCGTTCGCAGCTTGAGGAGGACGTCTATGTCGCGAGCACTGCGGAACGGAGGGGTTGGACGGGCGGCCACGGTCCTTGCCGGGGTGATGATGCTTTCGCTTATGGCCCAAGGGACAGCCAAGGCCGAAGACGACGAGAGCCACCGACAAGGCCATTCACGCCATCAGCAGTCGAGCTGGCTCAGGACAGGCCCGCCAGGGCCCGCAGGACCGCCAGGACCGGCCGGGGCACAGGGGCCTGCTGGACCTCAGGGGCCTGCCGGACCGCAGGGAGCCACGGGGCCGCAAGGGCCGCCAGGCGATCCGGCCGGGCTGCTCGTTGACAGCACCGGCAAGACCATCGGGACGTTGGTGGACTGTTGCGACGTTCTCGTGAACACCGCCTCCGGTCCGGCCTTGCTGATGGTCGACTCCACCGGGTTTCAGTCAAACGGAGAATTTTATTTCGTCGAGGACACCAGTAATGGCTGCCACGGTACGAAGTACCTGATCGCGCAGGGCGTCTTTTCGACAGACGTCGTCGACAAGATCAACGGCACCGTGTATGTTGCGACAAGCCCTCAGAAGCTCACGATGCACTCGCTGACGTTTAATGGCGCCGGCTGCCAACCAACCAGCCAGACGGCAATGTTCGGCCCCGCGGTGCCCGTGACGATCTCAGGATTCACGCCGCCGTTTTCGGTGAAGTAGCGTACCAGGCGATTGGGAGGGCGACCCTGATGGCGGTCGCCCTCGTTCCCTAGGTGGGCGGTCCACGAGCGCCGAGCATCCCTCGGCGCTCGTGGTGCGTTCGCCCGCGGTGCCCCGCACGAGCGGTCGCCCTCAACCGCCGGCGTGTCGAAGCTAGAAAGCCGGCACACTCACCGAGAAAGGTTGACACACGGGCACCTCTCTCGTCATCTTGTCCGGGAGCCATTCCATGCCCGCGCCGCCCCACTCCCTCCCGCAGGACGTCGGGTCGGGCGCCCACTCGTACGGGCCCCCCGCCGCGCTGATCGGCGCCGGCCTCTGCGCCGCGACGTTCTGGGTCGCGAGCGAGGCGGCGAACCACTACGTCATCCTCTACGGGCGCCACGGATGGGCCCCGCCGGAGGTCGCCTTCCTGCTGAACTTCGTCCTTCTTGGGTTGCCCTGCGCCGCGCTCCTGACGACGGCCCTCGCCCGCTGGTGGGGTCCGCGCCTTGCCGCCGACTTCGCGCGTCTGGCTGACGTCCCGCCGCGGACCGCGCACTGTGCCGCGGGGCTCGCCGCGCTCTTCGTCGGCGCCCTCATCGCGCTCGCGCGCTACGGTCTCCTCCGCAACACCGCGATCACGGACGACGAGAACGTCTACGACTTCATGGCGCGCATGTGGGCGGGCGGGCATCTCTCCGTCCCGTCCCCCCCGCCGGAAGTGCGGGCCTTCTTCGAGAACCAGTTTGTCGTGAACGACGGGCGCTGGTACGGAATCTACGCCCCGGGGCATCCCGCCGTCCTCACGCTCGGCCAGTGGCTCGGCGGGATCCACTGGGTCACCACCGTCGAGGCCGTCCTCACCGTGCTCTTGGCCTGGTGCCTCGCCGATCGCGTGTTCGGCCGGCGCGCCGCGCTCCTGACGCTCGGGCTCCTCGCCGTCTCGCCCTTCTTCCTCCTGGTCTCGGCGACGATGCTCGCGCACGCGACGGCCGCCCTGGCGCTGACCGCCTTCGCGTACTCGGCCGTCCGCGCCCTCGAGGCGCCGGCCGCGAAGTGGTGGTGGCTCGCCGCCGGGTGTGCGCTCGGCGGGGACGGCCTGACCCGCCCCCTGTCGGCGGCCGCCTTCTCCCTTCCCTGGCTCGTCCTCCTGGCCCTCACGGTGCGCCGCGACCGGCGGGCGGTGCCGGGCGCGGCGCTCTTCCTCCTCGCCGGCGCCGTCGCGGCCGCCCTGTTCGCCGGCTACAACGCCGCCGTCACCGGCAGCCCCTTCCGGACCGGCTACCAGGTCTTCGCGGAGAACTACCGCTTCACGTTCACGCTGGGCTCCCTCCCGGCGGCGGCGCCGGTGGCGGCGCTCTACGAGCTCTACTACACTCTCGCGCGTCTGAACTTCTGGCTTCTCGGGTGGCCGGTCTCGCTTGCGCTCATCCCCTTCGCGGGCCGGGCACCGGCGAGCCTCGCGCTCGCCCTCGGCGCCCTCGGCACCGTCGTCGCATACGCGACGCTCCGGATCCCCAGCATCAACGTGGTGGGTCCGGTCCACTACGGCGAGCTCGTGGTGCCGCTGGTCGTGCTCACGGCGGGCGGCCTCGAGCGGCTCGCGCTGCGGGCGGAGCGGGTGCTGGGACGCCCCGTGTTCCTGTGGGTGCTCAGCGCCCCCGCGGCGCTCACGGTGGTGGCGGTCGTCTTCTTCTGGCCGGTCTACGCCCCGTCCCTACGCCAGATGGCGAACGTCGCGCGGGCACCCTACGATCTCGTGGAGCAGGCGGGTCTCGACAACGCCGTGGTCTTCGTGGAGAGCCTCCCCGCGCTCGAGGCCATGCCGGGCGCGTGGGTCTACCGGCACCGGAACAGCTCTCCCGACTTCTCCGATCGCGTCCTGTTTGTCAACGACCTCGGGTCCCTGGACGCGCGGCTGCGCGCGTGGCTCCCCGGCCGCAAAGCCTACCGCATGAAGATGGAGGGTGGCCGGCTCGGGCTGTCGCCGCTCCCATGACCGCCGGGCGGCGACGCGCCGTGGACCCGCGGGGCGCGGTTCAGACTGAGGGGGCGACCGCCACTGGGGCCTCGGCAAGGGCGACGACGATGACGGCCCCGGTGTCGCCGGCGGCCGCGCCGCGCCCGGAGGCGCTCTCGGCCGTCGTGAGCCAGCCGACGCACGGGACCTCGTGGCCGACTCGGTCCCGGATCGCAAGCCATTCGTCCCGCGCCGTCCCGCCGAGAGCGGCGTAACGGGCCGCGCTCTCGGCGACCAGCGCCACCCGCACCGGCTGCCCCTCGAGCCGTTTGACCGCCACGGCGGCCGCCTCGGCGGCACCGTGCAGAAGCATCGTCGCGTCGGACTCGCCGGGGCCGGCCGCGCCCGCGACGCCCACGCCGCTCTTGTAGGCGCCCTCGAGGCACAGCACGGCGAGGTTGCCGGGTTCCGCGGCGCCCTGCCCGCACAGCGGCCGTCCGGCGGCGCTGATGACCGTGCGCAGCTTCGGGCCTGCCAGGTGCCGCCAGCGGACCAGGAAGGCGTCCGTCAGCGACTCCGTGACCGGCGGCGCAAAGGCGAGCGCGACGCCGCGGGGGAAGTGACGTCGCTCGCTCGCGCCGGCCAGGACGAGCCGACCGACCCGCTCGGTGGCCGCCGAGAGCCCCATCGGACGCCCGGCACAGACGACGCTCGGAGACAGGGCGTCACCGTAGAAGCACATCACCGCCGCTCCCGCCGTCAGAAGACCCGAGTCCGTGAGGATGCCGCTCACCGACGCGCCGGCCACCGGGGCCCCGCCCGCGGACGCGCGGGCGACCTCCCCGAGCCCGGGCACGCCCGTCCCGCCCGTGACGAGAATGAGGGCCGCCTTCGGCAGCTGGTCCCCGGCCGCGCGGCGCGCGGCCGCTGCGGCTTCCTCGATGGCCCGGAGCGGATCACTACCCTCCGCGACGCCCAGCCAACCCCTGATCATCATCGCGCAAGCTCCCATTCCGGCTCCGCCGCGAGGCGTTTGGGCGCCGGAAGAACATGGGTGAGCAGCACGCGCGGGAGCCCGCCGCTCGGCGAGCGGGGCCCCGCGCAGCGCTCCGCTACGAGCGGAGCGCCTTTTCCACGACTTCGCCGATCACGCGGTGCGAGGCCGGCTTGTGCGCGTAGAAGAGCAGGCCGACCTTGCGTGCCTCGGCTTCGAGTTCGGGCCGATGGTCGTTGGTCGTCATGACGACAGGCAGCGCCGGCTCGATGGCCTTCAGGCGCGCCGCGAGCGCCGTTCCCGGCATGTCGTTCAGGGCGACGTCGATGATCGCGAGGCTGATCCGCCGGGAATTGGCGACGAGGACGGCTTCCTCGCCGAGCGGGGTCTGGTAGGCGCGAAAGCCCTGGCGGGTGAAATGATTGGCCAGGCGACGCGCGGACAATCGGTCGGCGTCCGCGACGAGGATCCAGCCTGAATCAGGCTGACGTTCCGGTGCCTGGCGACCCATGGCAACCCGGTCGGTGCACGCGGGATGCCACGAATTAACTAGCTGATATTATTTACTTTTTATGGATGGGCGGAGAGGCTCTAGGACCGGATGGCACGAAAACAGAGATCGAGGGGCAAGATTGGCACGGTCAGGAGGAGGGGGCACGAGGTCGCGCGGACCGGACGACGGACGCTACAGAAGCCCGTACTCTTTGAGCCGTCGATAGATCGTCCGACGCGAGAGCCCGAGAGCGCGAGCCGACTGCTCCTTGTCGTTCTTGTGCAGGGCCAGTGCCCGCAGGATGAGCTCTTTCTCGACCTCGGCGAGCGTGGGCAGGGAGTGGGTCGAGATCGGCGTGGGCCGGGCCGACAGGGTGAGGCTCGGCAGATCCGTCAGCGAGATGTGATCGCGGGCCCCCATGGCATAGGCCCGCTCGATCAGGTTCTCGAGTTCGCGGACGTTGCCGGGGAAGTCGAAGGCCTGCAAGGCGGCCAGCGCCTCTGGCGCGATACCGCTCACCTCCCGCCGGAAGCGCTGGTTGAACCTGCGGAGGAAGTGAGCGATCAGCGCCGACAGGTCGTCCTTGCGCTCCCTGAGCGGCGGCATCTGGACCCGGACGACGTTCAGCCGGTAGAAGAGGTCCTGTCGCAGGCTGCCGTCCTTGACCGCCTCCTCCAGGTTCCGGTTCGTGGCGGCGATGACCCGCACGCTCACCGTGTACGCTTTCGTCGACCCGACCGGGCGCACCTCCATTTCCTGGAGCACCCGCAGGAGCTTGGCCTGGAGGGCCGGCGGCAGCTCAGCCACTTCGTCCAGGAAGATCGTGCCGCCGTGGGCCGAGCGAAACAGCCCGACGGAGTCTGAGACGGCCCCCGAAAAGGCGCCCCGCACGTGACCGAAGAACTCTGACTCAAGCAGCTCCGCGGGGATCGCGCTGCAGTTGACGGGGATGAACGGCCCCTTGGCGCGCGCAGACAGGCGGTGGATGGCGGCGGCGACGAGCTCCTTGCCCGTCCCGCTCTCTCCCTCGATGAGGACGGGCGAATCGGTCACGGCGACCTTGCCGATGACGTCCTTGATGCGCTGCATGGCGGGTGAGCTGCCGACCAGCTCGTTGACGGCGAGTTGCTCGCCGAGCCGGCTCCGGAGCGCGTTCACCTCCCGGCGGAGGAAGCGACGCTCCATCAGGCGGGTCATGAGGTGGCGGAGCTCGTCCATGATCAGGGGCTTGGGCAGATAGTCAGAGGCGCCCTCTTTCAGCGCCTCGACCGCGGTTGACACGGTCGGGTACCCCGTCATGATGACGACCTCGATGGACTCGTCCTGCCGCTTGACCTCCCGGAGGAAGGTGAGACCATCCATCTCGGGCATCCGGATATCGACCAGCGCGGCGTCGAAGAGCTGGCCCTGCATCGCGTCGAGTGCCTTCACCCCGGTCCCGACGCAGGTGACGTGATAGCCCCAGGCGGTCAGGGCCTCCTTGAGGAGCATTTGGATCGACTCCTCGTCGTCCACCACCAGGATTTTGGGTGCTTCCATCGGCTCCTCCGCGCCGAACAGGCGTCATCTCGACACTAGCATAGTGGGGTGTCATAGTGACAAACAATAACGGGCCGACGCCGAGGGAGGAGATTGCGCTAAGTTGACCAATATGTTAGCGTTTTGCGGGAGGTCCTTATGCCGGAAAGCGCCCTGAACCTGACCGAAGCCACGTTCGACACGGAGATCGCCGAGCGCCCCGGCGTGCTGATGGTCGACTTCTGGGCCGAATGGTGCGCGCCCTGCCGGGCGATCGCGCCCGTACTGGACGAACTCGCCCGGGACTCCGGCGGCAGCGTGGGGCTGGCGAAGGTTAACGTGGACGAGAGTCCTGGCCTCGCGGCCCGCTACGGTGTCCGCTCGATTCCGACGATCCTCTTCGTGAGGGGCGGCAAGGTCGTCGACCAGGTGATCGGGGCCGTACCCAAGGCGCAGCTGAAGAAAAAGCTCGACGCCCTCGCCTGATCGGGCGTTTCGGAGGGGTATCACGTCAGCCGGGGCCCAGATCCCCTCTCTTTCGCCGTCGCGGGATGAGTTCCGCGGCCTTGCCACCAGGGGCAACCTGATCCCGGTCTACGCCGAGCTGCCGGCGGACCTCGACACGCCCCTGTCGGCCTTCCTCCGGCTCAGGCCGGGCCCGTACGGGTTCCTGCTCGAGTCGGTGGAGGGCGGCGAGAAGTGGGCCCGGTACTCGTTCCTCGGCACCGACCCCTTCATGGTTCTGACTGCGAAGGACGGCCGGCTCGCCCTCCGGCACGCCGACGGGAGGACGGGACGGCTGCCGCCGGGCAACCCGCTCACCGCGCTCCGGGAGCTTCTGGCGCGTTTTCATCCGGTGGCGGTCCCCGGGCTGCCCCGCTTCCAGGGCGGCGCCGTGGGCTACTTCGGCTACGATGTCGTGCGGCACCTCGAGCGCCTGCCCCGGTCGACGCGCGATGACCTCGGCCTCCCAGACGCGGTCTTTCTGCTGACCGACAACCTCCTGGTCTTCGACAACCTCCGCCACCGCCTCCTCGTCATCGCGAACTGCCACGTCGACAAGACGGACCCCGCCGCGCTCGACCGGGCCTACGACCGCGCCGCCGTGAAGATCGGGATGACGCTCGCGAAGCTCGGCCGGCCGGCCCGCGTCCCGGCGCCGCTCACGCTCCCGGCGCTCGACCCGCTGCTCGCGCTGGACGAGGAGGGCTTCACCTCGTCGATGGACGAGAGCGCCTTCACCCAGGCCGTGCGTCGGGCCAAGGAGTACATCGCGGCCGGCGACGCCTACCAGATCGTCCTGTCGCGACGGCTCGACTGCCGCCTCGAGAGCGACCCGTTCACGCTCTACCGCGCTCTCCGGACGATCAACCCGTCTCCGTACCTCTTCTACCTGCGCCTGGGCCAGACGACGATCGTGGGCTCCTCGCCCGAGGTGCTCGTTCGCGCCGAGGACGGCCGGGTCGAGGAGCGGCCGATCGCGGGAACCCGGCCGCGGGGACGCTCGGACGACGAGGACGCACGGATCGCCGCTGAGCTCAAGGCTGACCCGAAGGAGCGCGCGGAGCACGTGATGCTCGTGGACCTCGGGCGCAACGACGTCGGGCGCGTGGCCGAGCTCGGCTCCGTGCGCGTCACGGAGTTCATGACGATCGAGCGGTACTCGCACGTCATGCATCTCGTCAGTAACGTGGTGGGGCGGCTTCGGCCGGGCGCCGACGCGCTCGACGTGCTCTCGGCGTGTTTTCCGGCGGGCACGGTGACGGGCGCCCCCAAGATCCGCGCGATGGAGATCATCGACGAGCTCGAACCCGCCCAGCGCGGGCCCTACGCGGGCGCGGTCGGCTACGTCTCGTACTCCGGCAATCTCGACTCCTGCATCACCATCCGGACGATCGTCTGCCACGGCCGCCGCGCGTCCGTCCAGGTGGGGGCCGGGATCGTGGCCGACTCCGACCCCAAGGCGGAATGGAACGAGACCTGCTCCAAGGCCCGCGGGCTCGTGCTCGCGTTGCGCATCGCCGCCGCTGGAGCCCGGTCGTGATCCTCGTCATCGACAACTACGACTCCTTCACCTACAACCTTGTCCAGTACCTCGGCGAACTCGGCGCCGAGCCCGAGGTCGTCCGCAACGACGCGGTCGACATGTCCGGGATCAGCGCGATGCGCCCGGAGGGGATCGTGATCTCGCCGGGCCCGGGGACGCCCGACGACGCGGGTATCTCCCTCGAGGTGATCCGCGGGCTCGGGTCGGGCATCCCGATCCTCGGCGTCTGCCTCGGCCATCAGGCGATCGGCCAGGCCTTCGGCGCCACGGTCGCACGCGCCCGGCGGCAGATGCACGGCAAGACGTCCGCGGTCGAGCACGACGGCCGCGGCGTGTTCCGGGGCGTCCCCTCGCCGTTCAGCGCCACCCGGTACCACTCGCTGGCCGTCCTCGCCGACACGGTGCCGGAAGACCTCGAGATCTCGGCGCGCGCCGACGACGGGGAAGTGATGGGGCTGCGCCACCGCCGGTGGCCCGTCGAGGGCGTTCAGTTCCATCCCGAGTCGATCTTGACCGAGCACGGGAAGATCCTGCTGGCCAACTTCCTCGGCCTCCGATGACGCGCGGCGGAGCCGAGCATCCCCGGGAGCACGCCCGGCCGGGCCAGCCGCCGTTCGGGCTGTGCGGAGGGGCCGAGCGCCGCCGGCCGCACGCGCGGCCCGCCCGGGCCGCGGCGATCCAGCGGGACGCGCCGCTCGGGAGGGGATCGGCGGAGGGGCACCGACGACCGATGCGGCGGGGGACGAGCCGAGCGCTCGCTCGGGAGAGCGCCACGGCCGCGGCGCGGCGCTGATGGCCCGGGGAGGAGTCGAACCGCCGAGTCCGCTGCCCCCACGGGGGGGCATCGCGGCGCCGCGGCCGGCACGGACTGGAACAGGCGGCGCATGACGCGGCGCGCGGTGACGGAGCGCGGACTGATCCGGGAGATGCGGCGGCTGTTTCAGGGGGGGGCAGGGGTCCGCGTCGGCATCGGCGACGACTGCGCGGTGCTGGAGCCCGCCGCCGGCCGCGCCCTCCTCGCCACGACCGACCTGCTGATCGAGGACGTCCACTTCCGGCGGCGGTACGCGTCTCCCGGCGACATCGGGTGGAAGGCCCTCGCCGTCAACCTGTCGGATGTGGCGGCGATGGGAGGGCGTCCCCGCTGGGCACTCGTGGCGCTCGCGTGCCCCGAGACCGTCACCAGCGCGGAGGTCCTGGAGTTCTGCGAAGCGATGCGCGCGCTCGCCGTGGCCCACGACGTCGCCATCGTCGGCGGCGACACGTCCGCGTCGCCGTCGGGCTGGATCGTCAACCTCACCGTCCTCGGCGAGACCATTGCGAGCCCGAAGCTCCGGTCGGGAGCCCGGCACCTCGCGCGCTCGCACCTCAGGCCCGTGCCGCGCGTCCGCGAGGGGCAGGCGCTCGGCGAGGTCGCCGGGGTGACGGCCATGATCGACCTCTCCGACGGCCTGGCCAGCGATCTCGGGCGGATCGCGGAGGAGAGCCGGGTCGGCGCGCGGGTCGAGCTCACGCGGCTCCCGATTGATGACGCGACCCACGCCGCGGCGGCGCGGCTCGCGACCGACGCGACCTCGTGGGCGACCAGCGGCGGGGAGGACTACGAGCTGCTCGTGACCGTGCGGCCGGCGGCGCGCGCGGAGGCCTCGGCGGCGGCCTCCCTCACCGTCATCGGCGAGATCACCGCGGCCGGGCCGGTGGAATTCCTCTCCGCGGAGGGACGCTCGACCGCCCTGCCCCCCGGCTTCGAGCACTTCACGGGGCGACCGCGCCCATCCCCGGCGAGGGCGGAGGCCCCAGACCGCCGGGTCGCCGCGCGCCGCCGGACGGCGGCGACCCGCGCCGCGCGCGAGCAGACGGATCGCTGACGTGCTCGCCCTCAAGCTCATCGGCCTCGCGTTTCTCGTCGCCTGCTCGGCCCTCCTGACCGGCGCCGAAGCCGCGTACTTCTCGCTGGGCCGCGCGCGCCTGCGGGAAGCGAGCGGCGCGGCGCGGGCCGCGGCGCCGCTGATCAAGCGCCCCCACGACCTTCTCGTCACCCTCCTCGTCGCGATCACCTTCATCAACATCGGCGCGTCGGCGATCGCCGCCGAGATCGCGAGCGAGCTCTTCGGCGCGCACGCGCTCGTGGTCGCGATCGGCGGGATGGTCTTCCTCCTGACCGTCTTCGGTGAGGTGCTGCCGATGACCGTCGCCGTCCAGCGTCCCGCGCAGTTCACCGCCCTGGTGAGCCGACCCGTCGCCGGGCTGTCGTGGCTCCTCACGCCGGCGCGGGTGGTTCTCGGGGGGCTCACCGAGCTCACGCTCGCGACGATCGGTCACGGGAGGCCGGCCCCGCCCGAGCTCAGCGAGGAGGAGCTACGCACCCTGGTGGACGTCGGCGCGCGCGAGGGGGTGGTTGAGCGCGACGAGCGCGATATGATCCACAATGTGTTCGAGCTGGAGGACACGCTCGTCCGAGAGGTGATGGTCCCGCGCACGGACATCTTCGGCCTAGACGTGAAGACGCCGGTCGAGACGATTCTGCCCGCGCTCCGCGAGCACCTGCACTCGCGGGTGCCCGTGTACGAGGGCACGATCGACTCGATCATCGGAATCCTCTACACGAAGGAGCTCCTCCGCCACCTGCGCGGTCTGCCGCCGGACTTCGATCTCCGGGCCGTCCTCCACCCGCCATACTTCGTCCCCGAGTCCAAGCGCGCCGACGCGCTCCTGCAGGAGTTTCAGGCCAAGAAGCTCCACCTCGCCATCGTCGTCGACGAGTACGGGGGCACGGCCGGGCTGGTGTCGATCGAAGACCTGCTCGAGGAGCTGGTGGGCGAGATCGCCGACGAGTACGACGAGCCCGAGCGGCTGATCCACGCCGTCGACGGCAGCACCTTCCGCGTCGCCGGAAAGCTCCCGATCGACGAGCTCAATACCGCCACCGGCCTCAACATCTCGAACACGACCTACGACACCGTGGGCGGCTGGGTGCTCGACCTGTTCGGACGCGTTCCCCGCAAGGCCGAGCGCGTGGAGACGCCCGAGCTCGCCGTGACCGTCGAGAAGGTCGAACGCACCCGCGTGGTCGAGGTGCTGGTGACGATCCGGAAGCCGGCGCCCGGGGAGGCGGCGGCATGACGCTGATCGTGGCGGCCGGCGTCTGTCTCGTCGCGACGATGTTCTTCTCGGCGGCCGAGATGGCGTTCATCGCCGCCAACCGCGCGAAGCTCCAGCACCTCGCCGAGGAGGGCCATTCCGGCGCCCGCCGCTACCTCGAGAGCTTCCGGCAGCCCGAGCGGTTCCTGTCGACGGTGATGCTGGGCGCCACCCTGGCCCAGATCATCGCCTCGTCCGCGGCGACGTCCGGCCTCCTCCCCTATCTGGGGGGCCGGGCGCCCGTGGCCGTCACGCTCACCCTGACGCCGGTCATGCTGGTGCTGGGCGAGGTGATCCCCAAGGCGATCGCCCGCGAGTGGGCGACCGGCCTCATCCTCAAGCTGTACCGGCCGCTCACGTGGGTGGCGGTGCTCCTCTACCCGCTCGTCGCCGTCGCGAACGTCATCGTCGGCGCGGTGCTGCGGCCGTTCGGGCAGCGCGGGTCGGACACGCGCACGTTCGTTTCCCGGGAGGAGCTGAAGCTCCTGCTCCAGCTGGAGCCGGGCGAAGCCGACGTGACGACTCAGGAAGCCGAGATGATCGACAAGATCTTCGGTCTCGGCGACACCACCGTCCGGGAGATCATGGTGCCCCTCGTCGAGGTCGTGGCCGTCCCCAGCACCACCACCCCCGACGATGCCGTCACCGTCATGCTGGAGCGCGGCTTCTCGCGGCTGCCGATCTTCCGGCAACGCGTGACAAACCTGGTCGGCGTCGTCACCGCCATGGACCTCTTCCGCCGGGGCTCCTCGGTCCGCGCCCTCGAGGAGCTGATGCGCCAGCCGTACTACGTGCCCGAGACGAAGCGGATCGACGACCTGCTCCGCGAGATGCAGCGAAGCGGCGTGCACCTTGCCATCGTCGTGGACGAGTACGGCGGCAGCACGGGTATCGTGACGCTCGAGGACATCGTCGAGCAGATCGTGGGCGACATCCAGGACGCGCACGATCGTGCCCCCGCCAGCATGGAGCGGCTGCCGGACGGCAGCTATCGCGTGCTGGCGCGGACAGAGGTGGACGAGATCAACAAGGCGCTGGACTGGGATCTGCCCAAGGAGGACTACGAGACGGTCGCGGGGCTGGTCCTGGCCTCGCTCCATCGCATTCCGCGCACCGGGGAGGAATTCCAGGTACGCGGGTACACGATCACCGTCCTGGAGGCAGACACCCGACGCGTGGTCGTGGTCAAGATCGCACGGACCGGTAAACCCGAAGGAGGCTAGAGGCGATGCCAGGACGGATGGTCGAGTTCCCGGCCAATGGCGGCACCGCGAGCGGGTACCTCTCCACGCCCGCCGCCGGGCGCGGACCGGGCGTGCTCGTGATCCAGGAGTGGTGGGGGCTGGTGCGCCAGATTAAGAGCGTCTGCGACCGGCTCGCAGCCGAGGGCTTCACCGCCCTCGCCCCCGACATGTACCACGGCAAGAGCGCCGACGAGCCAGACGCCGCCGGCAAGCTCTTCATGGCCCTCAACATCGCGCAGGCCGAGAAGGACCTGCGAGGCGCCGCGAAGGCTCTGGCCGGCCACTCGAGCACCGCCAAGCTCGGCGCCGTCGGCTTCTGCATGGGCGGGCAGCTCGCCCTGTTCGCCGCCACGCTCAACCCGTCGATCGGCGCCACCGCCAACTTCTACGGCATCCACCCCAACGTGAAGCCGGATTATGCGAAGCTGGCGGGGCCCGTGCTCGGGCTCTACGCCGAGAAGGATTCCTTCGTGACGCCGCAGGTCGCGCGGGAGGTCGACAAGGCGATCAAGGCTGCCGGGAAGCCCTCGGAGATCCACATCTATCCCGGCGTGGACCACGCGTTCTTCAACGAAGAACGGCCGGACGTCTACAACAAAGCGGCGGCCGACGACGCCTGGCGACGGACACTGACCTTCTTTCGGCAACATCTGAGGTGACCCGCGCCCGGGGCGCCGACCCGCGCGCGGGCGCCCCGGCCAACCGACACGCCGGCCACGGGCGGCCTACCCTGCAGCGGCCGCCTGCTTCTTCTTGCGCTCCTTCGACGCCCCGGCCTCGGCCTCGCCCTTGGGGGTCTTCTCCTTCTTGGCGCCTTTCGCGCTCTTGTCCTTGGGGGCCTCGGGCCGATCCACGAGCTCGAGCAGTACCATCGGCGCCGCGTCGCCCGGCCGGGGTCCGATCCGGATGATCCGCGTGTAGCCGCCGTGCCGGTCGCCGAACCGGGCGGCGATCGTGTCGAAGAGCCGGCGGACGGCCTCTGCGTCCGGCACGAGCGCGGAGACCTGGCGCCGGGCGTGCAGGCTCTCGCGCTTCGCCAGCGTGATCATCTGGTCCGCGAGACCGCGGACCGCCTTTGCCTTCGCTTCGGTCGTGGTGATCCGCTCGTGACGGAACAGGGCCACGAGCAAGTTCCGGAAGAGCGCCCAGCGATGCGCCGTGACACGCCCGAGCTTGAAGCCCGCCTTGCGATGCCTCATCGGATGACCCGCGCGATGCTCACCACGCCCTCACCGGGGAGCACGGTTCAGCGCACCGAGCACGGTCGGATCGATGCGCATTCCCAGCGAGAGGCCGAGGGCGGCGAGCGCGGCCTTGATTTCTTCGATGGATTTGTCGCCGAGGTTCTTGACCTGCGCGAGATCCGATTCCAGCTTCTGCGCGAGGTCGGCGACCACGACGATCTCGGCGTTCTTCAGCGCGTTCACAGCGCGGGCCGGGAGCGGCAGCTCCTCGATCGGCTTGGCCAGCGTCTCCCGCAGGAAGTCCTCGCCGGACTCCGCCGTCTCCGCCTCTTCCTCGAGCCCGCCCTCGGGCGCCATCAGCGAAAAGTGCTGCTTCAGATAGGTGGCGGCCCGCACGAGCGCCTCGTCGGGGGCGATCGCGCCGTTCGTCCAGATCTCGATGATGAGCTTCTCGTAGTCGGTGATCTTGCCGAGCCTGGACATCTCGACCTCGTACCCAACCCGGAGGATCGGGGAGAACGCCGAGTCCACGGCGAGGGCGCCGGCGGGCACCGTGCCCCGCGGGTGCGCGTCCGCGGCGACGTACCCGCGGCCGACCCCGATGCCGAGCTCCATCCGCACCCGTCCGGACCCGAGCGTGAACAGGTGGAGCTCGGGGTTCAGCACCTCGATGCCGTCCACCTCCGGAACGTCGGCGCCCGTCACCTCCCGGGGCCCGGCCACCTCCAGGCGGATCGTCTTCGGCTCCCCCGAGGGAATCTGGATGGCCAGCTTCTTCAGGTTCAGGAGGACATCGGCCGTGGTCTCGTCGACGCCCGGAATGCGGGCCTCCGCGCTGGAGACGCCGTCGATCTTCGCCCACACGAGCGCCGCGCCCGGGATGATCGACAGGAGCGCTCGCCGGAGGGAATTCCCCACGGTCAGGGCATAGCCCTTCTCGAACGGCTCGGCGATCTGACGGCCGTAGCGGTCGGTCAGGATCTCCCACTCGACCTTCCGCGGCTTCTGAAACGCTATCCTCGGCATGCTCGCGCCCCTCTCCTTGGCCGATGGCCTACTTGCTGTACAACTCGACGATGAGCTGCTCGCTCACCGGGATCTGGATGTCCTCGCGGAGCGGGAAGCTCCGTACGAGGCCCTTGCGCTCGTTCGGGTCAAGCTCGAGCCACTGCGGCACCTGGCCCCGGCCGGCGTTCATGTTCTCGTCGACCCGCGCCAGCATCTTCGAGGTCGAGCGGGCCCGCACCACATCGCCCACCCGGACCAGGTAGGAGGGCACCGAGACCTTGCGCCCGTTCACCTCGAAGTGTCCGTGGGCGACCATTTGACGCCCCTCGCGCCGGGAGGCCGCGAAGCCGAGCCGGTGGACGACGTTGTCGAGTCGCCGCTCGAGGTGCTTGAGGAGGTTCTCGCCCGTGATCCCCTTCTCCCGCTCCGCCGCGGAGAAGTAGCGCCGAAACTGGGTCTCGAGCACCCCGTAGATCCGCTTCGCCTTCTGCTTCTCCCGGAGCTGGATCCCGAAGGCGGTCAGCTTGCCACGGTTCAGGCCGTGTTGGCCCGGCGGATAGTTCCGGCGCTCGATCGCGCACTTGTCGGTGAAGCACCGCGCCCCTTTCAGGAACAGCTTCATGCCCTCTCGCCGGCAGAGCCGGCACTTCGCGTCGCGATATCGCGCCATCGGCGAGTCCCCCTACACCCGGCGTCGCTTGGGCGGCCGGCAGCCGTCGTGGGGGATCGGCGTCACGTCGTGGATCGCGCTGATCTCCAGGCCCACCGCCTGGAGCGACCGGATGGCCGCTTCGCGCCCCGCGCCCGGTCCCTTCACGAACACCTCGACCTGCTTGAGGCCGTACTCCATGGCCTTGCGCGCGGCGATTTCCGCCGCCGTCTGGGCGGCGAACGGCGTGCTCTTGCGCGAGCCCTTGAAGCCGACGCTGCCCGCGCTGGCCCAGGCCACGACGTTGCCCGCCTTGTCGGCGAGGGTGACGATGGTGTTGTTGAACGTCGCCTGCACGTGCGCCACGCCCGTGCGGACCTCGCGTCGTTCCCGCTTCTTGCCGCCCTTCTTCCGGGCGGGGGCCTTGGGTGCGGTCGGCTGCGCTTCTGCCATGGCTTACGCTCCTGTCTTCCTGGGCCCCGGCGGGGCCGCCGTCGGCTTCTTCTTGACCATCACGCCCCGGCGCGGCCCCTTGCGCGTTCGCGCGTTCGTATGGGTGCGTTGCCCGCGCACCGGCAGCCCCTTCCGGTGCCGGACGCCCCGGTAGCTGCCGATGTCCATGAGGCGCTTCACGTTCATCGAGACCTCGCGGCGAAGGTCGCCTTCCACCTTGAGCTCGCGCTCGATGATCTCGCGGACGCGCGCGGTCTCGTCCTCGTTCCAGGTCCGCACCCGCTTGTTGGGGTCGATGGCGGCGCGCTGCAGCACGCGCCTGGCCGTCGGCTGGCCGACGCCGTAGATGTACGTGAGGGCCACCTCACCGCGCTTGTCGCGGGGCAAATCCACTCCGGCCACACGTGCCATATTCGCTCCCTCTCAGCCCTGGCGCTGGTTGTGCCGGGGGTTCTTGCAGATGACCCGGACGACTCCGGATCGTCGCACGATCTTGCAGTTCTCACAGCGCACCTTGACAGACGGTCGAACCTTCACGACGCTCCTCCCAACCCTATTTGAACCGATATGTGATCCGGCCGCGGGTCAGATCGTACGGCGACAGCTCGACCTTGACCCGGTCACCGGGAAGAATGCGGATGAAGTTCATGCGCATCTTGCCGCTCACGTGGGCGAGCACGCGGTGGCCGTTCTCCAGCTCCACGCGGAACATCGCGTTCGGCAGGGGCTCGACCACGGTGCCCTCGACCTCGATCGCGTCCTCTTTGGTCACGCCGCCGTCCTCCGACCGTCCGGCTCGGTCTTGCGAGTGAGGATCTCCGGCCCGTCCTCGGTCACCGCGACCGTGTGCTCAAAGTGCGCCGCCAGGCTCCCGTCCACGGTCACCGCGGTCCATCGATCCTCGAGGACCCGCACCTCCCAGCTGCCCATCGTGACCATCGGCTCGATCGCGAGCACCATGCCGGGCTTGAGCTGCGGCCCCCGTCCCGGCTCGCCGAAGTTCGGCACCTGCGGGTCCTCGTGCAGATCGCGGCCGATCCCGTGCCCGACGAACTGTCTGACGACCGCGAAGCCGTGCGCCTCGACATGCTCCTGGACGGCGTGCGAGATGTCCGACAACCGGCGGCCCGGCCAGCACGCGGCGACGGCACGGGCGAGGCTGTCGCGGGTAACGTCGAGGAGCTCCCGCACCCGCGGGGCCACCTCGCCGACCGCGAGGGTCAGGGCGCAGTCCGCATAGTACCCCTCGACGATGCAGCCGAGATCGAGCCCGACGATGTCCCCCTCCTTGACCCGCCGGCGTGGCGAGGGAATCCCGTGCACCACCTCGTCGTTGATCGACACGCAGATGGTGGCCGGAAAGCCGCGGTAGCCCTTGAACGCCGGCGCCGCGCCACGGGCGCGGATGAAGTCCTCGACCTCCTCGTCGATCTCCTGGGTCGACAGACCGGGTTCGACCCACGCCGTGAGCCGCTCCGTCACCTCGGCCAGGACGTGGCCGGCCGTGCGCATCAGGGCGAGCTCGCGCGGGGACTTCAGCAGGATCACGCCGGACGGCCCACCAGGTTTCGGATCGCGCGGCCGACGGCGGCGACGTCGCCCTCGCCGGAGACCGTCGACAGCAGATGGCGGTCGCGGTAATAGTCGAGCAGCGGGACGGTCTGCGTCGCGTAGACGGCCAGGCGCGCGCGGACCGTCTCTTCCCGGTCGTCCTTCCGCTGCACCAAGGCGCTCCCGCAACGGTCGCACCGGTCGCCCGCCTTCGGGGGCGCGAACGCGAGATGAAAGGTCGAGCCGCACGTCGGGCACACGCGCCGGCCCGTGAGCCGCCGCAGCAGCTCCGGCTCGGAGACCGAGAAGAAGATGACCCGGTCGAGACCCTGCCCGAGGTCCTTCAGGAGGCGCTCCAGGCCCTCCGCCTGCGCGAGCGTGCGCGGGAACCCGTCCAGGATGAAGCCCCGCCGGGCGTCGGGCTGGGCCAGCCGCTCGGCGATCAGGCCGACCACGACGTCGTCGGGCACGAGCGCGCCGGCGTCCATGTAGCGCCGCGCCTCGAGCCCGAGGGCGGTCTGCGCCGCAACCGCTTCCCGCAGCATGTCGCCGGTGGCGATCTGCGGCACGTGGAGCTCAGCGGCGAGCAGGCGCGCCTGCGTCCCCTTGCCGGCGCCGGGAGGGCCGAGGAAGACCAGCCGCGTCACCGAACCGCCCGCGTCTTGGACTTCTTAAGGAAGCCCTCGTAGTGTCGCGTCAGCAGATGAGACTCCATTTGACGCACGGTGTCGAGCGCGACGCCGACGACGATGAGCAAGCTCGTCCCGCCGAAGTAGAACGGCACGTTGAACCAGCGGATCATGAAGTCGGGCAGCACCGAGATCATAGCCAGGAAGATGGCGCCGGGCAGCGTGATCCGAGTCAGCGTCCGGTCGATGTACTCGGAGGTCTTCTTGCCCGGCCGAACGCCCGGGATGAAGCCGCCGTACTTCTTCATGTTGTCGGCGAGGTCGATCGGGTTGAAGACGATCGCCGTGTAGAAGTACGTGAAGAAGATGATCAGGGCGCAGTAGAACATCGTGTAGGTGAAGCGCCCCGGCGAGAGCGCGTCCGCGACCGCCTGCATCCACGGGTGGGGCACGAAGCGGGTCAGCGTCGCCGGAAACAGGATCAGGGACGCCGCGAAGATGACGGGAATGACGCCCGCGGTGTTGATGCGGAGCGGGATGTGGGTCGACTGCCCGCCGTAGACCCGCCGACCGACCACACGCTTGGCGTACTGCACGGGAATCTTCCGCTCCCCTTCCTGCATCAGGACGACGGCGGCAGTGACGGCGACCATCATCAACAGGATGAAGAGGAAGAGGAGGATCGGGAGCTCCCCGGTGGTGATCAGCGTATAGGATGCGACGACCGCCGACGGCAGCCGCACGACGATGCCGGCGAAGATGATGAGCGAGATGCCATTGCCGATGCCGCGCTCGGAGATCTGCTCGCCCAGCCACATGACGAGCGCGGTGCCGGCGGTGAGCGTCAGCACGGTCAGGAGGCGGAACCCCCAGCCGGGACGGGGCACGATCGCGAGCCCGTTCGGGCTGCGCATGCTCTCGAGCCCGTAGGCGATGCCGAGCGACTGGACGATCGACAAGAGGATCGTGCCGTACCGCGTGTACTGGGTGATCTTCTTCCGTCCGGCCTCGCCCTCCTTCGAGAGTCGCTCGAGCGCGGGGATCACGACGACGAGCAGCTGCAGGATGATCGAGGCCGAGATATACGGCATGATGCCGAGCGCGAAGACCGAGAGCCGCCGGAGGTTCCCGCCCGAGAAGAGGTCGACCATTCCGAGCAGCGTGTTCGCCGCCTGGTCGAAGAACTGGCTGAGGGCGTGACCGTCGATGCCCGGGGTGGGCACGTGGGCTCCGACCCGGTACGCCGCCAGCAGCCCGGCGGTCACCAGAACCCGCCGCTTGAGCTCCGGGATCTTGAAGATGTTCTGGAAGCTGTAGAGGCCCTCGATCACGTGGAGCCCACCACGGTCGACGGGAGCAGCTCGACGCTGCCGCCCCGCGCCTCGATCTTCGCTCGCGCCGACCCGCTGACGGCGTGCACCTTCACCGTGAGCGCGTGCGCGAGCTCCCCCTGGCCCAGGATCTTGACCCGCTCGGTCCCCGACTTCTTGATGAGGCCGAGCTCGACGAGGCGCGCGGGGTCGACGACGCTGCCGGCGGGAAGCCCGGCGAGCGACCTGAGGTTCACGACTTCGTACTCGGTCTTGCCCCCGTGGGGGACGAATCCGCGCTTGGGCAAGCGCCGATAAAGCGGCATCTGGCCGCCCTCGAAGCCGCCCCCCTTGCCGCCGCCAGAGCGCGCCTTGTGGCCCTTGTGACCCCGGGTCGACGTCTTGCCGTGGCCCGAGCCCGGCCCGCGCCCCACGCGTTTCCGCGGCTTCTTCGCCCCCGGCGCCGGCCGGAGATCGTCAAGCTTCATGGCTCACCTCGAGGACGTGCGGGACCTTCGCGATCATGCCGCGCACGGTCGGCGTGTCGGCGTGCATCACGGTCTGGCGGATCTTCCGGAGCCCGAGCGCCCGGACGGTCGCCTCCTGCCTGGGACTCAGACCAATCAGGCTCCGCGTCAGCGTGACCTTAAGCGTCTTGCCGGACACCCGACCCCTCCGGGGCGCCCTCGCCGTCCACGCTCCGCTTCCGCAGCGCGCGCAGGTCCTGGAGCCGCTTGATCTGCCGGAGCGCATCCATCGTCGCCTTCAGCACGTTGTGCGGGTTGTTGGATCCGAGCGTCTTGGTGAGGATGTCCTGGACGCCCGCCGCCTCCAGCACGGGGCGGACGGCGCCGCCCGCGATGACGCCCGTGCCCGGCACGGCCGGCTTCAGGAAGACCCGGCCGGCCCCGAAGTGCCCGGTGATCTCGTGGGGGATCGTCGTGTCACGGAGCGGGACGAAGATCAGGTCCTTCTTGGCATGCTCGACCGCCTTGCGGATCGCCTCCGGGACCTCGTGGGCCTTGCCGAGCCCGACGCCCACGTGTCCGCGTCCGTCGCCGACGACGACGAGTGCCGTGAAGGAAAAGCGCCGGCCGCCCTTGACGACCTTCGCGACGCGGTTGATGGAGACCACTCGGTCGTTGAGCTCGAGGACGCTGGGATCGATGCGCACCTGGGCCACTCGCCGCTCCTAAAAGACCAAGCCGCCGGCCCGCGCGGCCTCGGCCAGTGCCTTGACTCGTCCGTGATATTGAAAGCCGCCGCGGTCGAAGACCACGCGCTCCACGCCCCGCTCCTTCGCCTTCTGCGCGATCAGCTCGCCCACGACCTTCGCCGCGGCGACGTTTCCGCCGCTCTTCTGTCGCGCGCGGAACGCGGGGCTGCGGCTGTCCACTGCGGCCAGCGTCCGCCCGCTCTCGTCGTCGATCAGCTGAGCGTAGATGTGATTCAGGCTGCGGAACACCGCCAGGCGCGGGCGCGCCGCGGAGCCGCGGAGCCGCCGGCGCAGCCGGAGATGCCGTACGTCCCGCGACGCTCGTCGTTCGCGAGTGATCATTTCGCGCCCGCGCCGGCCTTCTTGCCCACCTTCCGCCGCACGACCTCGTCGACGTACTTGATCCCCTTGCCCTTGTAGGGGTCGGGTTTGCGGAGCTCACGGAGCTTGGCCGCCGTCTGCCCGAGGACCGCCTTGTCGGCGGCCCGGAGCGTGATCAGGACCTGCTTGTCGATCTCGGCCGACACCCCATCGGGCAGCGGGAAGATGATCGGGTGCGAGTACCCGAGGGCCAGCTGGATGGCCTTGCCCTGCATCTGGGCGCGGTACCCGATGCCGACGATCTCGAGCTTCCGCTCGAATCCCTGCTTGACGCCGCTCACCATGTTGGCCAGCAGCGAGCGCGCGAGCCCGTGGAGGGCCCGGACCGACGCCTGATCGGAGCCCCGCGAGACCACGAGCTGGTTGTCCTTGAGCACGACCGCCAGCGGCGTCGGTACCGTCTGCGTCAGCGCGCCCTTGGGCCCCTGGGCCCGGACGGTGGCGCCGTCCACGGCCACGGTGACGCCCGGGGGGATTGGGATCGGCTTCCGACCGATGCGTGACATGGCGCTTCCTACCACACGTAGGCGAGGACTTCGCCGCCGACCTTCTCTTTGCGCACGTCCCGGTCGGTGAGCACGCCCTTCGACGTCGAGATGATCGCGATGCCCATGCCCGCGAGGATCGAGGGGACCTCATCGTGACCCACGTAGACGCGGCGGCCCGGCGTCGAGACGCGCACGAGGCCGGAGATCATCTTCTCGTTGCTCGTGCCGTACTTGAGGTAGATGCGCAGCGTCCCCTGCTTCGTGTCCTCGATGAGACGGTAGTTCTTGATGAAGCCCTCTCCCTTGAGAAGTTCCGCGATGCGGATCTTCAGCTTTGAGGCCGGGATGTCGACCTTCTCGTGCTCGGCCCGGCTCGCATTCCGGATTCGCGTGAGCATGTCGGCGATCGGATCGGTCATGGACATCGGCGCCCTCCTACCAGCTCGCCTTCACGACGCCGGGGACTTCGCCCCGGAGGGCCAGCTCCCGAAAGCACAGCCGGCACAATTCGAACTTGCGGAGGTAGCCGCGAGGCCGGCCGCAGAGCTTGCAGCGGTGGTAGGCGCGCGACCGGAACTTGGGCGGGCGTTGCGCCTTGAGGATGAGGGCCGTCTTCGCCATGCTCGCTACTCCCTGAACGGCATCCCGAGGTGCGCCAGCAACGCCTTCGCGTCCTCGTCGGTCTTCGCCGTGGTGACGATGATCACGTCCATGCCCCGGACCTTGTCAACCTTGTCGTAGACGATCTCGGGAAAGATCAGCTGCTCGCGGAGGCCGAGCGCGTAGTTCCCGCGCCCGTCGAAGGCCTTCGACGGCACTCCCTTGAAGTCCCGCACGCGCGGCAGCGCGACGTTGATCAGCCGATCGAGGAATTCGTACATCCGGGCGCCCCGGAGCGTCACCTTGGCGCCGATCGGCACGCCCTCTCGGAGCTTGAAGTTCGCGATCGACTTCTTGGCCCGCGTGACCACCGGCTTCTGGCCGGCGATCGCCTGGAGGTCCGCGGTCGCAAAGTCGAGGACCTTCGCGTTCTCCCGCCCCTCGCCGACACCCATATTGATCACGACCTTGTCGACCCGTGGCACCTCGAACGGGTTGGCGTAGCCGCGCTCCTTCATCAGCGCCGGCACGACCACCTTAAAGAACTGCTCTTTCAGCCGCGGGGGCACGTCACCGGTGCCGCGGGGGCGCGCCGCCGGCGCCGGCGCCGCGGGCGCCGCCTTGTCGGGGCGCCGGGGCTGTGGCTTCGCCGCCGGCGCCTTGGCGGCCGCCGGCTTCGGAGCGGGGGGTTTCGGGTCTGGCTTGGCCATGGTCACGCCTTGTCGATGCTCTCGCCGCACCGCTTGCACACCCGGACCTTCCGCCCGTCGGCCAAGATCTGGGTGGCGGTGCGGGCCGGTCGGTCGCACTTCCCGCACACGACCATCACGTTCGAGAGGTGCACGAACCCCTCGCGCTCGATGATCCCGCCCTGCCGGAGCTTTTGGGTCGGGCGCTGGTGACGCTTGATCATGTTGACGTGCTCGACGAGCACGCGGCCGGTCTCCGGCATCACGCGCAGCACCTTGCCGCGCTTGCCGCGCTCCTTCCCGGCCAGGACCGCCACCGTGTCACCGCGACGAACGTGCACGCTCATGGTTCAGATCACCTCGGGGGCGAGGGAAATGATCTTCGTGAACTGGCGGTCGCGTAGCTCGCGGGCGACGGGGCCGAAGATGCGGGTGCCCACCGGGTTCTCGTCCGGCTTGATCAGCACGACCGCATTCCGATCGAACCGGATGTACGAGCCGTCCTTGCGCCGGACCTCCTTGACGGTCCGGACGACCACGGCCCGCGCGACCTCGCCCTTCTTGACGGTCCCGTCGGGCGCGGCCTCTTTCACCGCGACGATGACCGTGTCTCCGAGCGAGGCGTAGCGCTTGTTGGCGCCGCCCATGACCCGGATGCACTGGACCTTCTTCGCGCCGGAGTTGTCCGCGACCTCGAGCATCGAGCGTGGTTGGATCATCGGTCAGGACACCACCCGGTGCAGGATCTCGCGGATCCGCCACCGCTTCTCCTTGGAGATCGGCCGCGTCTCCTCGATCAGCACCCGATCGCCGACGTGGCTCGCGTTCGTCTCGTCGTGGGCCTTCAGCGTCTTGGACTGCCGGATCACGCGCTGGTACTGGGGGTGGCGGAACACGCGTTCGATCCTGACGACGCGCGTCTTCGCCATCACGTCGCTCACGACGACTCCCTCCCGGGTCTTTCGCTCTCCCACCGCCGTCTCTCCTCAGTGTCCGGCCGCCCGCTGCCGGAGGATCGTTTTCGCCCGCGCGAGATCCTTGCGCGCGAGGCTGACGCGCGCGGGGTTCTTGGCGACGCCCATGGACACCTGGAAGCGGAGGTTGAAGATCTCCTCGGTCAGCTCGCGCACCCGCTGCTCGAGCTCCTCCCCGGACAGGTCCCGCCACTTGATCGCCTTCACAGCGCCCGGCTCCGCGTCACGAACTTGGTCGCCACGCCGATCTTCTGACCGGCGGTCCGGAACGCGTCCCGCGCGACCGCCTCGGCGACCCCCTCCATCTCGTAGAGGATCCGACCGGGCTTGACCACGGCCACCCAGAACTCCGGGTTCCCCTTGCCCTTGCCCATGCGCGTCTCGGCCGGCTTCTTGGTCACCGGCTTGTCTGGAAAGACGCGGATCCAGATCTTGCCGCCACGCTTGAGGCTCCGGGTGAGCGCCACCCGCGCCGCCTCGATCTGCCGGTTCGACACCCAGCCCGGCTCCAGCGCCTTGAGCCCGTACTCGCCGAAGGCGAGGCTCGAGCCGCGCTGGGCCTTCCCCTTCATTCGCCCGCGCTGGGCCTTCCGGTATTTCACCCGCTTCGGCATCAACATCGGGCGCTCACACCTCCGCCGGCTCCGGGCCGCGCAGCACCTCGCCCTTGAAGATCCACACCTTGACGCCGATCGTGCCGTACGTCGTGTGCGACGTCGCCAGCCCGTAGTCGATGTCCGCGCGGATCGTGTGCAGCGGCACCCGGCCGTCGCGGTACCACTCCCGTCGCGCGATCTCGGCGCCGCCGAGGCGGCCCGCGCACGCGATGCGGATACCGTCGGCGCCGAGCCGGAGGGCGGAGGTGACCGCCTTCTTCATGGCGCGGCGGAACGCCACGCGCTTCTGGAGCTGCAGCGCCACGTTCTCGGCGACGAGCTGGGCATCCAGCTCCGGATGCATGACCTCCTCGATGTTCAGGTAGATCTCCTTGCCCGTCCGCGTCTGCAGCTCGTTCTTCAGCTTCTCGACCTCGGCCCCCTTGCGTCCGATGATGATGCCGGGGCGGGCGGTGTGGATCGTGATGCGGGCCCGGTTCGCCGAGCGCTCGATGTCGATCCGGGAGATGCCGGCATGGTAGAGCGAGTCCTTGATGTACCGACGAATCTTCACGTCTTCGTGGAGCAGCCGCGCGTAGTCCTTGGTCGCGAACCACCGCGACGCCCAGGTGCGGGTGGACCCGAGGCGGAAGCCGATTGGATGCGTCTTCTGACCCATGGCGCTATTTCGTCTCCTTGGCCGGCTTCGCCCGGACCGGTTTCTTCTTCGGCGCGCGGGCCCGCGCGGTCGCCTTCGCGGCGGGGCGCGCGGGCGCGGGCGCGGCGCGCGGCGGGGGCGCGGCCTTCGGCGCCGCCTCGGCCGCCGGGGGCGGCGGGGCCGTGGCCCCCCCCGGCCGCTCGTCGCTGACGGCGACCCGCAGATGGCTCGTCCGGTGCTTGATGAAGAACGCCCGTCCCATCGCGCGCGGCGAGACCCGCTTCATCGAGGGACCGCCGTCGGCGACCGCCTCGACGACACGCAGGTCGTCGAGGTTCCGGACCTGGTGGTTGTGCTCCGCGTTGGCGATGGCCGACCGCAGCACCTTCTCGATGAGCCGCGCCGCGGCGCGCGGCGTGTACTCGAGCGTCGCCAGGGCCTCGCCCACCGGCTTGCCGCGGATCGCGTCGAGCACGAGCCGGGCCTTGCGCGGCGGCACGCGAACGAACCGGGCGATCGCGTGGGTGCGCATCAGGCCTTCCCCGTCGGCGTCGTCGCCGCCTTCTCGGCCGAGCCGTGCGCCTTGAACATCCGCGTCAGCGCGAACTCGCCCAGTCGGTGGCCGACCATGTTCTCGGTGACGTACACCGGAATGAACTTCCTGCCGTTATGCACCGCAAGGGTGTGCCCGACGAACTCCGGCGCGATCGTCGATCGCCGCGCCCACGTCTTCAGCACCCTCTTCTGGCGGCTCCGGTTCATGTCGTCGATCCGCGCGAGCAGCTTCTCGTCGATGTACGGCCCCTTCTTGAGCGAGCGTCCCATCCTGGGCTCCTACTTCTTGCGACGCGTGACGATGTACCGGTCGGACGGCCGCGCCCCCCGGCGGGTCTTGTAGCCCTTCGTCGGTTTGCCCCACGGCGTCATGGGGTGGTTGCCCTTGCCCTTACCCTCGCCGCCGCCCATCGGGTGGTCGACGGGGTTCATCACCGTCCCGCGGACGGTCGGACGGAATCCGCGCCACCGCGTTCGCCCCGCCTTGCCGACCGAGACGTTCTCGTGGTCGAGATTGCCGACCTGGCCGACCGTCGCCATGCAGTCGACGGAGACCAGACGGACCTCGCCCGACGGGAGCTTGAGCGTCGCGTGGGCGCCCTCCTTGGCGAGGAGCTGGGCGAGCGACCCCGCACTCCGGCAGAGCTGGGCGCCCTTGCCCACCTGGAGCTCCACCGCGTGCACGAGGGTTCCCACCGGAATGTTCCGGATCGGGAGCGCGTTGCCGGGGAGGATGTCGGCCTGCGGGCCCGACATCAGGGTATCGCCGGGCTTCACCCCGACCGGCGCGATGATATACCGCTTCTCGCCGTCCTTGTAGGCCAGCAGCGCCAGCCGGGCCGAGCGGTTCGGGTCGTATTCGATCGCGACCACCCGCGCCGGTATCCCCGTCTTGTCCCGACGAAAGTCCACCTGGCGGAGCATCCGCTTGGCCCCGCCGCCGCGGTGCCGGACGGTGATACGCCCGTACACGTTGCGGCCGCTGATGCGGCCCTTGGGCTGGAGCAAGCTCTTCTCCGGCGCCGTCTTCGTGATCTCCTCGGACGTCACATAGGTGAGGTACCGGCGGGCCGGCGACGTCGGCTTGACGGTGCGGATGCCCATCGGCTACGCCCCCTCCACGAGGTCGATCTTGTGTCCCGGCTGGAGCGTGACGATCGCCTTTTTCCAGTCCGACCGCCGGCCCTGGTGCCGGCCCATGCGCTTGAGCTTGCCCTCGTACGACGCCGTCCGAACGTCGGCCACCTTGACGTTGAACACCGTCTCGATCGCCCGCCGGATCTCGACCTTGGTGGCGTCGGTCCGCACCTGGAACGTCACCGCGTTCTGGTCGTCCTTCAGCCGCATGCTCTTCTCGGTCATGAGCGGCCGGATGATGACCTGGCGCGGATCCCGGCTCATTGCGCGAGCGCGTCCTGGAGCGCGAGGAGCGCCGCCCGCTCGAACACGACCTGGTGGTGGCGCAGGAGCTGGTAGACCGAGGTGTGCGACGGCGTCTGCACCGTCAGCCACGGGACGTTCCGCGCGGCCCGCGCGAGGCCTTCCTCGCGCTCGCCCACGATCACGAGCGTCGGCGCCGGCGGCAGCCCGAGCGCGGCCAGGTGCGTGACGAGCGCCTTCGTCTTCGGCTCCCGGAGATCGAGCCGCTCGATCACGGTGAGCTCGTCGGCGGCGATCTTCGCGGCGAGCGCCGCCCGGAGCGCCTCGCGTCGTGCCTGCCGCGGCATGGACTGGGCGTAGCTGCGGGGCGTCGGCCCGAAGGGCTTGCCGCCGCCCTTCCACTGGGGCGCGCGGATCGACCCCTGGCGGGCGCGGCCGGTCCCTTTCTGGCGCCACGGCTTCTTGCCGCCGCCCGACACCTCGCTCCGTCCCCGCGTATCTGCCGTCCCGGCCCGTCGGCCGGCGAGCTCGCGGGTGACGGCCTGGTGCAGGAGCGGCACCCGGAGCTCGACCCCGAAGACGTCCGGGTTCAGCTCCAGCATCTCCTTGGACTGGCCGTTGGCGTCGATCACCCGGACCTGGGGCATCGTCACTTCCCCGCCGCGGCCTTCTGCTGCTGGGCCTTGGTCATCTTCACGCTCTTGCGCAGCAGCACGAGACCGCCCGGTGCACCCGGCACCGCGCCCCGCACGAGCACGAGGTTCTGCTCGGGGAGTACGCGCACGACCCGCACGTTCAGCACGGTCCGTTGGTCGCCGCCCATCCGGCCCGGCAAGTGGTGCCCCGGCCAGACCCGCGACGGGTCCGAGGAGGCGCCGATCGAGCCGGGGGCCCGGTGGAACATCGACCCGTGCGTCGCATCGCCGCCGTACCAGCCGTGGCGCTTCACCCCGCCCTGGAAGCCCTTGCCCTTCGTGATGCCGACCACGTCCACGAGCTCGCCCGGCTCGAAGATGGCGACGGTCAACGTCTGGCCGACCTGGTAGCCCTGGGCCGCTTGGGTCTTCTCGAGCCGGAGCTCCCGCACGAAGGCCAGCGGCGCGATCCCGAGCTTCTTGAACCGGCCGCCCGCGGGCTTCGACACGTTCTTCCGCTTGGGCAGGAAGCCGAGCTGGATCGCGTCGTAGCCGTGGGTGTCGTGGGTCCGGACCTCGAGCACCGTGCACGGGCCCGCCTCGATCACCGTCACCGGAACGCGGTTGCCGTCGTCGGCGAAGATCTGCGTCATGCCGACCTTCCGGCCGATCAGTCCTTCCTTGCGGGCCACCGTCGGCGTCCTCTCAGAGCTTGATTTCCACGTCGACCCCCGACGGGAGATCGAGCTTCATCAGCGCGTCCACGGTCTGGGGCGTGGGGTCGAGGATGTCCAGTAATCGCTTGTGCGTGCGCATCTCGAACTGCTCGCGGGAGGTCTTGTCGACGTGCGGCGAGCGGAGCACGGTCCAGCGGTTGATGACGGTGGGGAGTAGGACCGGACCCGCCACGCGGGCGCCGGTCCGCCGCACCGTCTCGACGATCTCCTTGACCGACCGGTCGAGGAGCTGGTGATCGTAGGCCTTCAGGCGGATGCGGATCTTCTGGTCGGCCGTCAGCGTGACCATGCGCTAGCCGACGATCTCGGCGACGACGCCGGCTCCCACCGTGCGCCCCCCTTCCCGGATCGCAAACCGCAGCTCCTTCTCCATCGCCACCGGCGTGATCAGCTCCACCGCCATCGCCACGTTGTCCCCCGGCATCACCATCTCCACCCCGCCCGGCAGCGTGCACACCCCCGTCACGTCCGTCGTCCGAAAGTAAAACTGCGGCCGATACCCGTTGAAAAACGGCGTATGCCGCCCCCCCTCTTCCTTCGTCAGCACGTACACCTCCGCCTTGAACTTCTTGTACGGCTTGATCGAGCCCGGCTTGGCCAGCACCTGCCCCCGCTCCACCTCGTCCTTGTCCACCCCCCGCAAGAGCGCCCCGATGTTGTCCCCCGCCTGCCCCTCGTCCAGGAGCTTGCGAAACATCTCCACCCCCGTCACCACGCTCTTCTTCGTCTGCTCCGTCATCCCCAC
>QHRX01000332.1 GCA_003221455.1 Candidatus Rokuibacteriota bacterium
TGCACCGGGAGGGCATCCGCATCGTCATGGTCACCGGCGACAGCCGGACCACCGCCGAGGCCGTCGGCAACAAACTCGGTATCGATGAGGTGATCGCCGAGGTGTTCCCCGGTGAGAAGGGGAAGATCGTGAAGCGGCTCCAGGCTGAAGGTCACATCGTCGCCATGGCGGGCGACGGGATCAACGATGCGCCCGCGCTCGCCCAGGCCCATGTCGGGATCGCGATGGGGACAGGCACGGACATCGCCATGGAGAGCGCCGGCGTCACGCTCGTGAAGGGCGACCTCCGTAGGATCGCCCGGGCGCGCCGGCTCAGCCGCGCGACCATGCGCAATATTCGCCAGAACCTCTTCTTCGCGTTCTTCTACAACGCGCTCGGCGTCCCGATGGCTGCAGGCGTGCTGTACCCGATCTTCGGGCTGCTCCTGAGCCCGATTATCGCGAGCGCCGCCATGACCTTCAGTTCGGTCTCGGTGATCGGAAACGCGCTCCGCCTGCGCCGGGTCGTCCTGTGAGTCGAGGCACGCAAAGCCCCGGAAGGCGGCGGTGATCGCCGACGGGAAAACTTCGTCAGCCGGGTGATCACCGCCGCCCTATCGGCTACGTGCCGACCGGTGCGCCCGGTGGTCCCCCACGAAAACGACCAATTGCGGCCCAGACAAGCACAATCAGGCTCGCGAGGAGGGCCAAGCCGAGTAACGCCCCGAGCCCCCCTATCAAGGCCATCCCAATGCCGCAGCCTTGCATGATCATGTCTGACATGACGAGACTCTCCTTCCCGCTAGCCGTTGGTGCTCAGGGAGAGCACCCGATTGATCTGCGCCGTCACGGTCGCGACGTCGCCGCGGTCACGGACCGTGGCATCGAGCGGGAACACGAACTCCGTGCACCCGTAGGCCGTCTTACCGTCCGGGAGTGGTACCGGCGCCAGAGTATGGGTGAACACGCGGACTCGGTCCTTCTCGACCGTTAGTTCGAGCACGCTCAGCCTGGTCCCCTTGGGAAGGGTGAAGTCCCCGGGGCCCGCCTTAATCGAGCCATCAGGGCCGACGGTGACCTCCGCATAGTCCCGCACGTGGAAAGGCGGAGACTTCGTGTTGGCCTGGATCACGCGGAGCTTCTTCGCTGACGCGCGTTCGGCCTGAAGTACGAGAACGGCCCCGGGCTTGAACACGTAGCCCTCAAGCGCCGGATTCGCCGCTTCCATGTGAGACGGTCGCAGATGCTCCTGCAGGCCTCGGCGAATTGCATCGTCGTCTCCGGAGTACGCGAGACCCGGGAGAAGCCAGACGCTCAATCCGAACGCCATCACGAATGACATCAATCGCTTCAGCATGATCAGATTCCTCCTGGCTGGAGGGCGGTGCCCCAGCAGGGGCGCGCGAGCCGACCCCAGCCCAACCGAACTGTTAGTGGCCGAATCTATGAGGTTACGGCGGACTACGCAGGGGAGAGCGGAGGCTTCGGAGGGGGTTTGTGCATGGGGAGCCCAATCGTCACCGGAACCGGCTCAGCTTGGGGTACCAGGGCGGCTACCGCT
>QHRX01000001.1 GCA_003221455.1 Candidatus Rokuibacteriota bacterium
CTGGCGTGTTGGACGGGTGCGACGTGACGAGGGTTTTGTGCCAGCTCTTCGTGGGCGTGTCCGAGGTGGGACTGCGTATGACCTCCGGGACGCCATCGCGAAGTCTAATGGGCGCAGTATTTCGATAGACATCCCGAAACATCAGCCCCGGAACTGGGCGGAGGCGGAATCCACTACAGGGAACGCCTTCGCCGGGAGAGGCACCAGCTCTTAGCTGAATGCTGCCGGATCACCCGCTATCATCGCGGGCTCGCAGTGTACCGGCTTCCCTGCCGCCCTGAGCGGCCCGCGCACGGATGTGCGGGATGCCGACCGCTCCGGGAGCCGCAGGACCGCCGACGAGACCGGCCGGTAAGACTCAGCGGACGATCTCGACCTCAACGAAGACCAGTTCCTGGTCGCCGCCGTTGAAGACGTCGTGCTCGACGCCGGCCGGGCGGAAATAGGCGACGCCGCTCGAAAGATCTGAGAACAGCTCCTTCCCGCCCTCCACGATCCGCATGCGCCCGGCAGTCACCGGGACGACAACGTAATCATGCTCGTGACGATGGAACCCCGTATGGGCGCCCGGGGCCAGGCGGTGGCGAGTGACCCGTACCCGAGCGTTGTCGATCTGGCGATCTGTCTCTTCGAGCATGGACACCACGCGCTCGTGCCACCATGTCCTCTGCGCCTATCTGGGGAATTTCAACTTGACGAGTCTCGGGACCGGCGCCTCCTGATTCGGATCCTTCTCGACATGCTTGGCGGGATCGTTCGAGTAGACGGTCCAGATTCCCCCGTCGAACGCCTCGAGCTCCCTGATGAAGAACCCCAGGGTCGGGACCCGATAGGTCACGAAGGCCTCCGTCTCGGGGTCGAACGCAATGATACCGTCTGAGTCGGTGCCGCTGATGTAGACGGTATCGCGCTTGCCCGCGTTCCCGGTCCTGTCCACGAAAAGATTATAGTGATAGTCGGCGCTGCTAGAAGGTGACTGTCTCTTCGGACCTGGAGTGGCCCAGAAGCGGAACCGCTCCGTCTTCGGCTCGTACACCCCAAGATGTCCGTTCGCAAAGGGAAGCCAGACGTTGCCCTTCGAATCGGTCCGCAGACGGCGCGGCCCAAAGCCCGGCGCGGGGATTTCCCACTGCTTGATGGTGTCCGTCGCAGGATCATACCGGCCGATGGTGTTACCCCAAGGCTGGCTGAACCACACCGTCCCGTCGGGGGCGACGTCGATGCCGTACAAAAAGCCACCGATCGACTTGAACTCCACCGGAAGCTTCCATTGTCGCTCGGTCTTGGTGGACGGATCGTACATACAGAGGAGATCGATGTTGCCGCTCAGCCAGTATCGGCCCTGTTGGTCGATTCGGACGGTATGGGTGTCACACTTCGTTACGATGGGGATCCAGGATTCCGTGCGTGGGTCAAAGATGACGATGTCCCGGTTGCCGACCGGGAAGACGCCGGCGCCGTCCTCGTCGGAAATGTCTGCCAAGATGACGAGCCGGCCGTCCTTGTCGACCTCCAAGGTGTGAGGGTTCGATTTCCACGGGTACACATTCCAGCTCTGAAAGGCCCACTTCTTGGCGGGAACGAATGGAATGTCCCAGACCTTCACCTGGCCGGTCTCGGTGTTCACCCCGTAGATCGTCCCCCAGCCGATGTCGCCAGTGTAGATCCACTTCCCGGCTGCCCCTTTCGGCGGCGCCGCCCCGATCGTGGGATCCCAGACATACGCGGCGGCCAGGTCATGTTGGTAGGAGAATGGCGTCCCAACCTCCCACTCGCTGAGGATGTAGCGCGCTTCCTTGCCCGTGGGCTTGGGAGGGCTCTCCGGAGGGAGCGCCCCGCCCTGAATCTTTTCCGACCACCCAGCCAGCGTGTCCAGAAGCAAATCCCGGTTCAGGAGGTTCGCGAAATTGTCCATGCTGCCGGCGAGCTTGAGGACCGCATCCCACTCCGCTCGGGTTTTTGGCCGGCGCGTGATCGAAGTCCCCAACTGATGGCACAGCATACAGTTCATGGCGAGCTGGCCCATCCAAGCCCGCTGATCAGCGAAACCCGCCGCCTTTACCTTCGAATCGGACGGGGAGTCGAGCAGCGAAACCCAGTATTGGGCCGGATATTGGGCGGCCGTCTCCTTGCTGCCGAGCCTGTCCTGTGATCCGTACTCGATGTTGACCACCGCTCCCACTGAGACGTTCTTGATCCAGCGGTCGGCGTATCCATAAACGCGGACCCGGATCTCGTAGGGGCCGAGCCCTGGCAGGTCTGGGACCACATAATGACCGCTCTCATCCGTCACGACGGTCTCGCGAGGCCGGCTGGTCGTCGTCGTGTTCACCGCGGTGACCCACGCTCCAGCCAATGGGTGTCCCGCCTCGTCCTTGACGATTCCCGCGATCCCGCGAGTCGGCGCCTCCCGTTCGGCCGCCAGGGGCGGGCTTGCCCATTGAGAGAGCGATGCGGTTATGAGTATGGCCAGAACAGGGATCGAGCGTGTTGCCCATGTTCTCATCCGCGTCCTCCTGCGTTCCGAGCCGTAGCGGCGGTCAGCGGCGGATTCCCGCCAGATCCGCGTTCGGCGCCCGCGTCGCTGCACTGCGCTGTCACCTCCACCCGTGGCGGTGGACTTGAATCTCTCCTGCAAGGGAGCGGCCTCCCCGGGGCGTTGGATGGTGACGGGATGGTGCCCTTAGACCAAATGGGGTGTCAAGACCCATTGGGGAACCATTGGGGAGACAGCCCATTGGGGAAATGCGGGACGGAGGTGGGGAGTTTCGCCATAGTGGCCCAGAATCGAAAGCCCTGTTGCTCAGCGATCGCGACCTCGGTCTCGGCCGCCAGATCGGGAAGCTCGTCGTACTTCTCGTTCGTCCCAGCGACACTCCATGACGATGTTCTCCACGTAGCCAAGGTTTCCTCCCGGTTGGCTCGCAAGGGGCGGGACCAGACCACCGGTTCGAGCCACGTATTCCCGAGCTTTATTGTCGAAGACCGGGAACAGGTGAAACGGCCGTCGATTGTTGGCCGCGAATTCTAACTACGACCTCGAGTTTTATGATGAATCCGTCCGAGCGCCCATCAGCAGCGTAAGTGCGCCTTACATCAAGCGACAGATCGGTGAGAACATCGCCCGGACGTCGGTCACGGTGTGCCTGATCAGCGAGCGCACACACACGAGCACTAATGGCTTCCTAAATTGCTGGAATTGAAGCCCGCCAGTATCTCCAGGTGGCACCCGCACCGTGTCCGACCGCTGTCACATCATGAGTCAGGCCGATCTCCAGGACGCCGCTCGGAAGCTTACGGGCACTTTTCCGGGCAGAGACCCTCTACTGTGGTTGACTCGCGCCAGCGCCTCGATGGGTTGCTGGATGAGCCGCGGCCCGGCACGCCGCGCGGCATCGGCGACGCCGACGTGGAGCGGGTGATGCGCCTGACGTTGGAGACCACCACCGGCGCGCCATCGCGCGGGTACTCCATCTCGATGAACAGGGGGTCCAGACGGGCAAGGTCATCGGCGAGTTCCACCGTCGGCATCGGGCCAAAGAATTCCGGACGTTCCTCGATAGAAGCGGGTATCGAGTTAGTCTTCGACCGAGATGGCAATCCGGCTGGCATCCTCCTTCGGGGTGCCCGAATCGCAAGCGGCGAGCGGTAAACTACATAACCCGCCAAAATCGAGGAAAATCCGCCGGGTCATCAAGGCGGCAGCAACAGGAACTCATTTCGATCACGGTCGAACTGTTCGTCCGACCCGTCCGACCGGATCGGGTGTTATACAGGGCATGATGATTACAGGCCCTCTCATCGCCGAGATAGCGGCGCTGGTCGGGGAGCCTGCGAGAGCTACGATGCTCTCGGCGCTTCTCGATGGCCGTGCCCTGACCGCCAGCGAGCTTGCGTTTGCGGCGCGGGTCACACGCCAGACGGCCAGCACGCATCTCGCCAAGCTGACGGAGACAGGCTTGCTCTCGGTGACCCGGGAGGGGCGGCATCGGTATTTCCGGCTCGCATCGGCGAAAGTCGTAGAGATGCTCGACGGGATCGTGGCCGTTGCGCTCGCACACAGACCGCGATACCGACCTCTGTCCCGCCAAGCACGCGAGCTTAGTGCGGCCCGAATCTGCTACGACCACCTTGCCGGTCGTCTCAGCGTGGACCTCACTCATTTCTTCACTACCCACGAATATATCGTGCTCAGCGACGAAGCCGCTGAAATCACCACAGCAGGCACCCGTTTTCTCACCGACTTCGGGATCGACCTTTCCGCGCTGAGTTCGACCCGCCGCCACTTCTGCCGACTCTGCCTCGATTGGACCGAACGACGGCCACACATAGCGGGCGCAGTAGGGGCCGCGCTCACGAAACGCTGCTTTGATCTCGGCTGGACCGAGAGGATGAAGCACAGCCGCGCCGTGATCGTCACCGCGTCTGGAAAGCGAGGTTTCTTGGAGACCTTCGGCATCGGCGTGCCCGAGGAAAGCGGGAACCGCACGAACGATCAGTAGAGCCACTAAGATCGGAGTCCCAGATGCAGTCAGAGAGTCCGAATTACCTCAAAGGGGTGCTGTTCGGCTTCGCTGCGGCTTCCATTTGGGCCGGTTGGAGCGCCATGACGCGGTTAGCCGTCACGACCAGCCTGGATGCTTGGGACATCGTGGCTTTGCGATTTGGAGTAGCAGGTCTCCTCCTGTCGCCGATCGTGGTGCGGCGCGGCCTCGCTCTCGATCGCCTGGGGTGGCTCGGGCTGACCGGGATTATCGCTGGAAATGGCGCACCATATGTCCTGGTGGCGGCGGAAGGCTTGCATTTCGCCCCGGCCTATGATGGGGGCGCTCTCAATCCGGCCGTGATGCCGCTGTTCGTGGCCCTGATCGCGGCGACTCTTCTGCGCGAACAGCTTTCGAGAGCGCGGAAGGTAGGGCTTTTTCTCGTAGTGGCAGGCGCTCTTATCATAATCGGCTGGCACACAGAAGCGGCTGGCACGGACTGGAATCCCTCCCGCACCTTCGGAGATGCGCTATTCCTCGTAGCATCGTTTTTGACGGCAGTGTTCACAGTGCTCACGCGGCATGCGAAACTTGATCCAATTCACGCCGCAGCCCTTGTCTCTACGGGATCACTGGTGATCTGGCTGCCTATTTATTTCGCAACGTCGCCAACCCACCTTGCGCAGATACCAGTCGCCGACCTCACCGTTCAGGCCGTATTTCAGGGCATCGTGGTGACGATAGTTTCCCTGGTTCTTTATGTTCGGTCGGTTGCAATCCTTGGCGCTTCAGGAGGCGCGGCCTTTGGTGCGTTGGTGCCCGCGCTCACTGCATTCATCGCGATACCGCTGCTTGGAGAATGGCCGAGCGACATAGGTTGGGTGGCAATCGTATTGATCTCTGCCGGGGTCTATCTGACAAGCGGCGGGCCGCTCCCACGACGGATCGACGCCAGCGATGACCATACACACACTATGAGGCAGTCGAGTTAAATCCACCCGGCCATAATGGGTATCGCGGCTGAAATTGGGCTGCCGCATAGAGGGCACCGCTCGGCTTCGGATTGTGTGCGGTGGGTATGTCGGCGGGTCGTATGGCCGATTGCGTCGTTGAGGGCCGTCATCTATACTCCCTCTTCGATCACCGAAATCTGGTGATCTACACAATACGAATGCGTCTCGGACAGGCGCCGGAGGCCCAGGCAGCCAATCGAAAAGCCCTGAGTATGAGCCAACAAGAACCGGAGCGGCGGTATTTAGAACGGCGGCTCCAGGAGCTCGAAAAAAATAGTTTGGATGTGTGTCGAATTTTGGGGCCGCCAAACGACTAAGGGTGCAGGACTAGAATAAAAACCAAGGAGAAGACCTATGCAATTCATGATGCTGATGATCCCCAATGTTTACAGAGGCAATAAGAAGTTGGACCCCGGCTTTGTGCCTGACCCAAAGAAGGTTGAAAAGATGGCCCGCTTTAATGAGGAGTTTGGCAAGGCCGTCAAAATCCTCTCGCTGAACGGCCTTCATCCGCTCAACACCGGCGCGCGTGTTTCGTTCGGCAAAGGGAAGCCGACGGTGACCGATGGGCCGTTCATCGAGACGAAAGAAGTGCTGGGCGGTTATTGGATGGTGGAGGCCAACTCAAAAGAAGAGCTCGTGAAATGGGTGCAGCGGTGCCCCGCCGACGAAGGCGACGTGATTGAGATCCGTCAGATTTTTGACGAGGCGGACTTCGCCATCAAGAAATAGAAGGCGGCCATGAAATACGTCTGCTCTGTCGGGGTTCAGTGAGAATGTCACCCCCGGGGGTATCGAGCAGAGCTGTCTTGGGCAGGGTGATCGAGGCGCCCTGATGATCACCGTCCGACCGCCTAGGCGTCCACTCGCCGCGAGGTGAGCTGCCCTCCGACCCAGCGAGCTCCAGCCGCCATTCTGGCCCGCGGTAGAGAAGACCCATGACATTTTCACTGCGCTACAGCATTCATTCTTCTTGACAAGACCTCCCACCTACAAGATGCTATGTGGCTCCGAGTCAACCAGATAGGCATGAGGGGCCTAAATGAAGAAGACGCTTGTTCTCGCTCTTTTAGCCTGCTGGACTCACATGGCGTACGCCGATCAAGGTGGTTTTTCCAATTCCGGTGGCTCAACACGGGTCAGTGCTGGCGTGATGATCAACTCGAACGTTGCCGCTCCCTCCGGCACTCTGACCATTAACTGCCCCAGTACCGCCCCGGCCCGTTGCGCTGGCGGCAGCTTTATCTATGTTTCAAATGACGGGACCATGACCCTAAGCGCGAGCTTTACGAGTGCCACATTCACGGAAAGTTGTGCAGGCGGCGGGCGGGGCGGTCATGTCACCTGCGGTTACAGCTTCACGGGCTACATCAGCGGCACGTGGACCGTGAATGGCTCGGCTCAAGCGATCACCGGCGTTACCTATCAGGGATTTGGAACTGGCGGCGCTGCAGCCCGGGGAACAACGGCCTATAATTCCGCCTACTCGCCGCTCTACTACTCGGATAGCGAGCAGATTCTCCGTTCCGACGACCTGCAGGGCACAAACCAAGTTTCATTTGGCAGTCAGGGCAGCGGCGTAGGCCAGTTTTATGGCGCCTATGGCATTGCGCTCGATCCTACCGGCAGAATCTACGTCGCTGATACGTACAATTGCCGCATCGTCCGCATCGACAATATGAGCGGCACGAATTGGACCTCGTATGGGGGCACGTGTGGTTCCGATCCGGGCCAGTTCTATGACCCCTCCGGCATTGCTGTTGATTCCGCCGGCGAAATCTACGTCATGGATACCGGAAACTCCCGCATTGTACGCATGGATGACATGAACGGCACGAACTGGATTTCCTATGGCACCGTCGGAAGTGGTGTTGGCCAGTTCGCCTCATACGTGTCGGTGGCGGTCGACGCGCGCAATCGCATCTATGTTGCGGACACTGGAAATCAGCGGATCGTGCGCATAGACGACATGAACGGCACGAACTGGACGGTGCTGACGCAGTCTCCACCCGTGAACGGAGTGAGCCATTCGTTCTATTCTCCCGTGGCCGTCGCACTGGATTCCGCGGGCAAGATTTACGTCGCCGACAACGAGTACTACGCACCCGCAGTGATTCGAGTGGACGACATGACGGGAGCCAACTGGACTTCCCTGTATCTCAGCGGCAGCAGCGGGTTGAACAGCATTTCGGTCGATTCAAGTGGAACCGTTTTCACTGGAGGGGGAGGCGTAAGGCTCGTCGATAACATGGCAGGGGTGCTCACCTCCTCGGGTACGATTGGCCCAGTTGGCTCCTACTATGTCTTCGGCGTGACTCCGGTCCCTGTGCCGAGCCCACGTCCCTCCGCAATCGGCCTTTCACCGGCAACTTTGACTTTCGCCGACCAGGATATCGGAACCTCAAGCAATTCCCAACCCGTCACAATCACCAACTTCGGGGGCAGCCCGCTGAACTTTTCCAGCATTTCGGCGAGTGGCGACTTTGCTGAGACAAACAATTGCCCGAACAGCCTCGTTGCGGGAGCAAGCTGTACCGCCAGTGTATCCTTTGCGCCTACGGTCACCGGTCCGGCGACCGGGCTCCTGACCCTCAATGACGACTCGGGCAACTTGGGCGCGTCGCAGAACGTAACGCTCGCGGGAACAGGCACCCTGCCGCGCCACCTTAGCCTGTCCCCGGCAACGCTCAATTTCTCCGGCTACACTACAGGCGATAGCCCCAGCCAGCCTGTGACCGTCGCTAACACCAGCGGCGCCTCTGTCGGGTTCGCAGGAATCGCCATGAGCGGCGATCCCTCTCTCGCGCAGGGGAACACGTGCGGATCCATCTTATCGGCAGGTGCAACTTGCACCGTCACAGTGACCTTCAACCCGGTCGCCTATGGCACCTTCACGAGCACGCTGATCGTCACCGAAAGTTCCGGCGCGCAGGAGACTGTCTCTATCAGCGGCACTGCGAGCCCAGACAACTAGTTCGGGTTCAGGCAGTCTGCGCCCGTGAATGGCATGAGCTATTACTCGTTCCAATCTCCCGCCGCCGTCGGGCTGGATGCCGATGGCTAGGATTTAGCTCGCCCGGCCATTCCGTCTCTTCTTCTTGCACGGATGTCTCGGATGCTCTAGCGGCATTCCCAGGTCGCGCTCTTGTCCGCCAGCGATCGATGATCGGGTCGAGTCTCTGGCAGCCCCAGGCTTCAGTTGGCAACCTCCTGCCGGCCCCCTGTCAACGTTTCCGCCTGGCTTCTGGTGAGTGCCAGGCGACCGCATTGGGATCAACAAGACGAGCGCGCTGCAGGTTTCGGATTTGATTCGCCAGCCCGTGGTGTAAGGGGCGGCGGGGCGGGCTGGGGAGGATGGGCATGACCGACGAGCCTCTCAGACACGAGAAGTACACGCATGGCCACGCCCCGGCGGTGCTCCGGCAGCACGCTCTGCGGACGGCCGAGGAGGCCGCGGCATTCCTCCTACCCGAGCTACGGCCTGGGATGCGGCTTCTCGATGTGGGCTGCGGCCCCGGAAGCATCACTCGAGGCCTAGCTGAACGGCTCGCCCCCGGCCAAGTGATCGGCCTGGACCTCTCCCGCGAAACGCTCGACGCGGCCCGCCGCGAGGCCACCGCTCGAGGGCTCGAAAACCTCCGCTACGAGGAGGCGAGCGTGTACGACCTTCCGTTCCCCGACGCCTCGTTTGACGTAGCCTACGCCCACCAAGTGTTCCAGCACCTTCGCGAGCGCGGGGCTGCGCTTCGCGAGATGCTTCGCGTCGTGCGGCCGGGTGGCCTCGTCGCGGTGCGAGATGTTGATTGGGGCACGGTGGCGTACTGGCCCCGCGATCCCTGGATCGACCGCTTTGTAGAGGTGCACCAGCGAACGTGGTACCAGAACGGTGGCGAGCCGCAGATGGGGCGCCAGATCCGCGCGCTGTTCAACGCCGCCGGTGTCTCGGACCTCCAGATCACGGCCACCGTGTGGTGTTACGCCACGCGTACCGAGACGGCCGAGTGGGGACAGTCCTACGCGGAGCGGCTGCTCACCTCCCCTATGGGGGAGCGCGCGGTTGAGTACGGATACGCGTCGCGCGCCGAGCTCGAGGCGATGGCAGCCGCGTTCCGAGCGTGGGCCTCCCATCCTGACGCACTGTGGGCGTTTATTCATGTCGCGGCTCTCGGTTGGAAGGCGAACAAAGCTTCTTCACCATAGTGGTACAGATTCGCAGCGGTTCACGGATTCGTCGTCCCCGGGCCGGAGAGATCGCCACTTCATGAATGTGAAAACTTCGTCGGCGCTCGGCCTGACGGTCTCGCTCGTGGGTGCGGGTGCGGGCGGACAAGGTCAACGCGTGGTCGAACCGGAGGCTGCGCACCCGAATTCCAGTCGGGCGTGGGCTTGGCGAAGCCGCGGGCGACGAGCGAGCGAATGACAAGGGGTTGGCCTGCTTCAGAGCCTTCGTGCTCGCCTGGGCTCCACTATGGCGCAGCCTTCCGGGCAGGAGCGGTCAAGAGAGGCGTCAAGAAGGCCGTTGACATCCCCCCGGGCGGGAGACTAGAGTCGCTTCACCATCCTCATGGGTGGAGGCGAGGCGATGGTCCTGCACAGGCTTCTCGGTTGTCCTTCGGCGCCCGCATTCGAGCTCTGGACTGGCACCTGGGCGATTGCGACTATTCTGACCGGAACGGCCTCGGTTGCGGCTCGTGATTTGCCGAGTCCACCCGCTCGCTTGGCTTCTTCGGTCTGATCGCACTCCCGCCGACCGGGAGAAGGGGTGGTGTCCGACCAGGAGCCGACCCGAGCACATCCGTACTGCTCTTCACCGCTCGTCGCTGCGGCGGGCGAGCCGCCGCCTGAAACGAGGTGTGTCATGACTCCCACGCTTAGCCGAAGAGCCTTTCTCAAGGGCGCCGCCGGCGCTGGTGCGCTCGCGTCCGGGCCATTGGTCCTCAGCAGGCCGGCCCTGGGTAAGAACGGTCTCAGGAGTGTCGACGACGCCCTGAGCCGGGCCGTCGAGACGAAGGCGATGCCGGGCGTTGTCGTGGTGGCCGCGACCGACAAGGCGATTGTCTACGAGGGGGCTTTCGGCAAGCGGGAGCTTGGTAAGGAAGCGCCGATGACGGCCGATACCGTCGTGTGGATCGCGTCGATGACCAAAGCCATCACCGCGACAGCGGCCATGCAGCTCGTCGAGCGGGGCAAGCTCAGCCTCGAGCAGCCGGCGAGCGAGGTGGTTCCCGAGATCGCCGCCGCCAAGGTCCTAGAGGGCTTCGACGCCGCCGGCAAGCCGCGCCTCCGGGCCCCGAAACGGCCGATCACGCTCGAGCACCTGCTGACCCACACGGCCGGGTTCGGCTATGACCTCTGGGACGCCGCGATTGGCGAGTACGAGAAGGTCACGGGCACACCTGGGATCATCAGTTGCAAGAACGCCGCCTTGACCACTCCGTTGATGTTCGATCCGGGCGACCGGTGGGAGTACGGGATCAGCATCGACTGGGCCGGCAAGATGGTCGAGGCCGTCAGCGGCACGCGGCTCGAGCAGTACTTCCGGGAGAACATCTTCGATCCGCTCGGCATGGGCGATACCTCGTTCCAGATCTCGCCGTCGCAGCGCACGCGGCTGGCGAGCGTGCATCAGCGGGATGAGAAAGGCGCGCTGGCGCCGATTCAGTTCGAGATCCCGCAGGAGCCGGAGTTCCTCATGGGCGGCGGAGGGCTCTACGGCACCGCCAGGGACTACCTGGCCTTCACGCAGATGATCATGCAAGGCGGCCGCTTCAGAGGCGCCCAGGTGTTGCGCCCGGAGACCGTGGCGCTCATGTCGCAAAATCACATCGGCGCCCTCGAAGTCCCCGTGTTCAGAACCGCGGCCCCGACGCTTTCGAACGACGTCGAGCTCTTCCCGGGAATGAGCAAGAAGTGGGGCCTGAGCTTTCTGATCAACAGCCAGCAGACGTCGAGTGGCCGCTCGGCTGGCAGCCTGGCGTGGGCCGGTCTCGCAAATACCTACTTCTGGATCGACCCGACCAAGCGCGTGAGCGGCGTCTTCCTGTCTCAGGTGCTCCCGTTCTACGACGCAACTGCGATCGAGTTGCTGGGGAAGTTCGAGACGGAGGTCTATCGGGCGCTCTAACCGTCAGCCTCGGGCAGGGTGACGGGTCGGGAGCGGGGCTCCACTGGCGTTGGGTACGGCCACGCCATTGAGGACTTCACCAGGACTCCGGCCTCGATCAGGTCCCGGCCGTCATGGCTCAGGATCGCTTGGATCTCCTGTCGCGAGCCACCTCGACCAGCTGCTGGTAGAAGTACTGAGCGCCGCTCAAGGCCGGACCCAGGCATAGCCGCGCCGATTGACCCATGGCAGCGGCCGCTCGCCCCATGCTACCGTTCCTCGCGCAGCACGTCATGCAGAGACCAGAGAGGATCGAGGCGGACAGCAGAGTCGGTTTCCGGGCGCGTTCAGGCGATTGGGCATCGCGCCTAGCGTGGGAATGGCTGCCCGAATCGTGTTCCTCGCCAGAGACGGGTCTCCGATCACAGAACATCGTGGAGGGGCACCCTGGCTGGCGTACCTAACCGGTCCATGAGCGGGCGTGAGCAGCAGCGCCTCGCCTTGCTGGCGGTGGCGAGCGCCTTGATGGTGCTCGGTCTCCTCGGCGCCCTCGTCGCCGACGTCGGCCGTCCGTTCCCTGGCTTTCTCTTCACCCTGGGTCACCGGATCGTCCCGGTGGACTCAGACGCCGTCGCTGGCGGCCTCAGGTTCGGCGACCGCATCGTCACCGTAGACGGCGCCTCGCCGATCACGTTGGCGTCGCGCATCGAGCGCTCCGGAGCGCCGGTCAGCTACGAGATCGAACGCGACGGGCGGCATTTCGGCCTGACGCTGGCGGTTCGGCCGTTCACCTGGATGGATCTGGTCCGCCACTTTGGCGGCTACTTCCTCGTCTCGGCGGTCATGCTGCTGGTCGGCGTCGTCGTTTTCGTCCAGAACCGGGCCGCCACGCCGAACCGTCGATTTCTCGTCTACATGTGCCTGTGGGCGGTGGCCAACGCCGCTATTCCGGAGGGCCTGCTCGGCCCGCACAAGTACGGGCGGGCCATCCTCGGATTCGTTCCGATCCTGCTCTCCGTCCACGGCTGGATCCTCTTCCTGACCTATCCGGCGAATCCGGTGCGCCAGGCCTGGCTTGAGCGCCATCGCCTCATCCCGCGGCTCTACTGGGCAGCGGCGGCGGTCGGCGTCGTCTTCACGATCGCCTTCGCGTTCGTCGGCACAACGGCGCCAGCGATGCTGGAGGCGGGCCCGCTCTATCCGCTGGCCCTCGATTTCCAGGTGGCGCTCGCGCTGGTGTCCTTCCCGATTAAGATCCTCGCGTTGCTGGACACTCGCCGTCGCGCCGCCTCCCCGCTCGTCAACCAGCAAACGACGGTGCTGCTGCTCGGCATCGGCCTCGGGCTCGGTCTCTGGCTCGGCTTGATGCTGCTGCCGCTCACCATGACGTACCCGCCGCCGGTGGATCCACAAATCGGTTCGGCGCTGGTGCTGCTCTACCCCCTGGCCATTGCCTACGCCACCGTCCGATATCGCCTCTTCGACGCCGCCCTCGTCATCCGCCGCTCAGTCGTCTACACGGCGCTGGCCGTGCTGATCGCGGGCAGCTACGCCTTGGCGCTGGCCGGCGCTAGCGCGGTACTGGCCCAGGCCGATCTGGCCCGCTCGCCGTGGTTCTTCGGCGCGTTCATGTTCGCGGTGGCGCTGGGGTTCTACCCGGTGCGCGAGCGGCTGCAGCGGGCGGTAGACCGCACGTTCTTCCGCGAGCGCTACGACGCCGCGCGCACGTTTCAGACGCTCGCACGCTCGATGACAGGCCTGCTCGATCTCGATGAGATCACACGTCGGCTCACTCAGGCGATCGAAGCCACCCTGCACGCGACCAACCCGCGGCTGCTGGCGGGCACTCCTCCGGCAGCGCTGGCGCCGGTGCTGAGCATCGCCACCGTTGCGCTTTCGCGCTACCAGCTTGCCGCCGATCCGGACTTCGCCGCCTGGGCGTCGGCGGCGCTCGGCGCCTATCGGGCGCTCGAGGCCGAGGTCGTGGTTCCCCTGCGCTTCCAGGAGAGGCTGCATGGCCTGCTCCTGCTCGGTCCCAAACGCTCAGAAGCGCCGTACACCGCGGAGGACTTAGCGCTGTTGGAGACGCTGGCTGACCAGACGGCGGTTGCGGTCGCCAACGCCGAGGCCCACCGCCAGGTGGTCGAGTACGCGCGGCAGCTGGAGCGCAGCCTGCTGATCCGCACCAACCTGGCCAAGTTCGTGCCCCAGCGAGTGCGCCAACTCATCGAGGAGTCGCCCGAGGCGCCGTCGCTTGACAAGCGCGAGACGGAGGTGACGGTGCTGTTCGCCGACATCACCGGCTACACACGGCTCAGCTCGCGGCTGCCCCAGGACACCCTGGACGCGCTGGTCGAGCGCTACTTCGGCGCCTTCCTCGACGAGATCGTCCGCCACGGCGGCGATGTGAACGAAACGGCCGGCGACGGACTCATGGTGATCTTCCACGAGGGCGAACACCCGCGGGCGGCGGTGAGAGCGGCCCAAGCCATCCAGCGGCGGGCGTACGAGCTGAACGCCGAGTTGGCCGGCAGCTTCGATCCACTGGTCATGCACGTCGGGGTCAATACTGGACTCGCCCTGCTCGGCGCCACCAAGATCGAGGGGCGCGCGGGCACCCGCTGGACCTACACGGCCTCTGGCCTCACCACCAACATCGCCGCGCGGCTAGCCAGCATGGCTGAGGGCGGGCAGATCGTCGTCAGCGAGAGCACCCTGACGCGTCTCGATCCGCGGCCGCCGGCGGACGATCTGGGCGTGCGCGAACTGAAGAACGTCGAGCGCCCGCTGCGGCTCTACCGCCTGCTGGACGCCTAATGTCGCGGACGACGCGCGAGACCTCTCCGCGAGGGAATGGGGATCCTCTTAGGCGACAGCGCCCTTCACCTACACAGGGGAAACCCTGGGGCCGGTGAGGGCTGTGGACGGACGGTCGCCGGGCGGCGCCGAAGACGTCGAAGATCCTGCCCAGCTCACCCTTGCAGCAGTCACAAGGTTCTAGCGGAAGGGCCACGGGTGCGGGCTCCGACATCGTTACCGAATCGGCCGACATCCGCCGCGGCGACCGCCTCGCCGCGCGATGAGGGGGCTGGCGCGCGGCCGCCTGTTAGTCGGGTATGACCCTTGAAGCTTCTGCCAGTGTCGGCGTCAGCCCGACGCCATAGCGGCGTCCGCGGCCCGGGCTAGTTCTCGGAGGCCGTCCGCCTCGCCACGGCGGCGGCGAAGCCGGCGAGTATCGGGTGCGGCCGTCTCGGAGTCGATCGCATTTGGGGCAAGAAAAGCGTGGCAACGAAGAAGGGGTGAGCGGGAAGCTCGACGATACGAAGCTCGCCGTTCTCACCCAGCCCACTGAGCCTGAGCCCAGCCTGTTCGAGAGCCTCGTGATAAGCCGGGTTGACGCCGTAGTTGCATCGATAGTCCTCGAGAGCCGTTTCGGCACCGTAGAGTGCGGCAGCCCGCGTACCCGGAATGACCGTCACAGGCTGCTCTATCCCAACCAGGGAGCAGCTGAGCGGGGTGACGACGAGGTGCTCGGCTTGTGGGTTTGTCCCGGCATGATCGGCATCCTCGAGCCCGAGGACGTTGCGCGCGAACTCGACGATCGCGTGCTGAAAGCCGCCTCAGGTGCCGACGAGCGGCACCCCTCGTTCGCGCGCGAAGCGGATCGCAGCGTGCACACCCGCGATGCTCCGGTACGGACGGCTTGCGGGCGCGATCAGGAGACCGGCGTACCCGGCCAGACGCTCCTCGGGTCGCTGGGCCGACACCTCGCTACTGGCTACCCACTGAGGGCGAAGACCGAGCTGCGCGAGCGCCCGGTCCGAGGTGTGATGAATTTCGTACCCAGCATCAAAGTCGCCGACGATCCCGACTCGCGCAACTTCCATGTTGATGGTGCCTCCGCCACGCCGCCGCGCTCCTATAGCTTAGTCGGGATTTCCAATATGGACCAGGTTCTCTTCGTGCTTGCGGAGCGGAATCACGCGCTGCCTATGACCCCACTCTGGCCACTTGATCGGGCGGTCGAATCAATCCAGGCTCGACCGGCGCGCACGTCCGGTCGGGAGCCTGCGAGCGGTCACTCGCCCCGGAGTTCTCGCAGCCGCCGCTTCAGCGCGGTCATGCGATCATTCATCTGTTCCGCGAGGCGAGGGGTGCTGGCCCGGGTGCGCCTCGTCTTCGCCGGCTGTCTCACCACTGCCGTTGGGCTAGCGTGACAATATGAGCAACCGAGCTTCAAACCGTGCTTGCACTCGGCCATGTGTTTCCTCCTCGCTCAACTAGGATAACCTGTCCGGAGCCGTTCCGTAATGCCCGCTGGCCTCTGAGGATCTGCCTGACGGAGGCGCGCGTCTCGGGGCGAGCCGCCACGAGGTCCATCATTGGGGGGCGGGGCTAGTCCCGCACATCTGCTCGGGACACCGTGCTGTCCGCGCCCATCAGCCGGACGTTGGCGATGCAGGGCGCGTCGGGGGCGCCGATGTAGCCCACCCACCGCCCGCCGTCCGCCTCGCACATTGTCTGGAGCCACCCGTCGACCGGTGAGGGCCAGGTGCGAACCTCGAGCGAGGCGGCCGTCGACAACCCGAAGGCGAGGATCGGAGCCACGAGACCCGGTCCCGCCGCGAGGACCACGCGCTCGAGGAGGGTCATCCGCGTCCAGCCATCTCCCGGCCGCAGTATCGGCAGCGGGGAGGCCACCGCAGCGTCCCGGTCACACGGTATCCGCAACAGGAGTACGTCGTCGTGCGCGCCCATTGCGGCTTGTCACACCCGCTTGGGTCGCTCCGCCCGATGCGGATCGGGCACGTCCCACTCTGATCTGAGCCCCGGGGATCGCGGCGCATCTATTCCCTCGCCGGCAACACTCGCCGCTTCGCCGCGACGCCGGCGGGCTCCTCGCCGGACATCGAGGACAGACGATTCATCTCGCGCCGTCGGAGCGTCTGGAGGTCAGGGGGCGGGTCCGAATACTTCCGAGCGCACTCTCCGTTGTCGCCGCGCACGAGCCAGAAGTCGCCAGCCATCTGCACGTAGGAAGCCGATAGGAGTGCGGTGCAGGTCTTGAGGAAGTAGCAACCCGTACAGCTGGACTGCGGGAAATGCCGGGTCGCAAACTCGACCCGAGGAATCAGCCGGAGCTCCTCGTCCGCCATCGGCGCGTGCCTCCTTGTCGGCCTGGCCTGATCTGGTCCTGCTGCACTGGTGGAGCAAGGAGAGAGCCAAGGTAGTAACCGTCGATCTTTTCAAGAAAATCTCCAGGAGCTGGGGCTTCGCGGACATGCCGGAAGGGCACCCTCAAGGGGTACGTGTGCCAAACGGCAGGGGTAGGAGGGACTACCGGACTGACGCTCTGCGACCCGCGAAACGACTGGAAGAGCGTCGGCCGAGGACCGGCGGCGAGTTCCTCAGGCCGACTGTCACCGACCAACTCCCGGATTCTTCGGTGTGGTCGCTCGGCGACCTCCCGCGCCGGCTCCTCCAGCCTCTCGCCAACCGAAGTTGGTCACGGACCAGTCTCCAGCGGCGACTCCTCAAGATCGGCCGGCAGCTCGTCCGACACGCTCGGGACTTCATCCTGAGGCTGGCCGATAGCCACTGGCCGATAGCCACTTGACACGGCGCCTGTTCTTGCAGATTCTCTGGCGCATCGAACGACACGCCTGGCATCCGACCCGATCGAAGGACGGGACACACCGAGGGATGAGACGAGAAGCGGGGCGACGCGGGGGAAGTGGCTGTGAGGCGGGTGGTCACCGGCGGCACGCGTTCGAACGTGCCCAGTCGGCGGCGCTGATCCTTCGAAAACGGCCGGTCTGACGTGTTGCGTACGGGCGGACGGGATTGGTGGGGCGCCCTCTGGCCCGCTCAGCTATCCGGGGATCCCGGATCAAACCCGCATATCGATCGGAGCATCCGTCCGCGCCGCCCTGGCCGCGAGCGTCGGTCCTCTGTAACTCGCCCGGGCGTGAGCGCGGAGTGACGGTCCTCGGGGCGTGTGATCCGGTGGGCCGCAGGGCAACTCCTGCGGGATCACGTCCGCTGGTCGAGTTCCAGGGCCTCTGCAAGAGCTTCGGGGGGACACAGGCGGTCGATCACGTCTCCCTCACCGTCGAGCGCGGGCGAATCCTGGCTCTGCTGGGCGAGAACGGCGCGGGCAAGTCGACGCTCATCAAGCTGCTGGCGGGCGTCTTCCAACCCGACCGCGGCGTCATCCTGCTCGACGGTCGGCTCGTCGACCATCGTCGCGACAAGCGGCGTCTCGCCTTCATCCACCAGGATCACGGACTCGTGGACTCCTTGACCGTCGCGGAGAACATCGCTCTCGTCGGTGGATACGCGCGGCGCCTCGGGCTCATCGACTGGCGGAAGACCCAAGAGACCGCAAGGAACGCGCTCGAGCAGGTCGGTCTGACAATCGATCTGACGACGACCGTCTCCGAGTTGTCGCGCACTGAGCGATCGCTCGTCGCCATCGCCAGGGCGCTAGCGATGGACGTCGATCTCCTCGTGCTGGATGAGCCGACGGCGAGTCTGCCGGCGGCCGATGTCGAGCGGCTCTTCGACGCCCTCCGTCCGCTCCGCGATCGCGGTGTCGGAATGATCTACGTGACGCATCGCATCGACGAGGTCTTCCGGATCGCCGACCAGGTAGCCGTCATGCGCGACGGCCGCCTCGTCGCCGTCAGCGAGGTCGCCGCGACCTCGGCCGGCGCGCTCGTCCAGTGGATAGTCGGCCGGCCACTCTCCGATGTCTTCATGCGCGCGCCGCGCCCTGCGTCGAAGCCGCTCCTGGAACTCCGTGGCGTCCGGCTCGACCATCTCAAGCCCGTCTCGTTCTCGGTGATGGCGGGGGAGCTCGTCGGCCTGGCAGGGCTGCGCGGGGCCGGCCATCAGCTCCTGGGCCGCGCCCTCGCCGGAGCCGGCCCTCTCCTTGGCGGCGAGATCAGCGTCCGCGGCCGGGCCGTCCGGGTGTCGTCCCCCCGCGAGGCGCTCGCCGCCGGAATCGCCTTCATCACGAGCAATCGCCAGGAAGAGAGTCTCGCCCCGAGTCTCTCGGTCCGCGAGAACCTGTTCCTGAATCCCTCCACGAGCGGGCGGCATCCCTTCAGCTTCCTCCTCCATCGGGTCGAGAGACGCCGGGCCCTGGACCTGATCGAGCGATTCTGCGTTCGGCCAGCCGATCCCGAGCGCGTGATTGCGACGCTGAGCGGCGGCAACCAACAGAAGTGTGTCCTGGCGCGAGGGCTGGCCACGCCCTGCCCCGTCTTTGTGCTGGAGGAACCGACGCAAGGCGTCGACGTCGGCGCCAAGGCGGAGATTTACGCCCTCATGAACGACGCGCTCTCCTCTGGGTGCTGCATCTTGATTCTCTCGAGCGACTTCGAGGAGATCACATACCTCTGCAATCGCGCCCTCGTCTTCAACCGCGGCGAGATGGTGGGGGAGCTCGCTCGTGACGAGATCTCGCTTCCCCGACTGATCGAGCTCGCGAGCGCCGAAGGCCTTCGATGACGGCGCCGTCAATCGCCGGCTTGACGAAGGCCCGAGCGGCCGTGGCCCGTGGCGTGGCGCTCGGCCGCGATCTGTTGACGCGCTACGGTCTCTTCCTCGTGACCCTCGCACTGATCGGGTTCTTCTGTCTGTTACTCCCGTCCACGTTCCCGACCGCGCTCACGTTCCGCTCGATCTTGAGCGACAAGTCGATCGTCGCGTTCGTCTCCCTCGCCCAGATGATCCCCCTGGCCGCCAACAAATTCGATCTTTCCGTAGGGTACGCCGTCGGCCTCGCTCACATCCTCTCCATCGGCTTGCAGGTGGAGGCCGGGCTGCGCTGGCCGATCGCCGTCGGCCTCGTCTGCGCGGCCGGCCTGGCCATCGGCATCATCAACGGCGTGCTCGTCGAGGCGGCACAGATCGATTCGTTCATCGCGACCCTCGGCACTGGATCCGTTCTCTACGCCATCTCGATCGCCTACACCGGCGGCCAGCAGATCGTCGGGCGGTTGCCCGCCGGCTTCACCGCGATCAGCGACGCCGTCGTCCTCGGCGTACCGGCCCCCGCCCTCTACGTCCTCGTCCTGGCCATCGCGTTGTGGCTCGGCTTCGAGTATCTGCCGATCGGCCGTTACGTCTACGCGATCGGCGCGAATCCGCGGGCGGCGCATCTCATCGGCATCCCGAAGAGCCGCTACGTCGTGCTCGCGTTCGGGGCCTCCGGCCTCATCACCGCCGTCGCCGGCGTCGTCCTCGGCGCCAAGCTCGAAGTCGGACAAAGCAACGTCGGCCCCGACTACTTGCTGCCGTCGTTCGTCGGCGCGTTGCTGGGATCGACGGCCTTCCGGACGGCCCGCGTGAACGTGTGGGGCACCATCGTGGCGGTCATGGTGCTCGCGGTCGGGATTTCCGGGATCGAGCAGCTGGGGAGCTCCTTCTTCGTCGAGCCGCTGTTCAACGGCACCACGCTCCTGATCGCCGTGGGCCTGGCCGGACTTGCCTCGCGCCGGCAGGCGCGGGCCGGCATTCTCGCGGGGCAACAGGCGGCCGTTGCGCCAGACGCGGCGGATCGATGAGCCGCGCGCGGGGAGGGCCAGGAACTGGCCGGGTGGACCAGCCCGTTGAGGTCTCCCCGGCGGCGCTGCGGTCAACGGTGTCGTCAGCGCACACTGCCCCACAGGGAGGTCCATAGGAATGGACGGGACGCGGGTCTGGGCTGATCATCCGACCGTATCGCTGGCGGAGTTCGAGGGCATGGTGCGCGCGGTGAGCAACTGGGGCCGGTGGGGCCCCGAGGACGACCGGGGCACCTTGAACCTGCTGACTCCCGGCCGCGTCGTCGCCGCCGCGCGCCTCGTCAAGAGCGGACGAACGGTGTCGATGGCCCTCGACTGGAACACCGTGGCCGGGCCCGACAATCCGCGCCCGGCGCTCCATTACGTGACCCAACTCGGGGACCGGGATCCGGGTGAGCCGCAGACGAATGCCGACTTCATTGGGAGCGACTTCCACGGCAAAGCCTGCTCCCACATGGACGCCCTCTGTCACTGCGATTTCCGCGGAAAGCTGTACAACGGGGTGCCTCAGGGCTCTGTCACGTCGCGCGGCGGCACGAGAGGGACGATCATGACGGCCGCTCACGGGATCATCGGCCGCGGCGTCCTGCTCGATGTCCCACGACACCGGGGCATCGAGTGGCTCGAGCCCGGGACCGCGGTCGACCGGGCTGAGCTCGAGAAGGTCGAGACCGCGCAAGGCGTGCGGGTCGGCGCCGGGGACATCGTGCTCCTCCGCAGCGGCCACGTCCGACGACGAAACGTCCTCGGTGTGTGGGACCCGCACTTCCTCAGTGCGGGCGTGCATCCGTCCGCGATGTCCTGGCTGCGCGATCGCGATGTCGCGGTGCTCGGCGCGGACGGCGACAGCGATGCCCGGCCGAGCCCCGTCGAGGGGATGCTGTCACCGATTCACGCCCTGACCCTCAACGCCATGGGCATGCCCCTGCTCGACAACCTCCAGCTCGAGGACGTCGCCGGCGCGTGCGCGAGCGAGAAACGCTGGGAGTTCCTGTGTGTCGTCACGCCCTTGCGCATTCCAGGGGGGACCGGCTCGCCAATTAATCCGGTCGCCATCTTCTGAGTGAGATCCCCGTTGCCCGGACAAGCGACCTGATGGCTCCTTGAGTGCTCGGACCGGGACCCTCCCGCGCGCGGTAATGGATATGGACGGGAGGCCCGGAGGAGGTCAACGAGAGATGACCGCTATATGGAAGATGTGCCGACGGCACGGGACGGCGGCGGCGCTCGCGACGGCCGCGCTCGCGGCAGCATGGAACGCCTCGGGGGCACCGGCAGAGGCCGCGTGTGGGCCGCAGAGCGGCCTCGTCGCCGACTCACTCGCGTTGCTCGCGACGGCGCAGCAACACACGACCGCCTGGGACGGACCGACGACCGGCCCCAAGGCGTCGCCGGGCAAGTTGGTCGTCTACGTGGCCCAGGATATGCGGAACGGCGGAGTGCTCGGGGTCAGCCAGGGCGTTCAGAGCGCCGCGGCCGCCATCGGATGGAAGCTGAAGATCATCGACGGTGTGGGGACGGTCGCCGGCAGGGTTTCGGCCATCAACCAGGCCGTGGCCTTGAAGCCCGACGGGATCGTCCTCGGCTCGGTCGACGCGCAGGAAGAGGCGGCGGCGATCCGCGCGGCCGCCCAGCAAGGGATCAAGATCGTCGGCTGGCACTCGGCCGCGGCGGCGGGGCCCGTCCAGGATCCCCCGATCTTCACCAACGTCACGACGGAGGCCGTCAACGTCGCGAAGGTGGCGGCGGCGTACGCCCTCCAAACGACGAACTGCACGGCGGGCGCCGTGATCTTCTGGCAGTCCGGCGACGCCATCGGCATCAAGAAGGCGGAGATGATGCGAGACGTGATCAAGGCGTGCGGGAGCTGCAAGGTCCTCGACTACGTCAACACGCCGCTCGCGGACACCGCCGCCCGGATGCCCCAGAATACGACCTCGCTGTTGCAGCGGTTCGGCGCCGGCTGGACGGTCGGGCTCGGAATCAACGATCTCTACTTCGACTTCGCGGCGCCGGCGCTTCGTACCGCCGGCGTCGCGTCCTCCGGTCCGCCCCGGTTCATCTCGGCCGGCGACGGCAGCGTCGCGGCCTTCGACCGTGTGCGCTCCGGGAGCTATCAGATCGGTACGGTCGCGGAACCGCTCCACGAGGCCGGATGGCAGCTCATCGACGAGTTGAACCGAGCGCTCGCCGGCCAGCCTCCGAGCGGGTACGTCGCGCCAGTGCACCTGGTGACGAAGGACAACATCCAGTTCGACGGCGGGCCCAAGAACATCTACGATCCGGACAACAATTACGAGCGCCACTACAAGGCGGTGTGGGGATCCACGGCTCGCTAGCGACTGGGGTCGGTGAAGGGCGTCGTCGGGGGCGAGGGCGACCGTGCCCGCGCCCCCGCGCGGGCACCGTCGCGAACGCATCGGGGGCGCTCGAGACGCCGACGATGGTTCGGAGGGCGTGATTCCCCGGCCTCCTGGACGGAGGGACCGAGCTCACTTGCCGCGCTGGAGGCGCCGTGGCCCGGTCGTCGCCCTCAAGACCCCCGCGTAGACCCGCGGGTCGAGCGTATCGCGGATCCCGTCCCCGAAGAGGTTGAACGCCAGCACAGTGAGCGTGATGGCCAGCCCCGGGAAGAAGACCAACCACCAGTGCGGCACCAAGGAAGTCAGCGAGTCGGCGAGCATGTTGCCCCACGTGGGCGTCGGGGGCGGCACTCCGACCCCAAGGAACCCGAGGGCGGCTTCGATGACGACGGCCACACCAAGGTGGGTGGTGGCGAGGACGAGGTACGGCGCGAGGCACTGGGGCAGGACGTGGAACGCCATGATGCGGAGGGGCGAGGCGCCCGTCGAGCGGCTGGCTTCGACGTACGTGAGCTCCTTGACCGACAGCACCACCGACCGAATCACGCGGCCGCCGAACGGAATGCGCGTGACCGCGATCGCGACGATCACGGCCGGCAACCCGGTGCCGATCGCCATCGAGATGGCCATCGCCAGGATGAGGTCGGGGAACGACTGCAGCACCTCCATGAACCGCTGGCTGATCAGGTCGACCCGTCCCCCGAGATAGCCGCTGGCGAGCCCCCATACAGAGCCGACCGTCGTGCCGAGCAAGACCGCCGACACCGCGACGAAGATCGACGTGCGGGCCCCGTAGATGATCCGGCTCAGCGTGTCCCGACCGACTTGGTCTGTTCCAAGATAGTTCCTGGCGCCGGGGGGGGCGGCCAGCCGCCGGAAGTCGGTCTTCAGCGGATCCTGTGGGGAGACCAGGGGCGCCGCAAGCGCGAGCAGGATGAGGAGGAGCACGGCGACGCCTCCCGCCGCCGAGACGGGGTTGCGCGCCGCCATGACGGCGATCCGCCCCGCGCGGCGGCGAGAGCCGTCAGTCTTATCCATGGGCGCTGAGCCCGTGGCCGGCCCAGGGCTCCTCACTCGTGGTGGATTCGGGGGTCCAGGAGCGCATAGCTCAGGTCGACGAGAACATTGACCAGCATGAAGATGACACCATAGAGCAACACGAGATTCTGCACGACCACGATGTCGCGTTCGACGATCGCCGTGACCAGCGCGGTGCCGAGACCCGGCACGCCAAAGGCCTGCTCCACGGCGACTGAACCGCCAAGAACGAATCCCATCAGGATGCCCGATACCGTGATCACGGGAAGGAGGGCATTGGGGAGGGCGTGCCGAACCACGACGAGCCGTTCGGCGACGCCCTTCGCCCGCGCCGTCCGCACGTAGTCCTCGCCGATGACCTCGAGCAGGCACGAGCGCGTCATACGGGCAATGTACGCACCCTGGCCAAGGCCGAGGACGGTCGCGGGACCGATCGCGAGCTGAAAGTTCGTCCAGGGATCCTCCCAGAGTTGCACGACCACGAGAGGCGCCTTGTAGTGGAACCAGAAGAGCGACGCCAGGACGATCAGCATGCCAAGCCAAAAGCCCGGGATCGCCAGGAAGAGGACCGAGACGGACCGCACCACGTTGTCGGCGAGGCTGTTGGGCCGGACGGCGCCGGTGATGCCGACCGGGAGCCCGACGAGCCACGAAATGAGCACGGAGAGCAGCCCGATCTCGGCGCTGAGGGGTCCGCGATGAAGGACCAGCTCGGAGACTCGATCGCCGCGGAAAAACGACCGTCCGAAGCTCCCGCTCGCGATGTCCTTCATCCAGTGCACGTACTGGACCGGCAGCGGATCACTGAGGCCGAGATCACTCATGATTCGCGCGCGATCACCCGGGTTGAGCCTCTGGAAACCCTCGGCGCCGAACATCGCGACCAAGGGGTCGCCGGGCAGAACGCGCATGACGACGAAGATGACGATCGAGATCCCGACGAGCGTGGGAAGGCCGAAGATCAGGCGACGGAGGAGATACTTGAGCACGCCCGGGCCGGTCGCCTCACTTGTCCAGCCAGGCGACGTCCCACCGGGCCACGTCGTAAATGCCGAAGATGTGGCGCGGCTGCTGGCCCTTGACGTAGGTGTACCAGGCGTCGGAGAGCTGCTCCCAGGCTACGGGCAGGAACGGCGGATCTTGCTCGAGAATCGTCTCCCCCTGGCGGACGAGGGCTCGTCGCCTGCGCTCGTCCAGCTCGCGATCGATCTGGGCGACCAGCCGTTGGAACGCGGGGTCGTGCCACTTCGAGTAGTTCTGTGGTCCGTCTTCGCCGTACCACGCGTTGAAGTAGTCCGACGGGTCGATCAGTGTCGAGACGATCGCGCCGATGCTCAGGTCGAAATTACCGCCCTGCGTCTCCTCGAAAAAGGCGGAGATCTGGACCGTCCGGAGCTTCGTCTCGATGTCGAGCGCCTCCTTGAGCATCGCCTGGATCGCAACCGCCCAGAGCTTCCAGCTGGTGCCCTCCCGGACGACGAAGTCGACGTTCCGGAGGCCGGCGGCATACCCGGCCGCGGCCATCAGGCGCCGGGCTTCCTCGACTGCCGGCTTGGGATCCTGCTGATAGCCGAGCCGCTGGATCATTTCGTTCCGTGGGGTCGCCCACTCGGAGAAGGGGTAGACGAAGCCTCCCAGCAGGTAGGGTGCCGCCTCCTTGACGACGTCGATGAGGGCGTGACGATCGAGGGCCAGGTGCATGGCCCGGCGAACTCGGGGGTCGCCGAAGGGCTTGTGCCGCGTGTTGACCCAGACCGCGTCGACGACGCTCTGGTAGTAGGTCGCGCCCGTCATCCCGGGCTGCTCCTGGGCTCGTCGGAGCGTCGCCGTATCGACGATGCGCGCGTAGTCGAGCTTGCCGCCGAGCAGCGCGGCCCCCAGCTCCGGCGAGAACGGCGCGAAGTTGTAGACGGCCAGACGGTCCAGATACGGGAGGGGGGTGTTCCAGTAGTGAGGGTTCCGCTCCATGAGCCAGACTTCGTCCTTCTTTCTCGAGACGTGCCGGAACGGGCCGGTCCCTGGGTAGTTCGGGGTCTGTCGAAGGTTGTAGTCGTTCTCCTCCAGGGTCTTCTTGCGGACGATGACGTTCCAGCCGCTGGCGAAGGCCGAGAACATAAAGCCACGCGGCCGGGGTTCCTTGAGTCTGAACTCGATCTTGTGGGGACCGAGCACGCGAATCTCGCTCACGGCGGAGAAGAGCGGTCTGCGTGGAATTACGATCCCCGTCGGGGGCCAGATGATCCGGGAGAACGTCGCCTTCACGTCCTCTGCGGTGAAGTCGGCCCCGTCGTGAAACTTCACGCCGCTCCGCAGGTGGAAGGTGTAGCCCTTGCCGTCGGCGGCGATGTCCCAACGGTAGGCCAGGTCGGGGATGATCGTCTGCCCGTCGCGGGGGTCGCGGCGGATCAAGTTGTCGTACATGGGCCCTTGCGCCCCGATGTTGGCGACAGTGCCCGACTGGTGGATGTCAAAATGCGCGGGCGAGCTTGCCACGCCGTAGCGGAGGGTGCCGCCGCGCTTGGGATCAGGCTCGAGGGCCCGGAGCTGGAACGCCTCCTCGGCCGCCCCGGCGCGCGCGCGCGAGCGGCCGGGCAACGATTCGATCATCGCGCCACCCGCAGCCACCGCGAACCGCTTGAGGAACGCGCGACGATCGACCGTCTCGGAATCGCTCAGGGACGCGGAGGGCTCGGCCATCAAGGTCTCCCGTAAGGCCGCACATCGGGCCGGCGTCACTCCGTGGCGGAGAGCGCTCCTCATCGCGGCCGGGGTCATGATATCGGTCGTCGCCCACGGCCACAAGCGGCCAGCTCGAGCGCCGAACTGACGCCGTGGCCCAGGAACTAAATTCAGTTGCGCCTCCCGTCCGGGAGGGCTCCTCGACCTCGACGTGCCGAACAGCGACGCCACCAAGCCCTCTGGTGGGGCTCAGGGTCGCTGATGCCTCTCTCGGGTCAGAATCACTTACTGGCGGCCGCGTGCCCGAGTCAATCGCACCCCCTGCTTCCGACCGCGGCCGGCCAGCACCTCGAGAAGAGCACGTTTGGGGACCCGGCCGATCGTGACCCGGAGCCCAGGCCGCCTCGGTGAACTCGGAAGGCGTCGCCGCGAAGCGCCCGTAGGACGCCCCCACCCCGGACCGCTGGCGGCCGCCCTCCGATTGAGCAGTGACCCCAGAATCCGCTCATCCATTCATCAAACGTCCCGCGCCCGCACCTCGCGACATGCCCGCAAGTCCCGTATTTCCGGCCCGAGCACCCATCCCCCCCTTTTGGCACGACCTTCGCTGAGCCTGTCCCGGTGAGGTGAGAGCCCGACGGCGGGCTCCGCCAAGGCAAGGGTGCCTCTCCGGTGGTGGGAGGCGCCCTTTTCTGTTTGGGCACCCGAGAGGGGAGCGGGGTGAACAAGACCGAGCAGCTCAAGGCCGAGAAGGATGGCTTGGACGTCGGCGCCGATATCCCGCGCTACGCCGAGCTCGGATGGGAGGCGATCGAGGAGGGCGACCTCGACCGGCTGAAGTGGTGGGGCGTCTTCTTCCGGCGCCATACGCCGGGCCACTTCATGCTTCGGATCCGGATCCCCAACGGGATCTCCAACGCAGCCCAGCTCCGGGCGGTCGCCGCCATCACCAACCGCCGCGGGCGCGGGATCGCCGACATCACCACCCGGCAGCAGATCCAGCTGCGTTGGATCCGCTTCGAGGACGTCCCGGCGATTCTCGGCGAGCTCCGCGAGGTCGGGCTCGTGACGCTCCAGACCGGGATGGACAACATCCGCAACATCATCGGCTGCCCGGTGGCCGGGCTCACGCGCAACGAGCTCTTCGACGCCTCGGCGGTGGCCCGCGCCTTTACGGATGTCTTCGTGGGGGACCAGGCCTTCACGAACCTCCCGCGGAAGTTCAACGTCGCCATCACCGGCTGCCGGGAGAACTGCACCCACGCCGAGACCCAGGACGTCGCCCTGGTCCCGGCCACGGCCACGGTCGAGGGAGGGAGGGTCGAGGGCTTCAACGTGCTGGTGGGCGGGAAGAACGGCTCTGGGGGCTACCGCATTGCCACCCCGCTCGACGTCTTCGTGCGCCCCGCGGAGGCGGCTGAGCTCTGCAGCGCCATCGTCCTCCTCTTCCGCGACCATGGCTCGCGCGACGCCCGCAACAAGGTCCGGTTCGCGTTCCTGGTCGAGGAGTGGGGCGAGACCCGGATCCGCGACGCGCTCGAAGCGCGCATCGGCCGGGCGCTCGAGCCAGCCGGGACGGACGAGCGCCTGCCCAAGGCGACTGACCACGTGGGGATCTTCCGCCAGAAGCAGGCCACGCTGAGCTACGCAGGGCTCTCGGTCCCGGTGGGGCGCATCACCGGCGATCAGCTCACGGAGGTCGCGCGGCTCGCCGAGGCCTACGGCACCGGCGACGTGCGGCTCACGCCGGATCAGAACGTCATCATCCCCAACGTCCCCGACGCGAAGCTCGGCAACCTGACGGCCGAGGCGCTCGTGAAGGTCCTCCGCTACGAACCCTCGGAGATCATGCGTGGGCTGGTGAGCTGCACGGGGATCGAGTTCTGCAACTTGGCGGTGATCGAGACCAAGGCGCGTGCCCTCCAGATCGCGCGGACGCTCGAGACCAAGATCCATCATGGCAAGCCGGTCCGGATCCATTGGTCGGGCTGCCCGGCGGGCTGCGGCAATCACACGGTGGCCGACATCGGCCTCCTCGGTGTCAGGACCAAGGTCGACGGCCACACGGTGGACGCGGTGGACGTCTTCGTCGGCGGCTCCTCGGGCCCCCAGGCCACCCCGGGCGTGAAGATCCTCGAGAACGTCCCGTGCGACACGCTGCCCACGGTCCTCGAGGGGCTGATCCGCTACATCGAGCCCGAGCGGCTGCGGCGACAGCTCCGGACGCTCTCGTCCGCCGGCGCGGTCGTCTCCAGCCGCGGGGGCTCCCCGCGCCCACGCACTGACGACGCCGGCCGCAGGCCGATCCTTCTGACGGACGAGCTCCGGGAGGGCTCGGGCAAGGCGCTGGTGGTGAACGGCCGCGAGGTCGCAGTCTTTCGCTGCCAGGGCCAGCTCTACGCGCTCCAGAACCGGTGCCCCCACGAGGGCGGCTCGCTGGCCGGCGGCGTGATCGAGGCCGACGAGGTGATCTGTCCGATCCACGGCTATCGCTTCAACGTGAAGACCGGCGCCTGCTCCACGGACCCCAGGCTCCCGGCGAAGACCTTTGCGGTCGTGGCCGAGGACGGCGGCTTCACCGTCGACGCGTGAAACTTCACGACACCTGATTCCCAGCGGAGGTCAGCCGAGCATGTCGTATGTCAAGCCCGACGCGGTGGTGGAACAGATGGTCCAGACCGGCGTGATGAAGAGCCAGCTCCCCGTGCGCGATCTCCTGATGCGAGGGTTCCTCTCCGGGGCCTTCCTCGGTTTCGCCACGACCCTCGCCTTCACCGCGTCCCTCCAAACGAAGCTGGGGATCGTGGGTGCCCTGGTCTTCCCCGCCGGTTTCGTCATGATCGTCCTCCTCGGTCTCGAGCTCGTGACCGGCAACTTCGCCCTCGTTCCGCTGGGGGTGCGTGAGGGCAAGACCTCGCTGGGCGCCCTCCTCTCGAACTGGGGGTGGGTCTTTCTCGGGAACCTCCTCGGCAGCGTCGTGTATGCGCTGCTCTTCACCGTCACGCTGTCACCTGATTCCGAGATGGCCAAGCAGATCATGGCGGTGAGCGAGGCGAAGACACTCGGCTACGCGAGGCTCGGGGGCCACGGCCTCGCGGTGGTGCTGTCGAAGGCGATCCTCTGCAACTGGATGGTCACGCTCGGCGTCGCGATGGCCATGACGTCTCAATCGACGACCGGCAAGATCGCGGCCATGTGGCTCCCGATCATGACCTTCTTCGCCCAGGGCTTCGAGCACTCGGTGGTCAACATGTTCGCCATCCCCGCCGGAATGCTGCTGGGCGCGGACGTGGGACTGCGGGACTGGTGGCTGTGGAACCAGATCCCGGTGACGGTGGGCAACATCGTGGGCGGCCTGGTGTTCACTGGCATGGCGCTGCACGTGACGCACCGAAGGCGCGTGGCTCCTGCGGCGGCGGCCGCCCCGCCCGCGGCGATACGGGAGAAGTTGGCGGCGGAGAACTGATGGGCTATTACCCGATCTGCGTGGACATGGCGGGCCGCCCCTGCCTCGTGGTGGGGGGCGGGCCCGTGGCCGAGCGCAAGGTGGCGGGGTTGCTCGAGGCCGGGGCGCGCCTCACCGTCGTGAGCCCGGCGGTGACGCGGCGACTCGATGGCTGGGCCGGCGAGGGCCGTATCCGCTGGCGCCGGCGCGGCTATGTGGCGAGCGATCTGGTTGGTCAGTCGCTGGCCTTCGTCGCCACTGACGATGGAGTGGTCAATGCCGACGTCGCGCGCGAGGCCCGCAGGGCGGGCGTCTTGACCAACGCGGCCGACGATCCGCCGCACTGCGACTTTATCCTCCCCGCTGTCCTGAGGCGAGGCGATCTCACGGTCACCGTCTCCACGGGTGGAGCGAGCCCGGCGCTCTCTCGCGCGGTCCGGGACGAGTTGGACGCGTATCTCGCCCGTGAGAACTACGCGGGCCTGGTCGGCGTCGCGGCGGACGCCCGGCAGGCCCTCCGCGCCCAGGGTCGCTCGGCGCCGTGGGAACGCTGGCGAGACGCGCTCGGGGCCGGGCTGCGCGGGCTCGTCACGGCCGGACGGCTGGACGAGGCGCGCAAACGGCTGCGGGAGCAGCTCGGTGTCTAGCGGCCGCGTGGTCCTGGTGGGCGCGGGACCGGGTGATCCCGAGCTCATCACGCTGCGGGGGCTCCGGTGGCTCAAGCGCGCGGAGGTCGTGATCTACGATCACTTGGTCAGCCCGCTCCTCCTCGAGGAGGCGCCGCCCGGCGCCCTGCGCATCTTCGCCGGCAAGTCGGCGGGCGACCACTGCGTGCCTCAGCCGGCCATCAACGCTCTCCTCGTTCACCACGCGGCGAGTGGGCGGCTCGTCGTGCGCCTCAAGGGCGGTGACCCCTTCGTGTTCGGGCGCGGTGGCGAGGAGACTCTGGCCTGCGTGACCGCGGGCATTCCCGTCGAGGTAGTACCGGGCGTGTCAGCGGCCCTCGCCGTCCCCGCGGCGGCCTGCATCCCCGTCATCCATCGCGGACTCGCGTCCTCCGTCGCCGTCGTCACCGGCCACGAGGACCCGTCTAAGCTCGGCGGGCGAGTGAACTGGGAGCGGCTGGCCGGGTCAGTAGACACGCTCGTGATCCTGATGGGCGTGGCGGCGCTACCGGTGATCGCGCTGCGGCTCATGGCCGCGGGCCACGATGCCGAGACTCCGGCCGCCGTGATCCACCGAGGCACGACGCCCGCCGAGGAAGTCGTGACGGGCACGCTCGGGGACATCGCGCGCCGGGCCGCCGACCTGCCGCCCCCCGCCACGATCGTGATCGGCGACGTCGTGCGGCTGCGCGACTGCCTCCGGGGCCTGGACGCCGGTGTCGGCGCTGCCCAGGCGAAGCAGGCGGCCGGCCGCGCCTAAGAGCCCGGGCATCCCCGTCGCCTGGGACTGATGATCGTGGCCCGGCGCAGCGATATTCCTACTCTCGGCATCGTCGGGATCTACGCCCGACCGAGGCCGCAGGGGAGGGCAGGGCTGAATAGGTGCCTCTGTCCCGGGGGACGTTCGCGCGCGTGGGGATGGGTTGGCTCGTGTCACCCGCCGCGGACGGCAACCGCCTCGGAGGCCCTGGCGAGCGCCGGAACTACCCGCAGGTTCTCCCGACAAACGCTTGACAAGGTTCTATATTTCGATATACTAGAAGTCGTGAAATCTATAGCTCCGCTTCCGTTGGCCCGCCTGGAGGCGAACGAGAGCCACGTGGAGGCGTTCAAGGCCCTCGCCCATCTGACTCGCTTGCAGGTGTTCTTCTTCCTGGTGCGAGCGGGAAGCGAGATGTCGGTGGGCGAAATTCAGGGCGCCGTGGGAATCCCTGGACCAACCCTGTCCCACCATCTTGATCTGCTGCGTCGCGCGGGGCTCGTCGAGAGCCGGAGGGAAGAGCGGTACGTCTACTATTCGGTGCGGCGGGAGGCCGTGACGACGCTGGTGCGCCTGCTAACAGCGTGTTGCTAGAGGAGGATAATGTGAGCGCAAAGGTACACCTTCACATGCGTGTGTCGGCCCTGGAGAAGAGTCGAGACTTCTACGAGAGGTTTCTCGGCGAAGGGCCGGTCAAAGAGAGGCCGGGGTATCTCAAGTTCCTCCCGGGCTGGGTCCCCGTCAATCTAGCCCTGTCCGAGGGCCGCCCCGGCGGGGAGGGCGCGGTGGACCACGTCGGCGTCCAGGTCGACTCCTCCGAGACCGTGACGATCCACCTCGCCCGAGTCAAGGCCGCTGGGCTGCCGGTGCGCGAGGAGGTCGGGGTGAACTGCTGCCATGCGAATCAGGACAAGTTCTGGGTCCAGGATCCAGACGGCGTGGAGTGGGAGGTCTATCACCTGAACTACGACCTCGAGGATGGGGCGGATCTGCGCTCCACGCGGGATTCGACTCCCTCGACGACGGGCGCCGCGGAGCTCCCGCTGGCGAAGACCCGCGCCTGCTGCGGGTCCTGAGGATCCGGACGGCATGAGGTCCATCGCGTGCTCGGCGAGGCCGAGCCCCGCGTGAGGCGCGATCTCTGTGGGAACCTCCCACGGCGAGCGACGGCGGAGGCAGTCGGCACGGCTCAGCTTCAGGCGGCGGTGGTGGGATCTGGGATCAAGGGGAGCCGGCTCGCCGGAGGTCAGGTAGCGGTGGCCCTCCTCGCGAACACGGTGGCGACCGGAGCCGCCCCTCTTTGCGTTGATCGTGCAGCCAACTCCTCATTACGATGGGGTGCGAAGAGGCGTGCCCGGTGGTGCCTGGACTCCAACGCGACGATTGGCCCATCGAAGACCCGAAGGGCCTGCCGCTTGATCGAGTGCGACGAATCCGAGACGAGATCCGCGAGCGGGTCGACCGTCTGGTTGCCGCTGAAGGTCGGGCGACCGAGGCGGTGGTCGCCTCACCCTAGAGCGCCCGTGGTCTTCCCTGTCGCTCCGCCGTCCGCGCACCTTCACGATCCAGACGGCCGGACTCGAGCGCGCACGACGCTCCGCCCGGGGCGAATCCCGGCAGGCAGTCTTGGGCCGGGTCGTGTCGGACCGCCGGAATGCAGCACGGGTTAAGCGGCCTGCGGGTCGTCAGCTTCGAGAGCCGTCGGTCGGCGGAAATGGGTGCGCTGATCCGCAAGTACGGCGGCGAGGCGGTCCTCGCGCCGTCGATGCGTGAGGTCGCCGCGGTCGACCAACACGAGGTCCTTTCGTTCGGTGAGGCGCTGCTGGCCGGCGGGTGCGACGTACTGATTCTGCTGACCGGGGTCGGCACCCGCCTTCTGATCGCTACCCTGTCGACGCGCTGGCCGAAGGACAGCGTGATGGCGGCCCTGGGACGGGTTCACCTCGTCTGCCGCGGGCCGAAGCCGGTGGCGGCACTGAAGGAGGTTGGCCTCGCGGCGACGCTCACCGTGCCCCAGCCGAACACCTGGCGAGACGTGCTCACGGAGTTGGACCTGAAGCTATCGATTGCGGACAAGCGCGTCGCCGTCCAGGAGTATGGGGCACGCAACTCGGAGCTGCTGACCGGGCTCGAGCAGCGCGGTGCCCGTGTCACCGCGGTCCGCGTCTACGGGTGGACCCTCCCGGAAGACACGGGACCTCTGCGCGCGGCGATCGCCAGGGTGGCGGCGGGCGAGGTCGAGGCCGCTCTGTTCACCAGCTCCAACCAGGTTGAAAACCTCTTCCTCGTGGCGCGAGAGATGGGGCGAGCGGATGCCGTGCGCGATGCGCTCGGCGGTCGGACGGTCGTCGCCTCGATCGGGCCGATCACCACCGAGGCCCTCCGGGCGCACGGTGTCGAACCCGACCTGCACGCTGAACACCCCAAGATGGGCCACCTGCTGGCGGCGGTGGCCAGCCACGCGGCTGATCTGCTCAGGCGGAAACGAGGCGCCCCCGAGGCTCGTACGGGTAGGGGGTAGTACGGGCCGGCTCGGCGAGCGAGCGGCCTGCGGACTTGCCCCAAGGCGCATCTCTTGCCAGCGTTGCGGGACCTGCAGGAGTGTCGAGGCGGCCCTCACGGTCTGACCCGTTCGGCGCCATCGTCACATGTTGCGGTGCACCGCGGGCGACGCCTTCCGTGCGACGAGCGGGAGCTAGCACCTGTCAATCGTGTCGACGTCGTCGGCGTCTGATTGACACGGCCCCAGCCCCCACGAACGTCGAACTTGGTGAATCCGTTCGACTTCCCCGCGGCGCGCCGGTGGTACGTCTTGTGCACCTCTCAAGCGCCCGGCTCGAAATCCTCTCGAGGGAGGCGCTATGAATCGACTGTGGATTGGCGCAATTGCGATGGCGGTGGCGAGCGCGGTCGCCTGCGGTACCGCGGCGGCCCAGGTCGCAAAATACGTCGACGCTCAGGGGGTCACTCACTACGCTGGATCCGAAGCGCAGATCCCCGAGCAGTACCGAAGCCAAGCGGCCCCGGCGGGGCTCCCGACCGATCGCGGTGCCCCGAACGGCGACGTGCGGCAAGACCGGCGGGACATCCGGCAGGACACCCGGGGTATCCGAGAGGACCGTCGCGACGTCACTCGAGACACTCGAGACATCCGCCAGGATCGCCGGGAGATGGGCCAGGACGCCCGCAACATTGAGCGGGACCGGCGGGACATCCCCCGAGACCGGCGCGACGCCACCCAGGAACGCGGCAAGCTCCAACAGGATTTGAAGACTGGGAACACCCAGGCGGTCAATGCCGATCGGCAGCAGCTTCGGAGCGATCGTCAGGCCCTCGGGGCCGATCGGCGCGACCTGAGGCAAGACCAGCGCGATTTCAACCGCGATCGCACCGATCTTCACCGGGACCTCCGAGACAGGCGAGAGGACCGACGAGACCTGAGGCGGGATGTAGGCAATCGGCGTCAAGACCGCCGCGACCTGCGACACGATCGACGGACTGAGCGTTAAGGAGTCTGCCCCCCCTCCAGGAGGGAAGCGACTCGCTTCCCTCCTGGCCCTCGCCTGCCTCGAGGAATCCCGGCCAGACGTGGGGTCGGCCGGACCGGTCCGGTTGAGGAGCTCGAGGGCTCGCCGCATCCTGCGGATCCCTGCGGACGCACGGAGGCCAGCAGCTCCAGGCATCCTCCCGCGGCGAAGCCACCTGTCGCGTCGAGGGCCTCGTGCCCTCGGGTCGTCCCCCCGTGGGATCGGCCCCGCTCGGTCTCAGCTACGAGCTGGTGGCGCGCGACCGCTCGGCCGTGCCGCTCGGCCGCGTGGACCAGCCACTGTGGGACTCGACCGGGGCGCGCACCACTCGCAGCGTCCTCCGGGAAACGCAGACTCGCGCACGAGCGCCCGTGTTCGAGTACGTCCCCTCGCCACGGCTTACGCTGAGGTGCGGATCGTCGGGTACGTCGGCCTACGGCTCACCCGGCTCACCGCGCGGCGTTCCCATGCCCGGGTCTCGTTGGAAAACCGCTCACTCTCGGGGTGGGCCCGGTCCAACCCCACCCGGGTGAGTCGCTCGCCTTCAGAGTGCTCCAGAACTCTCGGCCAGACGTATATAACAGATCGAAATGATATAAATACGGCCCTACAAACAGAGATCGCGGAGAGCTGGTGGCTACCGTAACGGGAGGAGTTGTCTCCCCAGATGCGATCGATTTGGGGGCCGGACTGAAAATTCTGGTGTCGGCACGATCCCACGTTTCAGGGGGTCTCCGCACGGCCTGCCCGGGCGGTCACGGCCCCACCTCTGCCCTGACCCGCCCTCTCGTCTGAAGACCCGAGCAGAAGGCCCTCGCCGCCTCGCGCGTAGCCCGGGGGATTCCTGGGCGCTCTTGCGGGATTCCCCTGGGGGGGGATTCACCGAAGTGACTCCCGGACGGGACGTGACGATACTGAGAGTCGAGCATCGTTTGGATTGCGAGTGGATTGCGAGGCGACACGGATGAGCAGTGTGCTCAAGAGCGCGAACAATGGCAGGGACCGCTGCCGGCGATCCTGTTGGAGCTCACGTCGAACACGCTGTCGCGCGGCCCGGAGTTCTGTCCGAGCCTCCTCAGCGCCGTACGATCGGGCGAGGTCCTCGGTGGCAACGCGTTCGATAACCCCTGACGGCGGCCGCTGCCGGTCCGGTCGGGGAGGGCTTGTGGCGTCCCGCCGACGCCCTGCCGGTGCGGTCTTCACTGGCGTCACACCTCCCCGCGAGGCGCCCGGGAGCGCGCCCGATCCAGCTGCTGTCGGGTTCGTAATCGAGATTCGCCCGCGCGAGAGCTCCAAACCTTGCGCCTCTGGGACGGCTCGCCGTGAATGACAATCGCTCCGGGCAGGTGTGGCCCGAGGCTCTCGGCCGGCTCAGTGATTCTGGTCATGCGCCAGAGGGAACGCAGGGGACGCCGAGCGAGCGCTTGGTGAGCTTCCTCTCCCCCTCCTCGTTCGAGGCCGAGCAGTACCGCGGGCTCCGCCACATCGTGGAAGAGTCGGGCAGGCACGTGGTCGCGGTCACGAGCCCGACCCCGGGCGACGGTAAGACAACGACGGCGATCAACCTGGCTGGCGCCCTGGCCCAGGCGTCGGAGACGCGGGTTCTCCTCGTCGAGGCCGACTTGCGCCAGCCCCGTATCGGGGACCAGCTCGGCCTGGGGGGCTCGGACACGCGGGGGCTCGCCGACGCGCTCGCGGACGACGGTTTCACCCTGCCGGACGTGGTGCGGCATCTTCCCCGCTTCAACCTCTCGGTCCTCCTAGCCGGCCGGAGCCCGGCGAGCCCCTACGAGGCGCTCCATTCGTCTCGGCTCGACGAGCTGCTCGAAGAGGCCCGGTCGCGCTACGCCCACGTTGTGGTCGACACGCCGCCGGTCGTCCCCGTGCCCGACTGCCGGCTCATCGCGAGGAGAGTGGATGGGTTCCTCGTCCTGGTTGGGGCCCATCGGACTCGTCGGGAACTCCTCCAGGAGGCGCTCGCCGCCCTCGATCCGGCCAAGATCCTGGGGTTGGTGTTCAACGGCGACGACCGTCCCCGGCGCGGGTACTACGGCTACTACACGTCGCCGGGGGCGGGGGGCCGGTTGTCGAAAGCACGCCAGTAACCCGAGGACCAAATCCCGCGCCATCGACTTCGTCTGCTCGGCGGATGGAGTCTTTGAGGGGCCCGGCCCCGCCCGAGTTGGTCGGCCGCGAACGGGCCAACGACCGAGGGATGAAGGCGCCAGAGCGCCGCCCCGCCTCGCTCCCAACGATATCACCGGCCAGGGCCTCGACCGGCAGGGGTGGGGCCTTCAGTTCATCTTGGCCGGCGACTCACCGTGTCCGTTCTGCGGCTCCCCCGGGACCCCCTGGCGACTCCGTCTCCAGATGACGAGGCCGAGCCCGGTCGCGACGACGATGACGGCGAACAGACCAAGCCATCGCTCGACCTGGTGCACGTCAGTCATCACTTCCTCCAGTTGGTCCGCGAAGAAGTAGGCTAGTGCGAAGCTGACGGGGACGCCGAGCGTCGCCGCCGCGCCGTCGGCGGCGAGGAACTTCCAGAACGGGACGTGCGCGATGCCCGCGGTCAGGAAGGCCGCGGCCCGAAGCCCCATGACATGGCGCACCGTGACCACGGTCTTCACCGCATGGCGCCGATACGCCGCCTTCAATCGCGCCTCCCGCTCGGGGTTCAGGACTATGCGGACGACCCGCCAGTTCAGCAGCTGCTCGCCCCAGTGCCGCCCGCTCCAGTACAGGACAACATCTCCGCACAGCACGCCAAGAATGCAGACGGGGAGCGCGATCCACCACCGCGCAAGCTCCGCCTGCGCCATGACGCCGGCCGCGACGATCGGCACCTCCTCCGGGATCGGCACTCCGAGGGCTGCAATGAAGAGGACGGAGAATATCCCTAGGTAGGTGAAGTTCTCGACGATCCACTGGACCAGCTCAACGGCCATGTTCCCGACCCCCGGCGGGCCGGACAGCGTCAGCCATCGGCGCGAGTGTCAACGTGACGCGGATTTCCCGACAGAGGTGCCCGCCGGGCGACTTGGTCTCGAGCGATCGCAGGCCCCTTAAGTCCCGATCAGTCATAACAAACGGCCAGGCGAGGCCGCTTGGCACCTCCCTCGCATATCGGTTGAGTCGGGCGCACGTCCCTCACGAGGTGCACGAAGCGTGAAACAGGCTGTCAGGCGGCGGCGACATCCTCTCCGCTCGTTTCCTCTTCGCGACAACCCTCGTCGCGTCCTGGAGCAACGTCTGCGTATCGCGCATATGAACCGGCGACCATGCCGGTCTTTGCTCGATGCGCCGTGGCTGACCCCGGTCATATACATGGGACTTCTTCTTGCCCTCTTCTTCGCGCCCTCGCACGTCGCCGACTTTTTTGGCGCGTCGAACCAGGGGCCGCACCTGAGCACCGCCCTACCGCTCGCGCGCGACGCTCTCCCAGTCACTGTCTATATTAGGGCAGCGGCCACACGGTACGGCGTTCCGGAGAAGCTCGTCACGGCCGTCATCGCCGTCGAATCGGAATTCAACCCACGCGCCGTTTCACGCCGGGGCGCCACGGGGCTCATGCAGCTGATGCCAGCGACCGCCGCCTCGTTCGGCGTCCGCGATCGTCTCGATGCTCCCCAAAACATCGACGGGGGCGTCCGCCACCTCCGCGCGCTGATGGACCGCTTCGCCGACAATCTGCCCTTGGTCCTGGCCGCCTACAACGCCGGGGAACGGCCCGTCGCGGTCTACGGTGGCATCCCGCCGTACCCGGAAACGCGCCAGTTTGTCGTCCGAGTGCTCCATCGCCTAGGCGACCGGCGTGCCGTCGAAACGGTGCTGGCACATTCCGCCCAGCGGGGCCGACGCGGGCAGGGTCGCAGGGCGCCTCTTGTAACCACATCGTCTCATGAGACCGGGGCCCTCCCGGCAGACACTCGCGACGCCCCCGGTCGCCCGATACGACCAAATGTGAGGGCGACGTCCCAGCACGTTGCCGGCGCGCAAACAGGCATCGCGACGGGAAAGCCGATTGGCGAGTCGAAGGCGCTTCTCCCCGCTCCGGCGCCGCCTGGCGTCTCGTCCGGGGCTGTCGGGCCGGAGGGCAGGATCGTCATCCAGGCGCCCTGACGGAGGTGGAGCACCGAGGCCGGTCGACTCCGGCCACGGGATGGCCTTGGCCATTGGCTGGTCGGAGCCCTGAAGATTGTGCCGCCGCTTCATCCCTGTCCCTGCCGGTTGGGGTCGTCTCCGTTCCCCCGCCAAAATGACGCTGGCTCGAGCAGCAGGCAGCTGGGGAACACAGTCCTCGCTGTCGACGACGAGCCGGTCGCGACTCGACGGAGTTCTTCTTGCTTCGTCCGGAACCCAGTTTACAGGTCAGTCGAGATCAACTCTCGCATGATGCTTTGAACCAGCGACTCCAGGGAGGTCCGTTGTGGAGGTTCTCGGCGTCCTGCCGAAGATAACGACCGATCTCCGGCCGCCGTCCTAAATCGTTGACAGGGCGAGAGAAGCCTGTTATGTGTTGCAATGTGAAATTCCGTCTCTCGCACACGAGCACCCTTCTCTTAGGCAGCATCCTCGGCGTCCTCCTGACGCTCCCGGTATTGGCCTATGCGAGCCCCCCCGATCCGACGTGGATCGCGGGCCTCTGGGATGATGCGGACTACGACGATGTCGTCATCCTCATCACGTCGACCTCGGGCATCGCCGACGCCAATCCATTCGTCGAAATCAAACCGTTACTGTTCCTGGTCGCTTCGCTCCCACCTGTTGATCTTCAACCGGTCCCCGCCCCGGCGTCCTCGCTCCGTCACTCTCGCGCTCCACCGGCCGCCTAGGTTCCTTCCTTCAACTGAGCGTGCGGGGAGCCGGATAGAGCAGTTCCGGCACGGCGTCCCCGCCTGGCCCCGCGGCGTGCTTGTCAGCCGGCCTGGCGTAAGCACGGTCGCCTTCTCGGCTCGACTCGGACGCCCGCGTTCTGCTGGTACGAGCACACGCGCGGCCCGTCCCCTGCGCGTCGTCGGCGACGGGGTGTCCGTTGGCCGCGAAGAGGCACGGCTCGTACGGAGTTCACTGGAGGCGATCAAGGAGCGATGGGCTCGTGGTTTCGCGTGGTGGAATGGCGCGGTTCGGAGGGTTTAGGCCGACGCTCGTCGGCCCACATGCGCGTCGGGACTAGCAAGGGCGGGATTCCGACCCGACGCGGGAGGCAACCGGTGCTGTGGCGGCTGCTGGCGCGGCCATCCCTGCGGGCAGCCTGGTGACGCAGCCGTCGTGCGATGACGCCGTCCGGCTCGAGACGGCCTCTCTCCGGGCAGAGTGACGATATGAATGCGCTAAACAGGAGCGGCGAATCATGACCGTAAACACGAAAAGAGCCGTAGCTGGGGCAGCGACAGTGGCCGCGGGACTCATGGTCGCCTTGGCGGCGTACTTCGTAGGGTTTCCTGGCGGACCGTCGAGGGAAGGCCCGGGCCGATCCGCGGCCACGACCGCCCATACCAATCGGTCGCCGTACGGGACACCACAGCATACCTCGCCCGACCCCTTGACGGCCCAGAGCGTAGAGTTATCCGCTTCGGAGTTCGAGCAGTTCAAGGTCGAACCAGCCGGCGAGCGTGACTTCACGATCCAGCGCGGGGCGGTCGGCAACATCGCCTTCAACGAAGAGATGTCGGTACCGGTCTTTCCCCCCGTTCAGGGAAAGATCATCACGCTCTTCGCCAGAGCCGGCGACGACGTGAAGAGGGGAATGTCACTCTACACGATTGACAGCCCCGACCTGGTTCAGGCGGGGTCGAGCCTCATCGCCGCCGCAGGAGTCCTCAGGCTGACCACGCGCGTGCTGCAGCGCGCTAGGCAGCTCTACGAGGTGCAGGGGATTGCCCAGAAGGACTTGGATCAGGCCGTCTCCGAGCAGCAAGCCGCCGAGGGGGCCTTCAAGGCGGCTCGCGATGCCGTTCGTATTTTCGGCAAGACCGACGCGGACATGGATCGCATTATCGCCGAGCGGAAGATCGACCCGGTGCTGGTCGTTCGAAGCCCCATCACGGGACGGGTGACAGCGCGAAATGCTGCGCCCGGCCTCCTCGCGCAGCCCGGCACCCAGCCGGCGCCGTACACCCTGTCCGACGTCTCGATCATGTGGATGCTGGCGAACGTCGCCGAGACCGACTTTCCGCTCCTCCGCTTGGGAGAGGAGGTCGATGTCACGGTGAAGGCGTATCCGGGCCGGCTGTTTCGCGGAAAGGTCGTCAATATCGGGGCTTCGGTCGATTCGAGTACCCGTCGGGTCTCGGTGCGCTCGGAAGTCCGTGACCCCAAGCACGAACTGCGGTCCGGGATGTTCGCGACCTTCGTGATCCGTACGGGCATGGCCGTCCGTTCGCCGGCCGTTCCACTCAACGGCGTGATCCGCGAAGGCGACGGGACGATGGCGATATGGGTCACGACCGACCGCAAGCGTTTGGTGAAGCGAACGGTCAAGGTAGGCCTCGAGCAGGACGGGTTCGATCAGATCCTTGAGGGACTGCAGCCCGGGGAACTGGTCGCCACCGAAGGGGCACTGTTCTTGAGCAACGCCTTGACGGCGGCCTCCCGCTGAGCCTCCCGGTGTTTACCAGGACCAGGGGTACTCCGAGCGGGACCCCGTGCTGAAGGCCCTGCTGACGTTCGCGCTGTCCCGCCGTCCGATCATCCTCCTCGGCCTGCTGGTGCTCATCGGCGGCGGCCTCTTGGCGTTCTCCAAGCTCAATATCGAGGCCTACCCGAACCCGGCGCCAGTCATCCTCGAAATCACCGCCCAGGCCGCGGGCCTGTCCGCCGAGGAGATGGAGCGCTATTACACGATTCCCATGGAGGTCGGCCTCGCCGTCACCCCCGGTGTCGACGTCATTCGCTCGACCTCGTTCTACGGACTGTCCTTCGTCCGGGTCAGGTTCAACTATGGCGTCGATTACTACTTCGCGAAAACGCAGGCGGCCATTGGCCTGCAGCAGAACGTCAGTTTGCCGAGCGGGGCGTCGGCGAATATCCAGGGCTCGAGCCTCGTCGGCGAGATCTACCGCTACCAGCTGGTCGGGCCCCCGGGCGTTAGTCTGACCAATCTGCGCACGCTGCAGGACTGGGTCATGCAACGTCGGTTGCTGACGGTTCCAGGCGTGGTCCAGGTGGTCGCGTGGGGCGGCACGACCAAAACCTACGATGTTGAGGTCGATCTCCACAAGCTCGATGCCTACAACGTGACGCTGCCGCAAGTGCTGACCGCCATCGGCAACGCCAATGTCAATGTCGGCGGTCGAACGATCAACGTCGGCCAGCAGTCGGTCGACGTCCGCGGCGTCGGCTTGATCGGAACGGTGGCGGATATCGAGAACGTCGTCCTCAGCTCCCAAGCGGGCGGGGTCCCGGTCCTCGTGAAGGACGTGGCGAAAGCGTCACTCGGCTATTTGCCCAGGCTCGGCAGGGCGGGCCGGGACAATGACAACGACGTGGTCACGGGGATCGTGATCATGAACCGGACGCTCCGCACCAATGAGGTCGTCGCCCGCGTCACGGCCGAAATGCAGAAGATCAACAGCGACGGCACCTTGCCTCCGGGGGTCCGCGTGGTCCCCTTTTACGACCGGGGCTCGCTCGTTTCGGTCACCACCCACACGGTCTTGCACAACCTCGTCTTCGGCTGCCTGCTGGTGTTCCTCATCCAGTGGATCTTCCTGGGAAACTTGCGCAGCGCGATCATCGTCGGCGCCAATATCCCCTTCGCGCTGCTCTTCAGCGTCACCATCTTGTATCTGATGGGCGAGTCGGCGAACCTCTTGTCGGTCGGCGCCGTCGACTTCGGCATCATCGTCGACTCGTGCGTCATCCTCGTCGAGAACGTCTTCCGCAACCTCCAGACGCATGAGGAGGAGCGGCGCGAGTTCCTGAGGGGCTACGCGCCACCGGCGGAGACGCCTGGGTGGTCCGCGCGGATTCAGATGGTCTTCGCCAGCGCCCTCCAGGTGGAGAAGGCGGTACTCTTCTCGACCGGGATTACGCTAGCGGCGTTTGTCCCCTTGTTCACCATGCAGGGGGTCGAAGGACAGATCTTTAGCCCGATGGCGCGGACCTACGCGTACGCGTTGGCGGGCGCGTTGATCGGGACGTTCACGGTCACGCCGGTACTGACGTCGCTGCTGCTCCCGGAGCAGGTTCGTCATGTCGAAACGATCGTCGTGCGGGCGCTGCGCGCCGTCTACCACCCGATCCTGCACTGGGCGTTGTCGCACCGGGCGATCGTGGTCACGATCGGGGTCGGGTTCCTGGCCGGGGCGGGCGTGCTCATCCCCCGGCTCGGCGGCGAGTTCCTGCCGACTCTCGAGGAAGGCAATCTCTGGATTCGCGCCACGATGCCGCCGACCATCTCGCTGGAAGCTGGCATGCCGGTGGTCGACCGCATCCGCCAGATCCTGCGCAGCCGCCCGGAAGTCATCACGGTCGTCTCGCAGCATGGCCGGCCTGACGACGGCAGCGACGCGGCGGGGTTCAGCAACGCCGAGTTCTTCGCGCCGTTGAAGCCGATGGAGCAGTGGACCCCGGGCATGACGAAGGAGGGGCTGATCACCGAGCTGCAGACACGGTTCTCTAACGAGTTCACGGGTATAACCTTCAACTTCTCGCAATACATCCAGGACAATATTGAAGAGGGCCTGTCGGGCGTCAAGGGCGCCAACTCGGTCAAGATTATCGGCCGCGACCTGGCGACCTTGGAACGGATCGCCACGCAGGTCTTGGGGATCATGGACCGGGTCCGGGGAGTCACCGATCTCGGCATCTTCCGGGTCCTGGGCCAGCCGAACCTGAATATCACGGTGGACCGCGCGACGGCCGCTCGCTATGGCCTCAATTCCGGCGACGTCAACACCGTCATCCAGGCGGCCCTGGGCGGGACGCAGGCGACCACGGTGCTGGAAGGGGATCGCCAATTTGCGCTGATCGTCCGCGTCGCGCCCGAGTACCGCAACAGCCTGGAGCGGGTGCGCCACGTCAAGGTGGGCATTCCCAACAGCGGCGGCGCCAATGCGTACATTCCGTTGAGCGAGCTCGCCACGATCACGCTGGATACCGGCGCCTCCTATATCTATCACGAACGCAACGAGCGGTTCATCCCCATCAAATTTAGCGTGCGCGGCCGCGACCTCGGGGGCACCGTTGCCGATGCGCAGGAGCAGATTGCACGGAACGTGAAGCTTCCCCAGGGGTATCGGATCGAATGGGCCGGGGAGTTCGAGGAGCTGCAGCAGGCCAAGAGACGGCTCGAGGTCATCGTCCCCGTGAGCCTCGTCCTGATCATGGTCCTGCTGTATGGCCTGTTCGGTTCGGTGCGTGACAGTCTGCTCGCGCTAGCGGGTATTCCCTTTGCGATTGCGGGCGGAGTGCTCTCGCTGTTTGTCACCGGTCGAAATTTCAGTATCTCCGCCGGCATCGGGTTCATTTCCCTACTCGGCATCTCCGTCATGAACGGCATCCTGGTGCTCACCTACTACAACGAGGTCATGCAGAGGGGCGACATCCCGAGCCTCGAGGGCATGTTCCACGCCGCCTCCCAGCGGATGCGGCCGATGCTGATGACGGCGCTGTCTGCATCTATCGGCCTGTTCCCGGCAGCGATCTCGACAGGCATCGGCAGCCAGGTGCAACGCCCCTTGGCGACGGTGGTCGTCGGCGGCCTGCTGATCGGTCCGCTCATGTTGCTCGTCGTCGTGCCGGCGCTGTGCATGTTGTTCCGCGAGAGGTCGCGATGACGGCGACCCGACGGCGCCCCGCGGCGGGGATCCATCCGCGCAGCCTGAGCCAGGATACGGGCGCCCGAATGGCACCGAGAATCGAAGGCAGAACCACAACAGGTCACGGAGGAAACGGAACAGCGAAATGAACGTCTACCGGTATGTGTTGGTCGTGCTCGCTCTGAGCATGGTCGCGGCGGCGGAGGGCCGCGCCGTACATCGGGCAAGACGGGGGAACCGGGGCCGGGTGGCGGCATGGTGGCGACGCGTGCTGGACATGCTGCGCAAGGCCAGGCGCCCACGACGGGAGGGCCGCCTGGCGCACCGGGCCAGGCGGGGAGGCCGGGGAAGGGCCATTCAAGCATCGACGGAACGGGAATCCGGGCCGGCAGTTCGAGCGTAAAGGGAACGGGAGTCCAGGTACGGCACTGAGGCGAGATGAATCAGAGGGAAACTCCCGAGCTGCGACCGCGAACCATTTCGGCGAGAACAGGTCGCCGGGGACCTGCCTGCCAGCGCAGTCCTCGAGCCACATGGAGGACCACGAAAATGACGCCGCGTGATAGAGACAACGCGTCGGCACGACACCGTGCCGGCGCGGTGGCCGGGTTGGCGGCCTTGGCCCTCGTGTCAGGCTGCACGGTGGGCCCGGACTTTCGACGCCCCGCCGCTCCGGCCGTCGACCGCTACACGCGGCAGCCCTTGGTCGCGAAGACGGCGTTGGCGGACGTCGCCGGCGGCGAGGAACAGAGGTTCCTACACGACCGTGACATTTCCCGGCAGTGGTGGACACTGTTCCAGTCGCCGCAGCTGAACGCGCTGATCGAGAAGGCTCTCAAGGCCAATCCCACCCTCGTCGCGGCGCAGGCGGCGCTGCGCCAGGCGATGGAACTCGTGTACGCGCAGCAGGGCTTCTTCTACCCGACCATCCAAGCCAACTTCTCGCCGAGCCGCCAGCGGGCCTCGGCCGCCCTCTCGCCCCCGTTGAGCACGAGCCAGCTGACGTTCAGCCTCTACACCGCGCAGGTCACCGTCGGGTTCACGCCGGACGTGTTCGGTGGCAACCGGCGGCAAGTGGAGTCACTGAGAGGACTGGCCGAGTCCCAGCGCTTCCTGCTCGAGGCCACGTACGTGACGCTGACGTCGAACGTGGTGGCGGCGGCCGTACAGGAAGCGGCGGCACGGGCGCAGATCGCGGCGACCAAGGACATCATCGATATCAGCACCAAATCGCTGGCGTTATTGCGGCGTCAGTTCGAGCTCGGGTATACGGCACGGCTTGACGTGGCGGCGCAGGAAGCCGCGCTCGCGCAAGTGCAGCAGGCGCTGCCGCCTTTGCAGAAGCAGTTGGAGCAAACCCGCGACCTGCTGACGGCCCTGGCGGGTCGTTTGCCGAGCGATGATCCGGAGGAGACGTTCGAGCTCGCGACGCTGCACCTGCCGCAGGACCTGCCGGTGAGCCTCCCGTCCAAGCTCGTGGAGCACCGCCCGGACGTGCGCGCCGCCGAAGACCAGCTGCACGCGGCCAGCGCCCAGATCGGTGTCGCCATCGCCAACCGGCTGCCGCAGTTCACGATCAGCGGCGCCGCCGGCGGTCTCGCGACCGACTTCACCCAGATGTTCGCCGACGCGAACCCCTTTTGGATAGTGGCGGGCAACGTCGCCCAGACGCTCTTCGCCGGCGGGACCCTGCTGCACCGGCAACGCGCGGCCGAGGCGGCCTTCGAGCAAGCGGCGGCCCAATACCGCAGCACGGTCATCACCGCGTTCCAGAACGTGGCGGACACGCTGTATGCGCTTCAGCACGATGCCGAGAGCCTCAAAGCAGCGGTCGCCGCCGAACGGGCCGCCAAGGTGACCCTCGATCTCACGGTCAAGCAGCAGCAGCTCGGGTACATCAACTACCTGGTCCTGCTCAGTGCCCAGCAGGCCTATCAGCAGGCGCTGATTACTCGCGTGCAGTCGCAGGCGAACCGTTTGGCCGACACGGCGGCGCTCTTCCAGGCGCTGGGCGGCGGCTGGTGGAACCCGCCCGAATGACGGCGCGGCGCGAACGAGCACACGACCTGACGCGTCCGTAGTCGCATCATGCCGGCGGCCGATAGACAAGATGAGTCAGGAGGCGAGCGTTCACCAGGAGTCGAGATTATGTCTGCGCGACGGATCCCGCGCTGTCGAGGAGTCCCTTGAAGACGCTGCCCGTCTGGGCGGGCTTGATCATGGGCGCCTGGTTCGGCGCGATGCTGCTTCTCGCGGTGGTGGCGGTGGCGGCCGTGCTGGGCGTTTGGGGGTTGAGGGTCCCTAGAATTTTCCGAAAGAAACGTCGCCGTCGGCCGAGGCCCTGACTCGGACCCGAGGCCTTCCGCCTCCGTAGGCGCCGACGGAGGGATAAGGTCCCATAGAGAGCGACGATTCGAATACCGGTGAAAGAATAACCTGGTCATTTCTGTCACGGACGTGCACGCAGTGAGCCGGGGTTGTCATAGCGTTGAGGGCGGAACCTCGCCGCCGCCGGCGTATATCGTTGCCGCAGCAGTTCCGACGCGAGGGTGCGAACGGACTCACGCCATTCGCCCGCGGCGGGTGAAGCCGGCGCCGGGTCGCCCGACATCGAAGCCCAACGGGAGGGTCGCCGCCTACACCCGATCGTCGCTCGGCTCGATCGGGCGTCGGACCTGGGGGCGGTAGGGCTCCGGAATCGCATTCGGCATGTTGGTCCAGTGCGTCACACCCCTGTCGTCGGTCCAGCGGTACAGGTCGGTGCCATCGCTGCCCGACGCCGGCGTCTGTCGCTCGATCGGCCGCGCGGGGGGATCAGCCCGCGCCTCCTGCGGTGCCGGAGGCAGCATGTCAGGCGGCGCGGCGGGCGGGGGCGGCGGCTTCGGGACCCAGACCCAGGTATACGGACTCGCCTCGCCGTCGCCGCGGAGCTCATACCGCCCGGTTGGATATTCGACCACAGAGGGCATCGAGGGCGGCGGCGCCGGAGCCACCGGCAACGGTGGGGCGTACGCTTCCGAACCGGAGGCATCGATGCCAGGAGAGTCGTGATACGCCGCGGGCCCGTAGGTCGGTGGTGTCAGGTAGACGACGGGGGGGGCCGTCACGATCACGATCGTCGGCAGCACCGGGACGAAGCGGTGCCGGGCGAAGGACCGATGCGGGAAACGGGGTTCCGCCGACTCCCTGGAGGAGGCAATCGCCCTGGGCCCCCGGGGCCCGCTGACCGGCGCCGGGACCGCGGCGGGTCCCCTGACGTGCGGTGCGACCCCTCCCCACGCCCACCCCGGTCCGGAGCTAAACGCCAGCCCGACGGTGGCGACCGCACCAATGAGGAGTCGCAAACACTTCATGGCTGCCTCCTCTCGTCTTCCCGCCCTATTAACTACTGAGCCCGCCGGGTGGTTGCACCCTGTAGAGGGCGGCGCGGGCACGCGGGCCATCGCCTGCAGGAGGCATGGCTCCGTGCCTACTTCCTCGGGCCCAGGTCGTGCGCACGTGTCTGCTCTGCCGGTGGCGGCCCGCCCTCGGTTGACGGCGGCCGACTGCCCATGCGGGCGCGCAGCTCCTCGGCCACCGGGAGGCGCGACGCGTTCCAGCCGCCGCCGAGGGCCTGGATCAGCAGTACGGCGGCGGTCATTCGCCGGCCGAGGATCTGGACGGCGGTCACCTCGTCGGTCAGCCTGATGGTCTGCGTGGTGATCACGTTGAGGTAGCTGACGATCCCCGCCTTGTACTGATTCGTGGTCAGCGCTTCGGACTGCTGCGCCGCCTTCACGGCCTCGTCCTGTACGCGAGCTTCGTCCTCGAGGATCCGGAGCGCGGCCAGGTTGTCCTCGACCCCTTGAAACGCGGCCAGCACGGTCTGGCGGTACGTCGCCACGCTCGCGTCGTAGGCCGCCCGCGCCTGGTCGGTTTGAGCCTGCCGCAGGCCGCCGTCGAACACGATTTCCGAGATCGACGGCCCCACCGACCAGAAACGACTCGGCCACGTGAACCACTGGGACGCGCTCGAGCTCTCGAGGCCGCCCGACGCGCTCAAGGTGACGATCGGGAAGTACGCGGCTTCGGCCACGCCGATCTGGGCGTTCGCGGCCGCCGCCCGGCGCTCGGCGGCGGCGATGTCGGGCCGGCGCTCGAGGAGCTCCGACGGCACCCCGACGGGGATGCTCGGCGGCGTGGCGGCCAGCGGCGCCGCCGGAAGCGAGAACGAGGCCGGCGCCTGCCCGACGAGGATCGCAATCGCGTGCTCCCGCTGCGCGCGCTGCACGCCGAGGTCGATTGCCTGCGCCTGTGTGGTCTTGAGCTGCGTCTCGGCCTGCGCCACGTCGGCCCGGGACGCCACGCCGCCCGCATACCGGTTTCGAGTCAGCTCGAGCGACTTCGCGAAGGCGGCGACCGACGCGTCGAGCCGCTGCCGCTGGGCGTCCAGGGTCTGCAGCTCGAAGTAGTCCTGCGCCAGCTCAGCCTGGAAACTCAGCCGGATCGTCTCGAGGTCGGCCGCGCTCGCCTGGGCGCTGGCCTGGCTGGACTCGACCGAGCGGCGGATCCGGCCCCAGAAGTCTGGTTCCCACGACACGGCGAGAGGAAGGGTGAAGTCCGTCCGAGGAGCCGAGGCGACGTTCCCGCCGGACAACAGGCCGATGGTCGACGACGAACGGGAGTGCGTCACGCCGACCCCCAGGGTGGCGGTGGGGAAGTAGGCGGCCCGCGCCTCGCGCACGAGTGCGCGCGCCTGCCGGAACTGGGCCTCGGCCACGGCGAGGTTCTGGTTCGAGACGTCGACTTGAGCCTCGAGCGCGCTGAGCTGGGGATCGCCGAAGACTTCCCACCAGGCGCCGCGGGCCGCGGCGTCCTGGGGCCGGGCCACCTTCCAGCCGGCACCTTCCTTGTAGCCGTCGGGGGTGATGACCGGCGGCCTCACGTAGTTCGGGCCGACCATGCAACCGGTCACGAGTGCCAGCACCGTGGCGGCGAGGGCGAGGGTGGCGCCGGTGGGTCCGCGATCGGCCCAGCGCATCACGGCCTCGCCGGATCCGGCGCGGCCGCGGAGGCGCTCCGCGGCCGGCGCCCGACCCGCAGCCCTTGGAACCAGAGCCGCACCCCGTCCAGGTAGAGGTAGATCACCGGCGTCGTGTAGAGCGTGAGGGCCTGGCTGACGATCAGCCCCCCGACGATCGCGATGCCGAGGGGGCGACGGAACTCCGACCCCACCCCCGTTCCCAGCGCGAGCGGCAGCGCCCCCAGCAGCGCCGCCATCGTCGTCATCATGATCGGCCGGAAGCGCAACAGGCACGCCTGGTAGATCGCCTCGAGTGAGCTCTTCCCCTCCCGACGCTCCGCCTCCAGCGCGAAGTCGATCATCATGATCGCGTTCTTCTTCACGATGCCGATCAAGAGGATGATCCCGATCAGGGCGATCACGCTGAGATCCATCCGGCAGATGAGCAGCGCAAGGAGCGCCCCCACCCCCGCCGACGGCAGCGTGGACAGGATCGTGATCGGGTGGATGTAGCTCTCGTAGAGCACCCCCAGCACGATGTAGACGGCCACCAGCGCCGCCCCGATCAGCAGCGGCTCGTTGGCGAGCGAGGCCTGGAAGGCCTGCGCCGTGCCCTGGAAGCTCCCCCGGATTCCCTCGGGCAGCCCGAGCTGCCGCGTCGCCGTCTCGACCGCCGACACCGCGTCTCCCAGCGCGACCCCCGGGGCCAGGTTGAACGAGAGCGTCACCGCCGGGAACTGTCCCTGGTGGTTCACCGCGAGCGCGGTCGGCCTCGGCTCGAAGCGCGTGAAGGCGCTCAGCGGCACCTCCTGGCCGGCGGGCGTCCGCACGTAGATGTCCCGCAGCGTGTCGGGGCGCTGCCAGAACCGGGGCTCGACCTCCATCACGACGTGGTACTGGTTCAGCAGCGTGTACGTGATCGAGACCTGCCGCTGTCCGAAGGCGTCGTAGAGCGTGTTGTCGAGGAGCTTGGGTGTGACGCCGAGCCGGGAGGCCGTCGGGCGGTCGATGACGAGCGAAGCCTCGAGCCCCCGGTCCTGCTGGTTGCTGTTGAGGTCGGCCACCTGGCGGAGCCCGCGCAGCGCCTCGGTGACGCGGGGAGTCCACGCGTTCAGCTCGGCGAGGTCGTTGCCCTGGAGCGTGTACTGATACTGGGCATTGCTGGCCATTCCGCCGATGCGGAGGTCCTGGACGGCCTGGAGGTACGCCGGCGCGCCCGGCACCCGGGCGAGCTTGCCGCGCAGTCTCGCGATCACCTGGTCGGCGCTGACCCCCCGTTCCCCGAGCGGCGTGAGCTGGATGAACACACGCCCGGTGTTCCGGGTGGACCCGCCTCCGCCGCCGGTGAACCCCATCACGCTTTCCACGGCGGGATCGGTCTGGATGATGTCGACGATCGTCGCCAGCTTGCCCTTCATGGCCTCGAACGAGATGTCCTGTGCGGCCTGGATGGCCCCGCTCAGCCGCCCGGTGTCCTGCTGCGGGAAGAACCCTTTGGGAACGCGGGCGAAGAGATAGCCGTTGATCCCGACCGTGGCGAGCGTCAGGAGGAGCATCGATCGATGGTGTCGCAGTGCCCAGGACAGGCTCACGTCGTAGGCGCGGGCCATCCACTCGAAGAGCCGCCCGCTCGCCGCGTACAGGCGGCCGTGGGCCGTGGAGTGCTCCGGCTTGAGGAGCCCGCCACACATCATCGGCGTCGTCGTCAGCGACACCACGAGCGAGATGAGGATTGCCACCGACAGCGTCACCGCGAACTCGCGGAAGACCCGGCCCACCATCCCGCCCATCAACAGGATGGGGATGAACACGGCCACGAGCGAGAGGCTCATCGACAGGACGGTGAAGCCGATCTCCTTCGCGCCGAGGAGCGCCGCCCGTCGGGCGGGGACGCCTGCCTCCACGTGACGGGTGATGTTCTCGAGGACGACGATGGCGTCGTCGACGACAAACCCCGTCGAGATCGTCAGCGCCATGAGCGAGAGGTTGTCCAGACTGTACCCCAAGAGATACATGACGCCGAAGGTTCCGATCAGCGACATCGGCACCGCCACGCTCGCGATGAGCGTGGCGCGGACACTCCGCAGGAACGCGAAGACGACCAGGATCACGAGCAGGACCGAGGCCAGGAGCGTCAGCTCGACGTCCCGCAGCGCCGCCCGGATCGTGGTCGTCCGGTCGAGGACGACCGAGAGCCTGATCGCCGCCGGAATGACGGCCGCGAGCTGCGGGACCAGGCCGCGGACGCGATCGACCGTCTCAATGATGTTCGCCGCCGGTTGCCGGAATACGACCAGCAGCACGGCCGGCTTGCCGTCCACCAGCCCCGCCGCGCGGAGGTCCTCCACCGAATCCTGGACGCTGGCGACGTCGGACAGCCTCACGGCGGCACCCGTCCGGTAGGCGACGATCAGGGGCGTGTACTCTGCGGCGGCTCTGCGGAGCTGGTCGTTGGTCTGGATCTCCCAGGTCCAGCCCCCGCCCCCCAGCTGTCCCTTCGGCCGTTTCACGTTGGTGGCCGCGAGCGCGGCGCGCACGTCCTCGAGGCCGATGCCGTACTTGTTCAGGGCCGCCGGGTTCAGCTCCACCCGGACGGCCGGGAGCGAGCTGCCCCCCACGAACACCTGGCCGACACCCTTGACCTGGGAGAGCTTCTGCTGAAGGATCGTCGAGGCCGCGTCGTACATCTGGCCCTTGCTCAGGGTGTCGGAGGTGAGGGCCAGGATGAGAATCGGCGCGTCGGCTGGATTGACCTTGCGGTATGAGGGGTTGCCCGGCAGGTCCGGAGGCAGGTAACTCCGTGCCGCGTTGATCGCCGCCTGGACGTCGCGGGCGGCGCCGTCGATATTCCGGTTCAGGTCGAACTGCAGGACGATGCTGGTCGCTCCGAGGTAGCTGGTCGACGTCATCTCGGTTACGCCCGCGATGCGGCCGAACTGGCGCTCGAGGGGGGCGGCCACCGACGTCGCCATGGTCTCGGGGCTCGCCCCCGGCAGCCCCGCCGAGACCGAGATCGTGGGGAACTCCACCTGGGGCAGGGGCGACACGGGGAGCAGCCGGAAGGCGACCAACCCCGCGAGGGCCAGTCCCCCCGTCAGGAGCGTCGTCGCCACGGGTCTGGCGATGAAGGGCGCCGAGACGTTCACGCCTGTCCCCGGGGGCGCGTCCTCACGCGCCGCGCGAGCCGGTCGAACGCGAGATAGATCACCGGCGTCGTGTACAGCGTGAGGGCCTGGCTCACGATGAGGCCGCCGACGATGGCGATGCCGAGGGGGTGGCGGAGCTCGGAGCCGACGCCGGTGCCGAGGGCCAAGGGCAGGGCACCGAGGAGGGCGGCCATCGTGGTCATCATGATGGGCCGGAATCGAAGCAGGCAGGCTTGGTAGATGGCGTCGAGGGGGCTCTTGCCCTCGTGACGTTCGGCGTCCAGGGCGAAGTCGATCATCATGATGGCGTTCTTCTTGACGATGCCGATCAGCAGGATGATGCCGATGAGGGCGATGACGCTGAACTCGGTGTGGGACATAAGGAGGGCGAGGATGGCGCCGACGCCCGCGGACGGCAGGGTCGAGAGGATGGTGATGGGATGGATGTAGCTCTCGTAGAGGACGCCGAGGACGATGTAGACGGTGACCAGAGCGGCAAGGATCAGGAGCGGCTCGTTGGCGAGGGAGGCCAGGAAGGCCTGGGCGGATCCCTGGAAGCTGCCGCGGATGCTGGCGGGCAGTCCGATCCCGCGCGTGGCCTCCTCGACGGCGGCGACCGCCCCGCCGAGCGCGACCCCGGGCGCCACGTTGAACGACAGTGTCACCGCGGGGAACTGTCCTTGGCGGGTGATGACGAGCGGCCCCGTCGTCTCCGTGAGCCGGGTGATCGCGCTCAGCGGCACCTGCCCGCCCGCCGCGCTGCGGACGTAGAGGGCCTCGAGCCCCGCCGGGTCTTGTTGGAGCGCGGGACTGACCTCGAGGACGACGCGATACTGGTTGAGCTGGGTGAACATGGTCGAGATCTGCCGCTGGCCGAAGGCGTCGTAGAGGGTGTCGTCGATGAGCTGCGGGGTGATGCCGAGCCGGGAGGCGGTGCTGCGATCAATCGAGAGCGAGGCCTCGAGCCCCCGGTCCTGCTGGTCGCTGCTTACGTCGACCAGCTCCGGCCGCGCGCGCAGCGCGTCGACCAGCCGGGGCGCCCAGCCGTTCAGCTCGCCGAGGTCCGGGTCCTCGAGCGTGTACTGATACTGCGTGCGGCTCACGCGATCCTCGACGGTCAGGTCCTGCACCGGCTGCATGAAGAGCGTGATCCGGTCGAGCTTGCCCAGTTCGGGCTGGAGGCGACGGATCACCTGGCTCGCGCTCACGCGCCGCTGGGCGAGCGGCTTCAGGTTGACGAGGATCCGCCCGCTGTTGAGCGTCGTGTTGCTGCCGTCGATGCCGATGAACGACGACAGGCTCTCGACCGCCGGGTCCTGCAGGATGACCCGGGCCAGCGCCTGCTGCCGGTCGGCCATCTCCGCGAAGGACACCGACTGCGGCGCCTCCGAGACGCCGACGATGACCCCCGTGTCTTGCACGGGGAAGAAGCCCTTCGGCACCACGTCGTACAGCCACACCGTGAGCAGCAGCGTGGCCACCGCCACCAGCAGCGTCCCCGTCTGGTGTCTGAGCACCCAGCGCAGCGTCGTGCCGTAGAGCTCGATGACCCGGTCGAGCAGCCGCCCGGACAGCCGGTAGAGCGTTCCCTGCTCCGCGGCGGGCCGGTGCCGGAGCAGGCGGGCACACATCATCGGCGTGAGCGTGAGCGAGACCACCGCCGAGATGAGGATCGTCACCCCGAGGGTGATCGCGAACTCGCGGAAGAGCCGCCCGACCACGTCGCTCATGAGCAGCAACGGAATGAGCACCGCGATGAGCGAGACGGTCAGCGACAGGATGGTGAAGCCGATCTGCGCCGAGCCCTTGAGGGCGGCTTCGAGCGGAGACTCCCCCTGCTCGATGTAGCGGGCGATGTTCTCGATCATGACGATCGCGTCGTCCACCACGAAGCCCGTGGAGATCGTGAGGGCCATCAGCGACAGGTTGTTCAGGCTGAACCCCATCAGGTACATGACCCCGAAGGTGCCGACCAGGGAGAGGGGGACGGCGATCGCGGGGATCACGGTGGCGGACAGGCTGCGGAGGAAGAGGAAGATCACCAGCACGACCAGCGCGACCGCCAGCAGGAGCTCGAATTGCACGTCTGCGACCGATCGGCGGATGGTCGTCGTGCGGTCGGTCAGCACGGCGAGCTCAACCGAGGACGGCAGCGCGCTCTGGAGCTGCGGCAGGAGGCGCCGGATGCGGTCGACGACGGCGATCACGTTGGCGCCCGGCTGCCGCTGGATGTTGACGATCACCGCCGGGGTCTCGTTCATCCATGCCGCCTGCCGCACGTTCTCCGCACCGTCGACCACGTCGGCCACGTCGGACAGCACGACCGGCGCGCCGTTGCGGTAGGCCACGATCAGCGGCCGGTACTCCCGGCTCGAGAGGAGCTGGTCGTTGGCACCGATGACCGCCGCCTGGTGGGGGCCGTCGAAGCTCCCCTTCGCTTGGTTGACGTTCGCCGCGGCCACCGCCGCGCGCAGGTCCTCGAGGGTCAGGCCGTAGGCCGCGAGCGCGGTCGGGTTGGCTCGGATCCGCACCGCCGGCCGCTGTCCGCCGCCGATGCTGACGAGCCCCACGCCGGCCAGCTCGGAGATTTTCTGGACGAGGCGCGTGTCGGCCAGATCCTCGACCTGGGTGAGGGGCAGCGTCTTCGAGGTCAGGGCCAGGGTGAGGATGGGCGCGTCGGCCGGGTTCACCTTGCTGTACACGGGCGGGGTCGGCAGGTCCTTGGGGAGGAACGTGAAGGCGGCGTTGATCGCGGCCTGCACCTCCTGCTCGGCCACGTCCAGATTGAGATCCAGGCTGAACTGCAGGGTGATCAACGAGCTGCCGCTCGAGCTCGTCGACGTCATCTGATTCAGGCCGGGCATCTGGCCGAACTGGCGCTCCAGCGGCGCCGTCACGGACGACGCCATGACGTCGGGGCTCGCCCCCGGGTAGAAGGTCATGACCTGGATGGTCGGGTAATCGACCTGGGGCAGGGCGGAGACCGCCAGCTGGCGGTACGCGACGGCGCCGACGAGGAGGATGGCGGCCATCAGCAGGATCGTCGAGACCGGGCGGAGGATGAACAGACGGGACAGGTTCATCAGCGGCGGCCCTGCGGCTCCACCCGGCTACCCTCCCGCAGCTTGTCGGCGCCGTCCACGACCACCGCCTCGCCGGGCGCCAGACCGGCCACCACCGACACGTCGTCGCCCTCGCTGACGCCTATCCGGACGGGGCGCACCCCGGCCGTCTGGTCGGCTTTCACCACGTAGACGAACGTCCCCTGGGTGCCGCGCTGGATGGCGGCCGCGGGCACCACCGTGGCGCCACGCTCGGTGTCCAGGAGCAGGCGGGCGTTGACGAACTGGTTGGGGAACAGCTGAGTGTCGGTGTTCGGGAACAGCGCCTTGAGCCGCACGGTGCCGGTGCTCGGATCGATCTGGTTGTCGACCGTCAGCAGGGTCCCCGTGGCGAGCCTCCGCTTCTGCTCGCGGTCGTAGGCCTCGACCGGCAGGCGTTCGCCGGCCTTCAGCTTGTCGAGCAGCCGGGGCAGGCTGTCCTCGGGGATCGTGAAGATCACGGTGATGGGCTGAAGCTGGGTGATCGTCACCAGCCCGTTCGTATCGGTCGCGCGAACGATGTTGCCCGGGTCCACCAGACGCAGCCCGACCCGACCGCTGATCGGCGAGGTGATGCGGCAGTAGGTCAGCTGGAGCTTGGCCATGTCGATCTGTCCCTGGTCGAGCTTGACGACGCCTTCGTACTGGTGCGCCAGCGACTCCTGGGTATCCAGCAGCTGCTTGGGA
>QHRX01000100.1 GCA_003221455.1 Candidatus Rokuibacteriota bacterium
GGGGATTCGTCGCATCACGGTGGCCCTTGAGGCAGACACTGTTGAGCACCCCCCTGAGGATATTCGGCGGGCACCCTCTCGGCAAGGGGGGTGGGGCGACCTGCCTTCCCATCGAGCAGGGCTCCTGCGCGCTCGGTGCCGCCTCCCTGAGCTCAGCGCCCGAGCGTGTCCTTCGCGTCGTCGCCGGAGCGGGAGGAAGTGGCAGTTCCGTCCAACCATCCAGCTCGCACCGGCGACAGAAGTGCTCGCGTCGTGGCGCCTCTGGCCTCACCGAGCATCTTGCGCACCGCGGATGAAGTCCGCGAACCTGATGGAGTTCTGGCGCGGGTGGCACGGCCCGAGGCGGATGATAGGATGTCGTCGTGACGTGCCCAGAGTGTCGGAGCGATAATCGGCCCGGAGCGACGTTCTGCGATAGTTGCGGCGCGCGGCTGCCCCGCGGCTGTCCCGCGTGCGGGGCAGCCGTCCGGCCCACCGCCAAGTTCTGCGACGAGTGCGGTCACGCGCTGGGGAGCCAGGGTCCGACCGCCGCCGGTGCACCTGCCACGAGCAGGGTGGCCGAGGTGGCCGATCGGCTCGCGCGCAAGGCCCCGAGCTACACCCCGAGGCACCTGGCCGAGAAGATCCTCACCTCCCGCGGCGCGCTGGAGGGCGAGCGCAAGCAGGTGACGGTGCTGTTCGTCGATTGTGTCGGCTTCACGGCGCTGTCGTCCCGACTCGACCCTGAGGACCTCCATAGTGTCATGGACGGGTGCTTCGTCCACCTCATGGAGGCGGTGCACCGCTACGAGGGCACGGTCAACCAGTTCACGGGCGATGGCATCATGGCGCTCTTCGGAGCGCCGATCGCCCACGAGGATCACGCGGTGCGGGCAGTGGCGGCGGCCGTCACGATCCAGCGCACGCAGCGCGAGTATGCCGAGTCGCTGAGCCGCGAGCGCGGGATCGACTTCGCGGTGCGCATCGGGCTGAACACGGGCCCCGTCGTCGTGGGGAAGATCGGCGACGACCTCCGCATGGACTACACGGCGCAGGGCGAGACGGTCAATCTGGCGTCGCGGCTGCAGGCGGAAGCGCCGCCGGGCGGAATCTTGATTAGTGAGGCCACTCATCGGCTCGTGAGCGGCTACTTCATCACCGAGGATCGTGGCATGCGGTGCGTCAAGGGGATCGACCACCCGGTCCGCGCCTGGAGGGTCACCGGGCAGCGCCGGGGGCGCGCGCGCTTCGAGGTCGCGATCGAGCGGGGGCTCATGCCGCTGATCGGGCGCGCCCGGGAGCTGGCGTTTCTGCGCGAGTGCGGCGAGCGGGCCCGGAGCGGCCGCGGCCAGGTCGTCTCGATCGTGGGTGAGGCCGGCGTCGGCAAGTCGCGCCTGCTCTACGAGCTGAAGCGCGAGTGGCTCGAGGCGCCCCTCACGTATGTCGAGGGCCACTGCCTGCCCCACGGCCCATCGCTGCCATTCCACGTCGTTATCCAGCTCCTCCAGGCGACCTTCCGGCTGGAGGAGGGCGAGCCCGAAGGCGAGCAGGTCGAGAAGTTCGAGGCCGGCGTGCGCCGGCTGGATCCGGCGCTCGAGTGGACATTGCCCTACCTCAAGCACTTGCTCGCGCTGCCCGCGGCTGAGTTGGAGAGCGAGGGTCTGGACCAGGCGCAGCGCAAGCGTCGGACGATCGAAGCGGTCAAGACCTTCGTGCTGCGGGGTGCCCAGGATCGGCCGCTCGTCGTCCTGGTCGAGGACCTGCAATGGATCGACCGCAACTCGGAGGAGCTCTGTCGGACCCTCATCGACGGCTTGGCCAGCCATCGGGTCCTCCTGCTCGGCACCTATCGGCCTGGCTACACCCCGCCCTGGCAGGATCGCTCGTCTCACCAACGGCTGGTCCTCGACCGGCTATCGGACGAGGAGACCATCGAGATCGTCACGGCGCTCCTCGACGCCGCTGAACTGGCCCCGGCCCTCCGTGCGCTCGTCCTCGAGCGGACCGAGGGGAACCCGTTCTTTGTCGAGGAGCTGACCCGCTATCTGCGTGAGCAGGACCTCCTCGAGCCGCGCGGCGGCACGCTGACCCTGCGGCGCGCGCCAGCGCCGGGAGAGGTGCCGGACACGGTGCACGACCTGCTCACGGCCCGCATCGACCGGCTGTCTGACCCACTCAAGCGTACGCTCCAGGTGGCCTCCGTCCTTGGACGCGAGTTTTCGCTCTCGCTGCTCCAGGCCCTCACGCCTCAGGACCCCACGCTGACCGACCACCTCGGAGAACTGGTTCGACTCGAGCTGCTGCGCGAGAAGGGCCTCTTCCCGGAGCCAACGTACAGCTTCGGCCACCTCCTCATCCAGCAGGTCGCGTACCAGGCATTGCTCCTCAAGGTCCGGGCCGAGCTGCACGCCCGAGCCGGTGACGCGTTGGAGCGACTGTATGCCGGCCGCCTGGACGAGGTGCTCTCGGCGCTGGCCGACCACTACGCCGGCAGCGGCGAGCGGGACAAGGCGTACCACTATTTGATGCGGGCGGGCGAGCGCGCGGCCAGCCTCTTTGCCTACGAGGAGGCGCGCGCGTACTTCCGCCGCGCGCTCGAGCGGACGGATCCAGCCGGCGACGCCGAGGGGCGGCGCGCCGCCGTCCTCGAGAAGCTCGCGGACGCGGCTCGGGCCCACGGCGACCTCGCCGCCGCTCGGCAGGAATGGGGCGACGCCTTGGCGCTCGTCCTCGGCCGCGGCGAGCGGCGGCGGATGGCCGACCTCCACCGGAAGATCGGCGACGCCTGCTGGGCGGCCGGCGAGCGCGACCAGGCGCTCGCGCACCTGGAGCAGGGGTTGGCCGCGCTTGGCGACGACACCGAGAACCTCGAGGCGGCGGGGCTCTATCAGGAGTTTGGGCGCGTGTGCGTCCGGCTCGGCGATCACGCGCGGGCGATGGACTGGGCCCAGCGCGCGCGGGCGATCGGCGAGCGGCTGGGCGCGCCCGACGTGATTTCCCACGCGTATAACACGTGGGGCGTGGCCCTGGCGCGCAACGGCGACATCGAAGCGGGGGCGGCGTCGGTCGCGCGCAGTCTGGAGACCGCGCTGGCCCACCAGCTCGGCGCGGTCGCCTGCCGGGCCTACACGAACCTCGCCGTCATGCACGCGACGCTCGATCACAACCGGTCGCTCGAGTACTGTCGGGAGGGGCTGGCCCTGGCCCAGCGGATCGGCGACCAGCTCCAGCAGTCGTGGCTCTACTGCACGCTCGCGGGGGGGCACTGCACCCTCGCCGGCGACTATGAGGAGGGCGTCAAGGCCGCCGAGGCCGCCGTCGAGCTGGATCAGCGGCTCGGGCAGCGCAACCACCTGCCCATCCCGCTGATCATCCTGGCCCAGATCCACCAGTGCCGCGGCGACGGCGACCGGAGCGCCCACTACTACCGCGAGGCGCTGGCCGTGGCCCGAGAGGTCGGTGAGCCCCAGCTCTTGTTCCCCTGCTACGAGGGGCTGGCGACGCTGGCCATCGAGCGGGGCGATGAGGCGGGGGCCGAGGACTGGCTGAGCCAGAGCCGTCGGGTGCAGCAGGCGACGGGCTGGGACAGCGATTCCTTCCTGGTCCTGCCGTTCCTCTGCTGAGGAGGAGAGAGACACCGTGATGACGATCGCCGTCGGACAGCAGGCTCCGTCGTTTCGCTTGCCGGCAGGGCAAGGAGGCCAGATCGGGCTCGACGATTACCGCGGCCGGAGCAGCGTCATCGTCTGGTTCACCAAGGGCATGGCCTGTCCCTTCTGCCGGTCGCACATGTCCCAGCTCGCGCGGGGCTACTCGAAGTTCAAGGCGCTCGGCGCCGAGCTGATCGAGGTGACGCCGACGACGCCCGAACGCGCCCGTAGCTATGTGCAGAAGTTCCAGATCCCGTTTCCGTACCTCTGCGATCCCGGCTACCAGACCTGGCCCGTCTGGGGCCTCGAGGTCCGATCGCGCCCGATCACCTGGTACGCAAGCCGCTTCCTGCAGGGGATCACGACGCCGCCGCCGCCCAACGACTTTGGGCCGACCAAGCCGTTCTTCAGCGAGCTGCCCAAGGTCTTGGCCGACGACGACATGGGGTTCTTCATCATCGATCGGGGCGGCGTCGTCCGCTATGTGCTGTCGGCTGCGTTCGGGCGCCAGATCCCGAGCAACGACGAGATCACCCGGGCGCTGGAGCTGTGCTCCCGCGGAGCGTAAGAGGTCAGTCGGTTCCCTCGGTTGTCCCCCGAGCTCCACGGAGCGTCCGGCGTCGCCGCCCAGAGCGAGACGGCCGCGGGTTCCGCCGGCTAGACGGGCAAGACGGCCAGATCGAGGTGCTTGAGCTTTTCACGAAGCTCAATATACCGCGCTCTCGGTGCGGCCTGAAACCTCTCTACACGCAAGAGAATCTCGCGAGCACTCGCGAAACATTTATTCACCAAGGAAGTCGAGAATCGTCCAGAGTCATTTCTTGATTTGGTCGAATACTCGAATATTTAGATCCGTGTCCCAGGAAAGATTCAAATCCCCTCGATAGCCGGTAGGGTCTCAGTTTCACTGGAACGGAGATTGGAATTTTGACCTCAGCGCCTTGCGTTCTTCTTCCCTCATCGCTGGATCGTGCCAGATCAGGCGTTGCATGCGGATCTCTCTAGACCATCCCGAAGCCTGCGAAGTATGCTGTTCCCACGTCTCGACTGCGTCCGAGGGGCGGGGTGCCTCATGACCGACCCGACCATCGTGCTTGGCGGACCCCGTCATCCAACCTCTCGGTGTCAGGTGGTACTCCTGGTCCCGATCGTCATCTGCCATTGGATTCCTCCGTGCTGGTTCCCACCTGGGCGGTCGGGCGGCGAGACGGCTTCACGGCCCGGGCGTCCTTCCGGGATTTGGCCGATCGCCCCTCCACGCGCGTCCAGCTCACCACGGACGGTCACAAGGTCTACCTCGAGGCTGTGGAAGGCGCCTTGGGCTCAGAGATTGACTACGCGAGGTTTGGTCAAGCTGTACGAGGGGGACTCGGGCCAGCGCCAGCCGGAGACCCGTTACAGTCCCGCGCAGTGCCTCGGGACGCGGCGGGTCTGCAACGCTGGCGATCCCGGCCCGCACCACGTCTCGACGAGCTTCGCGGAGCGTCAGAACCTCAGCATGCGGATGCGGACGAGAGGATTCACCCGCTTGACCAGTCTCACGCTGAGACACTACCCGATAGCCTCTCATTGCCCTAATGTCTTGCTCGAGCAACTGCCAGTCTTCGATCGCCTCTACGAGGATTGCCGCGGTGGGGTGCGGTGGGTTCATGACGGCCGCGGCACTGCGAGGTCGCTGAGGAGCACAGCGGGGGCGCTCCGGCCAGCGCCTCCTCGGCGGAACCGACCGCGGTGACCTTGGCGCCGTACTGCGTGAGGATGTCGGTCACGACCTCTCGCATCTCAGGCGCGTCGTCGACGACCAGCACCCGAGCGCCATCGAGACGAGGACCGTCATTGAGCCGCACTCCGGGACTCGTCATGTCTCACCCCTGTACGTCCCGATCGAAATAGAATCTACCGCCGCCGACCACGCGAAGTCTGGTCAAAATTGCTCACCGCGGCGAGACGAGCACCAGAAGGGAAGGAGCAACCGAAGGCGTACGGCGGTCAGTCGTGCAGCACGATGTGGAGCAGCGAGCTGTGGACCTCCAGCCCGCCGTCATACTCGATGAAGCCCAGCTTCCGGAACTTGTTCATGAAGAAGCTGACGCGCGAGCGGGTCGTGCCGACCATCTCCGCCAGCGTTTCCTGGCCGACCTTCGGGACGACGGGTTCCGGCCGCCCTTCCTTGCCGAAGTTGGCCAGCAACAGGAGGATCCTCGCCAGGCGCTTCTCGCTGGAGTTGAAGAGCTGATCCACGAGGTCTTCCTCGATCCGGATGTTCCGCGACAGCAGGTACGTGGTGAACCTCTCCGCGAACTCGCGGTCCTTGTGGAGCGCCCGGAGCATCGTCTGTTTCGGCAGCAGGATGATCGAGCTGTCCGTAATCGCAGTCGCCGTGGCCATCCGGAGCGGCTGGCCGGCGATGCACCCCTCGCCGAAGAAGCTCCCAGGTCCGAGGATTCCGATGACCGCCTGCTTCCCCTGTTGAGAGAGGACCGTCAGCTTGACCTTCCCTCGCTCGACGAAGAAGACGACGTCCGCACGATCACCTTGCGTGAAGATCATCTGGTTCTTCCGGCAGTCCCTGGTCGTTCTTCCCGTGCCGATCATTGCCAGCAACGCCCTGGGGTCGAGCGCCGATTTCGCCTTACGCTTCATTATGGCTATCTTCCTTAAGAGCCCTCGTCGACGCCCAACGAAATCACTTTGGTGGCCCAACGGGATTCGAACCCGTGTTTGGTCGCGGTCGCGTTTTCGCCGGATTAACCAGGTAGTTGCCGCACAAGTCCAGACAGATTTACCGGCGCGACTCAAACATGCAAGGTGCAAAACACGCGAGGATCGCTCGCTTGAACACGCCGAATATCTGAACAGGTGCATCGTGGACTCATCAGCCTGTTCTACCGCTTGATGTAGACGACGACACCGTGGAGTCCCTCGCGATATGGCTTCAAGGCGTCGACGATCGCGTCAGCGATCGCCTGGAACTCATCTCCACGGAAGCTTGAGGGCGCCAGGACGATACCGGCGTGCTCTGTATTCGTCCTGACGGCTCCGTGAGCGAGCTCGATGAAATCGACGACGTTCGCGGTAATGATCGCCCGCCCTTCTCGCGTCGCATACGCGAGTTGGGCAGGGTCGTCCAGCTGGGTGTTGCCGATCTCATGGGCGCTTGTTGCGTCTATGCCACGCTGCCGAAGGAGTCCGGCGAGGTTCGGAGAGAGATCCTCATCGAGGTAGACCTTCACCGAGTGAAGCGCACCAGCCCGGGATACTGCTTCTCGATCGTCTCAGGCGTGAGCGCATCATTCGCGGCGATCTTCGCCTGAACCTCATCCCGGTGCCGAGCGTAATACA
>QHRX01000101.1:0-8822 GCA_003221455.1 Candidatus Rokuibacteriota bacterium
ATGTACGTTGACCACCAGTATGTCGCCAAGATGCGGGTTCCCGTCGTCACGATCCTCGAGCGTCAGGGTGGCAGGGTTCACGTGTCGTTCACGGCCGAGTGGAGGAAGCGCCTCGCGGTCCTCCACGAGCGGATCACCCGGATCATGTACGCCGGGTGGACGGGCGCGGAGAACCTGAAGGACTACGAACCGTAATGAAGTGGAGGCACCGGAGCTCGCTCGTACGGATCTCACGGCTAGAAAATGGACAGGGCGCCTTGAGATACGGCGCCCTGTCCTCGACCGAAGCGAAGAACCGGCTACCGAGAGGACTGCTCCTCACCCTCCGTCGGCGCCTTCTGCCCTTCAGTCGCCGTACTCGAGGGGGCGCCTTCTCGCCTGAGCCGTTCCAAGCCGTCGGGCTCGCGCTGTTGGGACGCCTGTTCATCGGACTCGTTGTGAATTCCGCTCTCCGTCACGGGGGGCGGGGGAAGAGGTTGGTCAGGGTTCACCCACCGCTCCGACTGAGCGATTGCGTTCGGAGACCACGCCATGGATCCGGCGGTGAAGGCTGCGGCGATGACAACGGGCCACCTCATGGTTCCACCTCATGCATCCGCTCGGACGCCATTGTGAACGGGCCCTCGCTGAGGGGCCCAGGTAGTGCTCGATCGAATCAGTGGGTCTTGGCGTGTTGCGTTTTGGCCTGGGCCAGCGCTTGTCTCAATGCCTCACCGATCTGGCCTGGCGTACCGACTCCCCAGAAGTGCATGAAAATCAGCGAGGGCATGCCGTGCAGCAGGTGGTTGTGGATGGCGGTGACGCCCAGGCCACCGGCTCGGAGCTGTCGGAGGACTGGATTGACCTCGTCATCCGTGAGGACGAAATCACCCGTGGTGGCCACACGGCCGCCATCGATTTCCTGAAAATTGAACGCATGGGCCATGCCCATCGAAGGCAGCAGCACGACGCCGTCGGCATGGATATCCTCCGGCCGCGGCACGCCGATCGAGAGGACTCCCCCCTTGATGGCGCCCGAATGGCCGAAGCTCTGCTGGAGCGCTCGAGCCCAGTCGGGCACCTCAGGAGTCGGCCCGGTCGATGATGCCGGGGGCGGGGTGGCGGTCTCAGCGATCGCCGCTCGGATGCCCCGGGCGAGCGCGATGGCATCACCTGTGCCGAGGAAATGGAGGTACATCACCTGCGGCGTCTCGCCGGCCAAGTGGTTATGCAGGGCAGTCACCGCCAGGCCGTTTGACTGCAAGGCCGTCACGACGGGATTGATCTCCGACGGCAGCAAGGCGAAATCGCCATCAACCACGGTCGCGTTGTCGTCGCTTCTGAAGGCCGCCCAGCCCCCAAGGGCGAGGCCCGTCTTGATCGGCGTGCCGCCGACCGAGACCTTGAGGTCGCTTCGCGGAAAGCTGATCCGATAGACGCCGGCTTGGTTGAGTTCCCCTTTGCGGCCGACGACGTCCGAAACCGCGCCCCAGTCCGATTGGGCGTCGGCGCGTGGCGGCAAAGGTCCGGTGATTGAAAGCAGGATGAGCGCGGAGGTAAGGAGCGAGATTCCCAGAGAGCGGAGCAGCATGACAAACCTCCTGAGGGGCGGTGGTCCACCCGGACTATCGAGTGCAGTGTAACGCTTGACGTGATGGGTATCAACCGTTACCTTTACGGTCAGCCGGTGGGCCTGAGACGCAACCCGTGCGTCTGGCGGTCTGGAAGTCACCGGACACCAAACAAGGGGTAGGAGTTCGCAATGGCCGAAACCGGCGTCCTGCCTCGAGTGCCAATCTCTCAGCTCGTGCGCTATTTCCTGCGCCTCGGCGCGCTCGGCTTCGGGGGGCCGGTCGCTCTGTGCGGACAGATGGAGCGGGAGCTCGTCGGCGAACGGAAGTGGCTGACGAAGGAGGAGATGCGGGAGGGGATCGCCGTCTGTCAGTCGCTGCCGGGCCCGCTGGCGATCCAGGTCGGCATCTTTGTCTCGTATCTCCGGGGAGGCTTCTGGGGGGCGTGGGCGGGTGGCTGGGCCTTCATCATCCCGAACTTCCTCATCGTGGCGGCCCTCGGCGCTCTCTACGTCCACTTCGGCGGATTGTCGCCGGTCACGGCCATCTTCTATGGGGTCAGTCCCGCCGTCATAGCCCTGATTCTCCATTCCTGCTACCGCCTGGCGCGGCTCGGGATGGAAGACTGGTTGCAGTGGGTGATCGCGGGGGTCTGCTTCGTCGTCACGGTGGCCCTGCAGGCCGAGGTGGCCCTGCTGTTCATCGGTGCCGGAGTCGTCGGGCTCCTCTATTACGGCGCCGTCTTCGCCGGGAAACGCTCGATGGGATCGCTGCTGGCCGCGATCCCTCTCGGTGGTCCCGTGGGCACGGGCCATCTCGAACCCATCCTGGGCAGACTGCTCGCCTTCTTTCTCAAAGCGGGCTCGCTGACGTTCGGTAGCGGGCTCGTCATCGTGCCCTTCCTGCAGAAGGGCCTCGTCCAGCAAACCGGCTGGCTCGATGAGCGGCAGTTCCTGGTAGCGGTTGCGATCGGGATGATCAGCCCCGGTCCCGTCGTCATCACGGCCACGTTCGTCGGGTACCTCGTCGCCGGGTTCTGGGGCTCCGTCGTCGCCACCGTGGGAATCTTTCTCCCCTCCTTCCTCCTCGTTCTTGTCGTCGCTCCGATTCTGGTCCGTCACCGGGGGAACGCCAAGGTTCAGGGGTTCGTCAAGGGCGCCTATGCGGCGGCGATCGGGAGCATTCTCGGGGCCAGCGTGCTCCTGGGGAAAATCGCCATTGGCGACTGGCTCACGGTACTCATCGGGGTGGGCTGCCTCGTGGCGCTTTTCCGGTGGAAGGTCAGTAACCCGCTTCTCGTCGCGGTGACCGCGGTGATCGGACTGCTTGCGTTCCCGCTCCTCAAGCCGCTCTGGGTTTTCGTGAAGTGAGGATGATCTCGTAGAGAGGTGCGTCTCACCTCGGCGAGGGGGGTCTCATGCAACTCGGGAGTTGGCGAACAGGCCTCAGATGGGTGGGACTGACGATAGCAGCTGCCAGCGCTTTCCTGATGCCGCGGGTGTCACCGCCGATGTCGGCGTATGCGGGAGACACGAGCGGACAAACGCTCAGACAGGTGGGGGTCATTGATCTGCCCGGTCCCCCTGGCCGTCGCTTCGACTACCTCGCGATTGACTATGACGACGACTATCTTTTCATCAACCACCTGGCGGCGGGCGTCCTTTATGTCGTCGACCTGAAGACGAACACCGTTGTCAAGACGATCGACGACGTGCCGGGCGGCGAGGGCGTCGAGTATGTGCCGGAGCTCAAGAGGCTCTACACGTCGAACGCGGGGGATAACACGATCGGCGTCATCGATCTTCGACAGATGCGAGTGGTCAAGAAGCTGCCGACTGAAGCCAAGCCCGATGGCAGCACCTACGCGGGGCCGTTCCACAAGCTGTACGTCTCAGACGAGCGGGGCCGCGCCGAGACGGTGGTCGACGTGCTTCGGGACACGATCGTCACGACGCTGCACTTTGACAGTCAGACCGGCACGCCGCAGTACGACTCCGTGGCCCGGCAGGTCTACGTGAACCTCCAGGACGATGATCTGGTGGCGGCCATTGATCCGGCCACTGACTTCGTCACTGGGCGCTATCCAGTCGAAGGGTGCCAGGGAAATCATGGGATGGCGCTTGATCCCGAGCACCGACGGGCGTTTCTCGCCTGCCAGGGAAACAACGTGCTGGTGGTGTTCAATCTTGAGACCCACCGATCGATCGCCCACGTCCCGCTGCCCCGGGGGGCGGACGTGGTCAAGTTCGACCCGGGGCTTGGACGCGTCTACGTTGCCTGTTCCGTGGGCGCCATCTCGGTCATCCACGAGGACGATCCCGATCATTTCCGTAAGGTCGAGGACTTTCCGGTGCAACGGAAGGTCCATAGTCTCGAGGTCGATCTCCGGACCCATCGGGTCTATGCGCCCGAGGAGCAGGAAAACGGAGAGCCGGTCGCTCGACTCCTGATCTTCGATGCCGTCGACGCCCGCGGGAACTAGGAGCTCTCAGACGCTGCGAGCGTTCCGACATGTAACGTTTGACAGCACGAGTATCACCTGTTACCGTCATCGCCTCTCACTGCGCAGAGCGGAGATGCGGTTGGGCAATGGGGCCCCAGGTCGACCGAGCGAGAGGACAAAGAGCGATGAAGCTGATTGATCGAGGAATTGCCCTGGCGATGGCGGTCGCCGTGGTCATGGCTGTCAACGGAGGGGGCTCGGGAGGGGGCTCCGTGGCACGAGCTGAGTCTGAGGTGCCGGCGACGAATCCCCTATCCGGGGATGCGAAGGCGATTGCGGAGGGCCGGTCGTGGTTCCGGAACGTCTGTGGCGTATGCCACGGGGGCAGGGCGGATGGGGCAGGAGATCGCGGACACGGAGCCGACCTGCGTGTGTTCAATAAAGGGTTCAGGAAGTTCGTTGAGACCGTGAAAAACGGGAAGGATACGGGCCTCACCATGACGATGCCCCGGTGGGGTGGGGTGTTGAAGGACGAACAGATTTACCAGATCGGCGCGTATCTGGAAACGTTGGCCATCGAAGGGGCGAAGTGGGGGGAGCCCACCAAGTAACCCCCGCTTGGATGAGTTGGATGAACAGTGTGGAAGAGGCGTCACGTATGGCCAAGTGGAGGAAGTGATGTGGCGGGTGAAATCGGCGCTCTCCCGCATTTCCGGTGGGATTGTGCTGGCGGCCGGCTTATTCGGTTGTGAAGGAGGCGGCGGGCCGCCGGTTGAAAGCGCGTCCGAACTGAAGCTGGCGGAAGGTGTGCCGTCGACACGGTTTGACTTCGAGAGTAAGGATCTCGGGGGATGGCAGACGGTCGACGGCCGGTGGGCTATCGAGGACATGGCCGGCGCTCCCAGCGGCCACGCCGTGTTGGTTCAACGGGCGGTCGACAACACCTTCAACGTGATCGTCGCGCCGGGCGGCCCGTATACGGACGTGGACGTCTCCGTTCGGTTCAAGCCAATCTCGGGAGCCGAAGATGCCTCGGGGGGCATCGTGTTCCGATTCGCCGACGGTCGCTACTACGTGATTCGAGCGAACGCCCTCGAAGGCAATTTCAGACTCTACTACTACGATCACGGTCGCCACCAGCTCGCCAGTGCTCGGGTGGGCCCCCCATCACTCGGCGAATGGCACGCTCTCCGGGTCGTCGCGATCGATGATCATATCCAGGGCTATCTCGACGGGAAGCTCCTGCTGGATCATCGCGATCGTCGGTTTCGATCCGGGGCGGTTGGCGTGTGGACGAAGGCCGATTCGATCACCGCGTTCGACGACCTCACGATCCGTGGCGTTTCTGTTGGCGGATAGGCGGAACGACAGGGCTCAGACGACTTCATGTTCGGCGGATCGAGACAGAGCGTCACTGAACCAGCGCAAGATCCTCGCGTGCCCGATCGTCATCGTCCGACCCGTCGCGCGGTGCTGAGGTTGGCCCTCGGCATGGGGCTCGTGCTGCCGTTCGTCAAGGCCGGAGCTGCAGCGGAGGCGGATCCAAGGGGCGCCCGCCCGCGCGAGGGTGATCGATTCGTGTTCGCAACGGGTGCGCGTCAGGGGCAAGTCGTTGCGCCCTCAGATTTGCTTGTCGGCGGACCGCCAGTGATCGTCTATCCGGCTGACGCCGGAACAGGGGTCGTGAAAGACGGTTCCCGCCTCAATGAAGTTCTGCTGATCCGGCTCGAGTCCGACGCCCTCGCCCCGGAGACGCGCCCGTATGCACCCGAAGGGATTGTGGCCTACTCCGCGATCTGCACTCACGAAGGATGTGAGGTCTCGGAGTGGCGGGCGGAGGCCAAGATACTTGAATGCCCCTGTCATGCGTCCTTGTTTGACCCCAGGGATAGTGCTCGTGTCGTGAGTGGGCCAGCGCGGAAGCGGTTGAGTCGCTTGCCCCTCAAAATCGTTGATGGGGCGCTGGTCGCCGGCGGGGGCTTCTCGGGTCGGGTCGGGTTTCAGCCGGGATAAGGCGAGCGCCCGGCGAGGAAGAGCTGAAGCTCGCGGGCACGGGGTGCGCCGTCGACCGGATTTTGCAGCAAAGGGCGTTCGTGATGCGAAGCGCAGCTGATGCGCTCTGGACAGGAGGGGAGAGGAGAAGAGAGCAGCAAGGCCCAGTGTGACGACCCATAACAGTTTCAAGGGAGAGGAAGATGCGTAAGGCGTTGCGTGGGGCTCTGGTTCTCGCGTTCGTTGCGTAGTCCAATGAAAGAAGACGGCATGCTAGCCACCTTCGCGGACTCTCATGTCAGTTAGTATTTCACGCCGTCGCTTCCTTCTTTCGCTGGCCATCCGCTCCACAGGTACCCTGGCGTTCATCAGCCTCCTCGTAGCGCCGAGAGTGGTTGAAGGTGCAGTCGAAGGGGCTGAAGAGGCGGAAGGGGCTGAGGAGGGAGATCAGAAAGCGAGCAAGACAGGCGAGGATGAAGCAGGAGCGAAGCAAGAAAAGAGGCCAAAGAGCGAGAGGAGCGATGACCGAGAAAACGGAAGCAAAAAGGAAGGCAGCCAAAACGAACAGGATGATGACGACGATTAGGTGAGCCCGGTCTCTACTCCCTCGGCCATACCGGCAACATGCGCTGAGCCGCCGTGACGTCCGCGCGACGGCGCATCGCCGATGCGCTGGGGCTCGAGCGCAATATCGTGGCTGTCTCCGTGGCGATGTTCCTGCTCGCTCTCGGCGAGAACCTCTGGAAACGTTTCATGCCGAAGTACCTTGAGGCACTCGGTGCGCCCGTCACTGCCATCGGCTTCTTCGGGACGTGTGAGGATTTCCTGGACGGTGTGTACCAGTACCCAGGCGGATGGATCGCCGATCGCTACGGACGCCGGCATGCGCTCCGGATGTTCGTCGCCCTGGCGGCTTTCGGCTATGTTCTCTACGGGCTTGCGCCCGTGTGGCCGGTCGCCCTCCTTGGCCTCCTCTTCGTCATGGCGTGGTCAAGCATGGCGAGTCCGACGCTCTTCGCTGTGGTTGGCGACGCCCTGCCGAAGAAACGCCGGGCGCTTGGCTTCACCGCGCAGTCGGTCCTGAGACGCGTCCCGATCGCTGTCGCCCCGAGCCTTGGCGGCTTCGTGATCGCCGCGTTCGGCGTACGTGGCGGTGTCCGCCTCGGGCTTGCTGTAACTGTCGTGCTGGCTGCTGTTGCGCTGGCCGTCGTCAGTCGCATCAATATCCCGGTGATTGCAGATCCCGTCCCGACCGACATCGTCGGGGTGTGGCGGTCGTTACCGACGCCTCTCCGCTGGCTCCTCACCTCGGACATCTTCATCCGTACCTGCGAGGGTCTCGTCGACGTCTTCCTCGTGCTCTACGCCATCAACGTAATCGGTATCAACGCCCCCGCCTACGGCGTCCTCGTCGCTGTCCAGATGACTACGGCAATCGTGAGCTATTTTCCCGCGGCCCGGCTCGCCGATCGCGTCGGCCGCAAACCGTTCGTCATTGCCACGTTCGTGGCTTTCGCGCTCTTCCCGGTCGCCGTTGTCCTCGCCTGGAACTTCGCGACGCTCGTTGGCGCATTCGTCGTTGGTGGCTTGCGCGAGATCGGTGAACCTGCCCGCAAGGCGCTGATTGTGGATCTCGCGCAGCCATCGCTCCGAGCCCGTTCCGTTGGCATCTACTACCTCGTCCGCAGCCTGACGATTGCGCCGGCCGCGTTCGTCGGCGGCCTGTTGTGGAACGTCACCCCAGCGTTGCCGTTTTGGGTCGCCGGCGCCATCGGTGGCGGGGGCGTGCTCGTGTTTGCGTGGACGGTCGAGGAGCGCTACGCCGGATGAGGACGCGGGCGACTCGCGCGGGCCGATTCGTCTCTTGCACCGAGAGCCGGCATGTCTGGCCACTTCGCTCCGGAGTGGAAGGCGTGGTGGAGAGACCCAAGGAGGGAGACGATAGGGGGAGGGCGAACGCGTCTGGCGTTGTTTAGTGCCGGAGTTTGGAGGTCTCTGGCCCACTCTCTGAAACGTGCCCGAAAACGTGCCCGCGACGGTCTCCACGCGACCCAAAACGACCCAACGTCAGCCAACGGGACAAAGGAAAACCCCTCGGCAAATAAGCGATTCGCCGAGGGGTTCCGGCAGGGGTTACGGTCTCACATGCCAGAGGTCACTGGTTCGAGTCCAGTATCGTCCACCATAGAAATCCGCCATTTAACTGCCGGGCACGTTGCTCCGCCACCCAAAACTGTCCGTGAACTGTCCGTGTCCTCACTGAGTCTCCTGCGGCAATTTATCCGCGGACTCGCGGTACCAGAAAGATCCGCCGTCTGCGAGCGCGCGACGTGGCGGAAGGATAACCGATTTCCATCCGGCAGCGTGGGCCGTCTCGGCCCATGACGATCTTATCCTGCAGTAGGACGACTCCGGTCCCGTTCCTCTCCATTCCGCGACTCAATCCCGGCCCCGTCTTCGGACCACGGCGGGGTGCGACGCGCACTTCCGCCTGCCGCCGCCAGGCGTAGAACTCACGCCGGCGTCCACGAACCCGCGCTGCATCTGGACCAGGAGCGGCCACAGGTTCGATCGCCGCGCCGTGCACGTCCAGGTCTGGACAGCGTAGAGCGAGACCGCGTCGTGCGGAGGAAGCCGAACCCCGTCCCGGGATCAGAGCGCGCACCCGTCGGAATCGCTATCGTGGCTGTTGGAAACCTTCCTGCCCGGCTCAGTGGCTGAGCGTCGGCAGCTTCGCGGCGGCGCTGAGCGCGGCTGCGTTGGTCTTGACATTGACCCTAGGGCGCAGGTTTACCCTGGGGGTGTGGGACGAGACGGTTTGCTGATCGGCCTGGCCT
>QHRX01000101.1:8844-9738 GCA_003221455.1 Candidatus Rokuibacteriota bacterium
GAGCGCTCGGGTCGTATCCAGAGAGGAGAAAGGTCACATGGAGCGCCAAGAGGTCTCGCCGTGCCCTGCGTGTGACGCGTGTCCTGAAATCGAGATCAGCGGCGAGGAGGTCCGCATCGGAGAGGCGGGCAATCTCGTCCTATTGAGCAGGGAAGAATGGAACGTCCTTGTGGATCTGGTCCGTTCTGGGCGGCTCTCCACGCTCTGAACATCGTTGGCCAGGCCGGCGGGCAGATGACCCGCCCGCGTCAGGTGGGCCATGCCCGGCCGGCTCGGAAAGCGGTACTGGCGGACTCGTGCACCCGTGGATCGGTATCGTATTCGCTCGGCTTGGTCCGCGCTGGCCGAGGCCCGGGCTTCGCGACCCGGCTCAGGTAGGGAGGCCGTCATGACCCACCGTACGACCGCACATGGTGCCGACCGCCTCCGTCAGGCGGACGATCGCCACCTGAGGGGCGCGGTCCTCGACCCCGTCTGCGGCATGGAAGTCGTCCTCGCCACGGCAGCCCACACGCTCGATCACAACGGGCAGACCTATGCGTTCTGCAGTGCGAGCTGTCGCGAGCGGTTCCGGAGCGATCCGACGGCCTATCTCGCGGGCGGCCGTGACCGTGGGCAGTCGAAGATCGGCTCGGCGGAGCCTGCATCACGCCAATCGCAGGTCGGGGCGACGTCGTACACCTGCCCGATGCATCCCGAGGTCCGACGGGCGGAGCCTGGCGCCTGTCCGGACTGCGGAATGGCCCTCGAGCCAGTGAATCTCGGCGCGGCGATGGTAAAGACGGAGTACGTCTGCCCGATGCACCAAGAGATCGTCCGGGATTCGCCCGGCGCGTGCCCCATCTGCGGCATGACCCTCGAGCCGCGTACGGTGACGCTGGCGGAAGAGGTCAA
>QHRX01000102.1 GCA_003221455.1 Candidatus Rokuibacteriota bacterium
GTCAGGGGCTAGGCGCCGCGGAGCTTGCGGGCGGCTTCCGCGCGCATCTTCTGCATGGCGTGCGTCTCCTGGTCGGCGTAGCGCTCCTCCGCCCACGGGTCCGCGTGCATGTGGTAGCCGTTCTGCTCCCAGAACCCTGGCGGGTTCACGTCGAGGAATTCGAAGCCACGGACCCACTTGGCGCTCTTCCAGAAGTAGAGCTTCGGCACCACGAGCCGGCACGGCCCGCCGTGGTCCGGCTCGAGCGGCCGACCGTCATGCTTCACCGCGAGCAGGACGTCGTCGCCGTCGAGGTCGGCGAGGGGCAGGTTCGTCGTGTAGTCGGGGTCCGCGTGGATCAGGACGAACTTCGCCTCCGGCCGGACCCGCACGCGCTGGAGGATCTCCCGGACGGGCACGCCCTCGAACCGGTTGTCGAGACGCGACCACCGGGTGACGCAGTGGATGTCGCACGTCACGACGGTCGTCGGGAGGGCGAGGAACTCGGGCCACGTCCACGACCGCTCCGCCTCGACGAGGCCGAAGCACCGGAAACTCCACGTGGCGGGGTCGAAACGCGGCGTCATGCCGTAGGTCAGGACCGGCCACTTGCTCGTCAGGGTTTGCCCCGGGGGGACCCGGGCGGCGAGAGTCGGATCGGTCGGTTTCACGCGCGCTCCCTGTGGGCGCCGGGCGTGGGCGCCGAAACGCTAGGCGCCCCCAGTATAGCATCGGCGCGCGCGCCGGCACGCCCACCCGGACTTCGCCGCGGACGTTTTTGACGACCCACGCCGCGGCGCCCGACTATAATAAAGCCGCTTGACCACGCGGCTCGGCACAAAAGCTGCAGGCAGCGACCGCTGCTGTCAGGAAGGAAGCGCGTAAAGCATGAACGAAGAACGGAAGCTGGCGCTGTTCATCGACTTCGAGAACATCGCCCGGGGCGTCAAGGAGGCGCAGTACAAGGGGTTCGAGATCAAGCTCGTGCTCGAGCGGCTCCTCGAAAAGGGCAAGATCATGGTCCGTCGCGCGTACGCGGACTGGAACCGGTTCGTGGAGTACAAGCGTCCCTTTCACGAAAACGCCATCGAGCTGATCGACGTCCCCCAGAGCCGCTACAGCGGCAAGAACTCGGCGGACATCCGCATGGTCGTCGACGCCCTCGACCTCGCCTACGGCAAGAGCCACATCGACACGTTCGCGCTGGTCTCGGGGGACTCCGACTTCTCCCCGCTGGTCTCCAAGCTCCGCGAGAACGACCGCTACGTGATCGGCCTCGGCGTCAAGTCCTCCTCCTCGGAGCTTCTGGTCAGCAACTGCGACGAGTTCATCTTCTACGAGGACCTGATCCGGGAGACGAAGAAGACGCACATCCTGCGCGGCCTGCCCGAAAAGAAGGCGGAGGCGTTCTCCCAGCTCATCGACGCCGTCCAGGCGCTCCAGCGCGAGAACAAGGAGACGCTCTGGGGCTCCATGGTCAAGCAGACGATGATCCGGAAGAACCCCGCCTTCAACGAGTCGTACTACGGCTACTCGACCTTCTCGAAGCTGCTCGAGGAGGCCGCCAAGCAGAAGATCGTCACGCTCGAACGCGACGAGAAGAGCGGCACCTATATCATCACCGCCCTCTCCGAGGAAGGACGCGCGGCCTGAGCCGGGGGACTCGCCTCGGCGCAGCCGCGCTCGGCCTCAGCCTGCTCGCCGCCCCCGCCGCACCGGCGCAGGTCGAGATCACCGTCGATCCGGCCATGGTCCGGGGCCCGGCCGACGCGCCGGTCACGATCGTCGAGTTCGCCGACTACCAGTGACCCTACTGTCGGCGGGTCCAGCGGACGCTGGACGAGCTCTTGCGGGAGTACCCCGGCCGGATCCGCTTAGTCGTGAAGGACCTTCCCCTCGCGCGGCACGAGCTGGCCCGCGGCGCGCACGAGGCGGCCCGCTGCGCCGGGGCCGCGGGGCGGTACTTTGCGTACCACGACCGCCTCTACGCGGCGCAGGCCGCGTTCGAGCGCGCGAAACTGATCCGGTACGCGGCCGACCTCGGGATCGACACGGTCGCGTTCACCCGGTGCCTGGACCGCCGCGAGTTCGCTCGCGCCGTCGACGCGGATGTGGCAGAGGCGCGCGGGCTCGGGCTCAGGGCCACGCCGAGCTTTCTGATCAACGGGCGGCCCGTGGTCGGCGCCCTTCCGATCGAGAGCTTTCGAGAAGTCGTCGAGGCCGCGCTCGCCGAGGCGCGCCCGAAGAAGTGAAGAAGAGGTGAAATTGAGACGGGGCGGTGTGCCCGCCCCGTCGGTGCGCCCGAGTTGCCGGCTCGACCTTTGTAAGGTTGACTTCCCGAGCGCCGGCTCTTAGAGGGAGCAAGAGCGGTGCCACGGACCCCCATACGCAAAATTGGACCCTTGCGCGAGGCCAGCGCGGCACGGCCCGCGCCGCGAGCCGACGAGCGGCATTCGTGGAGTCACTTTGTGTCAACCGCGCCTGGCGCGCCAGGCCGGCCGCGTCAGGGACGGCCCCGGGCGCGCATCGCGGGATGCCTCGCCCGCCGTCCAGGCTCCGCGTGACCGTCGTCGGCGAGGTCGAGCGCCCGAAAGGACTTTCTCCCTCGACGGCGGCGCCGAGCCGCCGAGCCACGACGCGGACATGGTCGGCAGGCTCCGTCCCGCCGCCGCGCGCCGCGCGAAATTTGGTATCGTAACACTCGGGCATCGACATGCGTGGAGAGGCCTCGTGATGGGCGTCGAGCGGATCTGGCTGGCCGTCGGCTTTCTCGGGCAGGCGTTCTTCTCCGCCCGCTTCATCGTGCAGTGGGTCGCGTCGGAGCGCAGGCAGCAGAGCGTGGTCCCCGTCTTCTTCTGGTACTTCTCGCTCGGCGGCGGCCTCACGCTCTTCCTCTACGCCGTCTACCGCCGCGACCCCGTCTTCATCCTCGGCCAGGGGGCGGGCCTGTTCGTGTACCTGCGCAACCTGTACTTCATCTACCGCAAGCCCCGGGTTGCCGCGGCCTCCTGAGCGCGGATGCTAGAATGAGCCGTCTCCACCACGAGGGCAGAGAGAGGAGCCAGGCCGTGCCGCAAACGATCAACTGGGCCCTGGGCCTGACGCGTCCCACGCTGATGATCCCCGGGCCGACCGAGCTCGCGTACTCGGTCATCCAGGCCATGAACGCGCCGCCGACCGTGCAGTACGACGCGAGCTTCGACGAGCGGGTGCTCGAGCCGACCCTGCTCGCCCTTCGTACGGTCTTCCAGTGCCGCGGCGAGGTCTTCCTCCTGCCCGGCTCCGGCCGGACTTCGCTCGAAGCCGGGGCGACGTCGGTGATCGAGCCCGGCGATCGCGTCGTCGTGGTGGTCGCGGGACAGTTCGGCGCGCTCATGCGGGAGATCCTGGTCCGCGCCGGCGCGGAGGTGACCGAGTTCACGGTCGAGGGGGGCCGCCCGCTCGATCTCGGCCGGCTCGCCGCCGAGGCCGAGCGCGTCCGCCCCAAGGCGATCCACCTCGTGCACAACGAGACGTCGACCGGCGCGACCTATCCCGCCGACGCGGTCGGAAAGATCGCGCGGGGGGTGGGCGCGCTCTTCCTCCTCGACACCGTCTCCGCCATCGCCGGCATCGACGTCCGGACCGACGAGTGGGGCATCGACCTGAACATGACGGGCTCGCAAAAGTGCCTGGGCGCGCCCCTCGGGCTCGGCGTCGTCGCGGTGAGCGACCGCGCCTGGGAGGCGATGGAGCGCCGGCGCACTCCCGCCAAGAGCTACGCCTACGACCTGCTGCAGTGGCGCAAGACTTGGCTGCCCGAGGCGCGCGGCGGCCGGCTCGCCGCGGGCGCCCCGCGATCGCAGCCCGTCTCGATCCCCACCCACCTGACGGCGGCCATGCGGGCGGCCGTGGAGATCATCCTGGCCGAGGGCCTGCCCCACCGGTTCGCCCGGCACGCCGTGGCGGCCGCCGCCTTGCGGGCGGGCCTCGACGCCATGCGCCTCGAGCTCTTCCCCGACGCCGCGATCGCCTCCAACACGGTCACCTGCGTCAGGACCCCTCAGGGCATCGACGCGCGGGCGGTGGTGACGACGATGCGCGACCACTACGGGATCCTCGTCGGCACCGGGCTCGACAAGCTTCGGACCGGCACGCTCCGGATCGGTACCATGAGCCTGACCGCAAGCCCGGCCTACATCCTGCCGACCTTGTCGGCCCTCGAACTGGCGCTGCGCGAGCACGGCCACAAGAGCGAGCCCGGCGCGGGCCTGGCCGCCGCGCAGTCGATCTTCGCCGAAGCCTCCTGACCCCCCCGCAGGCCGGCCGTGGTTTGGGAAGGGTCGCGCAAGCCCGAGCGGGAGACGATCGTCGTGCCCGACGACTTCCCCTCCGTGTTCGCAGGCACGCCGGCCCACGCGCGCCTGAAGGCGCTCGGCGACGTCCGGGTCTTCGCCCTGCGCGGCGCCGACGACGAGGCCGAGCTGATCCGGCGCCTGGACCGGGCGCAAATCGCCCTCAACATCCGCGCCCACGCCCAGTTCACCGCGGGCGTGTTCGCGCGCTGCCCCCTGCTCAGGCTGGTCTCGATCTGGGGCACCGGCACCGACAACATCGACCTCGACGCCGCCGGGCGCCACGGGGTGACCGTCTGCAACACCCCCGGCGTGAACGCCTTCGCCGTCGCCGAACACGCGCTGGCGCTGATGCTGGCGGCCGCCCGCCGGATCCCGCAGATCGACCGCGAGATGCGCGGCGGGACCTGGCCGCGCGAGTTCCTGACCCAGCTCTACGGCAAGACGCTCGGCGTCTTTGGCACGGGGGGGATCGGCAGCCGCGTTGCCGAGCTCGGCAGCGCCATCGGCATGATCGTGCGCACCTGGAGCGCGCGGAAGGGGGACGCGCAAGCCAAGGAGCAGATCCTGGAGGCGGCCGACGTCGTGAGCCTCCACCTCCGGCTCTCCTCGGAGACGCGCGGGTTTCTCGGCGCGCGGGAGCTCGCCCGGATGAAGCCGGGCGCGATCCTCGTCAACACCGGGCGTGGGCCGCTCGTCGAGCGCCAGGCGCTCCTTGAGGCGCTCCGAACCCGGCGCCCCGCCGCCGCCGGCCTTGACGTCTTCCACGACGAGCCGCTGAAGCCGGGCGACCCCATCCTCGCGCTGCCGAACGTCGTGCTCTCCCCGCACAACGCCGGACAGACCGCGGAGGTGATCCGTGACGGTCTGCTTCGCGCGGTCGAGAACGTGGAGAACTTCCTCAAGGGGCGGCCGACCGACGTCGTCGTGCAGCCTGTCGGGCGGAAGGGGTAACCCGCGCGTGCAGAGACGGATCGTCGGCGGGCTCGGCGTCGGGGTGCTCGCCGCCGCGCTCGCGGCGGCGGCAGCCGGGGCCGCGGGGAGCGATCCCGCCGGCGGCGATCAGTTCGCCAGCCTGACCGAGCTGGCGGGGGCCGCGGAGGTCGTTGGCATCGGCGAGGCGCACGACAACCCCGCTCACCACTCCCTCCAGTCGCTCCTGCTCGAGCGGATGGCCGGGGCCGGCCAGCGGCCCGTCGTCGCCTTCGAGATGCTGGCGGAGGATCAGCAGGGCGCCCTCGACCGGGCGCTGGCGGAGGCGACGTCGGCGGCCGACCTCGCCGCCCGGCTCCAGTGGCGCACGCGCGGCTGGCCCGACTTCGCGATGTACTACCCGCTCTTCCAGACCGCGCGACGGTACCGACTCCCGGTGCTTGCCGCCGACCTGAACGCCGAGGCCCGGCGGGTGATCTCGCACGGCGGGCTCGGCGCGCTGCCGGCCGCCGACCGGATCCTGGTCGCCTCACGGCTCCCGGAGGACTCCGCGCGCGAGAGCGCGCTGCTGCGGCAGATCGAGGCCGTGCACTGCGGGAGGCTGCCGGCCGGCGCCGAGGGCCCGCTGGCGGAGGCGTGGCACGCCCGGAACGTCACGATGGCGCGCCGGATCGCTGGCGCCCTCGCGGACGGCCGGAAGGTCGTGCTCATCACGGGACGCGCCCACCTCGCCCTCGACGCCGTGCCCGGTCAGCTGGAGGCCCTCCGGCCGGGGACGCGCGTCCTCGTCATCGATCTGGTCGAGCGCCCCGATACGCGGCCACTCGCGAACGCGGCCCTCGTGATCACCACGGCGACGGTGAGTCGGCCCGACGAATGCGCCGAGCTCCGCCGGCACCCGCCGATGTGGGACTGAACGCGATGCTCTCGGGGGCGCTCTTGGTCGAGATGGACCGGACGCCGAACCCCCTCCGCGAAGGGCTCGCCCGCGCGCGACTCGTGCGCACCGGCGACCTGATCGATCTGCCGACGGCCAGGTCCTCAAGCACTCCGGCGCCTGACCCGGGCCCCCGGTGACGGCGGCCAACCCGCTCGCCGTTGAGCAGACGCTCCTCCTCCTCTGCGCGGATCTCGCGATCATCGTCGCCGCCGCCCGGATCTCGAGCTGGATCTTCGGCCTCGCCGGACAGCCGCCCGTCGTCGGCGAGATCCTGGGCGGGGTTGTCCTTGGCCCCTCCGTCCTCGGCCACTTGTATCCGGGGGCGATCACCGCGCTCCTCACGCGGGAGACGACGGCGATCCTGTCCGCCCTCGCGCAGATCGGGCTGATCCTGCTCATGCTCCTGATTGGCCTCGAGTTCCCGTTCGACCGGCTCGTCCGCGCGGCGAAGCCCGCCGCCGCCGTGGCCGCCGCCGGTATCGTCGTCCCCTTCGCGGCGAGCTTCGCCGTGGGGGGCTACCTCTACTCGCTCTCGCCGGGACGCTCCTCGCTGGCGGCCTTCCGGCTCTACTTCGCCACCGCCGTCTCGATCACGGCGATCCCGATCATGGGCCGCATCCTCATGCACACGCGGCTCGCGCGCACGCGGATGGGCCTCACCTCGATCACCGCCGCGGCCCTCGACGACGCCCTCGGCTGGCTCCTGCTCGGCGCCGTCGTCGTGACGACGACCGAGGGCCGCGTGAGCGCGTCCGCCCTCGCCGCCTCGTTCGCCGGCATCCTTCTGCTCGGCGCCGCGTTCTGGCTGCTCGGGCGATTCGGCGTCGCGCGGATCCGGGTCGCCCGCGCGCCCTCGGGCGGCCTGACCGCGGGGGCCCTCGCCGGCGTGCTGGTCGTGGCGTTCGGCCTCGCGACCGCGACGAACGCCCTCGGCGTCTTCTCCATCCTGGGCGGCTTCCTCGTCGGCGTCGCTGGATCCTTCAACCGTGATCTGGCCGAGGCCATCAAGACCTCCATCGGCGACCTGGTGGCGGTCTTCTTCCTGCCGATCTTCTTCGTCTTCTCGGGACTGCGCACCGACCTCGGGTCGCTCGGCACGGACCCCCGGCTCTGGGGGGCGCTCCTGGTCGTCATCGCCGTGTCGTGCGCCACGAAGTTCGGCGCGACCGCGCTCGCCGCCCGCCTCGCCGGCCTGGCCTGGAAGGAGTCGCTGTCGGTCGGGCTCCTGATGAACACCCGCGCGCTCATGGCGCTCGTCGTCATCAACATCGGCGCCGACCTCGGCGTCCTCTCGCCGGCGGCGTTCTTCTGGCTCGTGACGATGGCGCTCTTCACGACCGTCATCACGACGCCGATCCTCCGGTGGGCCTACCCGGAACCGGAGCGGCTACCGGACTGGGCGACCGAGCCCGCCGTCGCGCCGAACGCGGCGCCCACCCGCCCTTGACACGGGTGGAGGCGGCGGACATAATGCGCTGCTCCGGGACGGCGAATTTTTCTCGAACTCATCGAACCCCTCCGCCGTCCCGGAGCGAAAGAGGGGCCGTCGCGGCCACCTCCGTCCGCTCCTCACCATCCTCACAGGAGGGGTCACATGAAGACCGTCTTGCACACCGTCGTCCTCGCGCTGGTCGTCGCGCTCTGCTTGACTGGCGTGAGAGTCGCCAGCGCCCAGGTGAACGACAGGCCGCTCACCGAGAAATGGGCGCCGACCGAATGGGGCCCCGACGACAAGGCGGGCGCCATCAACCGCATCAACCCGACGGTCGTCATGAAGGCGCTCAAGCTCGTCAAGCAGGGCAAGACCGCCACCCTCGGCAAGCTCTATTCCCACGACATCCCGGCCTTCGGCGCTCGGTCCTGGACGATGGAGATCCCCGGCACGCCGACCGGGGGGCCCTTCGGCAAGAACGCGCTCGTCTACCACGACGAGTTCGTCCAAACCGAGATCGGCCAGATCGGCACCCAGTTCGACGGCCCGGGCCACATCGGCGTGCGGACCTCGAAGGGCGACTTCTACTACAACGGGCGCTGGCGTGAAGAGTCCTACGAGCGAGGCCCGGGCGGTCGCGTCCTCGGCATGGGCGTCCTCGGCGTCGAGCACGTGGCCGAAAAGGCGTTCGTCTGCCGGGGCGTCCTCCTCGACGGCCCCGCCTACCGCGGCGTGAAGCGGCTGCCGATCCCCAAGGACACCAAGAGCCCGGGCATCGTCACCGCCGCCGACGTCAAGGCGATGGTGTACCGCGAGGGCCTCGCCGAGATCGGCGAGGGCGACTGCGTGTTCCTCTACACCGGCCACGGCGACCTCTGGCTCAACGCGGAGTGGAAGACCCTGTCAGCCGAGGAGAAGGCCAAGCGCCGCGCGGAGTTCAACTCGGGCGAGCCGGGGTTCGGCATCAGCGCCTGCCGCTACTTCGCCGAGCGGAAGATCGCCATGACGGGCGGTGACACCTCGGCCAACGACGCGCAGCCCGTCGGTGAGGAAGAGGGGTTCGCGGTTCCCTGCCATACCGATAGCCAGACCCGGTACGGCATCTGGAACCTCGAGAACATGGAATTCACCCAGCTCTTGAAGGACCACGTCTACGAGTTTCTGTTCGTGTGGGCGCCGCTGAAGATCGTCGGCGGGACGGGCTCACCGGGCAACCCGGTGGCGCTCTACTAGAGCCGCTCGAGCGTCCTGCCTGGGGACATCGGGAGCCGGCCGTCGCGCCGGCTCCCGGCGCCCCGACGGTCCCTGGCTACGTGGCGGTCCGCTGGCGGCAGTCGCGCAGCATCTCGATCAGCACGGCGCGCGACGCGTCCGCCGACGTGACCTCGCGGGGGAACGCGATGCGCACGCTCTGGAGCCGGTCGCCGCTCCGGACGCGGAGCTTGAAGCCGAGACGGTCCACCCCGACCATCGAGGCCTCGTCGGCCTCGACCTGGCCCAGCACCCGCGCGAAGGTCAGGAGCGCGTCGGCGTGGTCACGGTTCATGTGGGCCAGGATGCCGGCGGCCGCGTCGGCCAGCGGATCCGGCCGCGCCGCCAGGTACGCCTCGGCGCCGACCCAGTCCATCGCGGCGAACCCGCCGACGAAGTAGACGTCGAGGAGCTCCAGGCGATAGAAGGCGAAGTCCTCGAAGTCCACCCAGTACTGGGCGTTCGGGTGCCACGCGAGGTACGCGGCGCGGGCGGCGGTCCGGTCCGCGGCGGGCAGGGGCGCGGCCTCGCCCACGAGCGTCACCCGTCCCGCCGCCAGCGGATCGCCGCCCGGCTCGACCGCCTGGCTGACGAGCAGGCTCGCCCGGCGGTCGACCTGGAGGTTCTGGGTGTGCATCGCCAGGCTGCTGATCAGGAAGAGCGGCCGCCCGCGCGCGTCGAGCGCGTAGGGCATGACGGAGCCGAAGGGATATCCCGGGTGCCGGCGCGAGAGCGTCGAGAGCGTGCCCGTGCGTCCAACCTCCACGAGCGTCCGGGCGCGCTCGGCGAACACGGGCTCCGGGACCGGCGGGGCGCCCGACGGCGGCGGACCGAGATGGCGGCTCACAGACGAATCCTATCACTCCCCCGCGAAGACCGCGAACCGCCGCCCGACGACGACGCCGTCGGCCAGCGGGCCCGCGGCGCCGTCGGTCGCGGTCAGCGCGCGGTCGCCGACGACGAGATCTCCGCCCGCCGACGAATCCGCCCGCCGAGGAGGCAGGTGCCGGCGAACGCCGCCGCCCGGCGGCCCGAGGGGAAGCCCTCCGTCCCGCGTCACGCGGGACGGAGCGACTCCCAGAGTGCCTCGGCGGGGTGCTTGGCCTGCCGCCCGGTGAGGTGCTCGATCTGCTGGCGGCAGGAGATCCCCGGCGCGACCAGGACCATGTCGGCGCCGGCCGCGCGCACGGCGGGCGCCAGGCGCCGGTTGCCGAGCCGGACCGAGACGTCGTAGTGCTCGCGCTCGAAGCCGAACGACCCCGCCATCCCGCAGCAGCCCGAGTCCACTTCCGACACGTCGAAGCCCGCCCACCGGAGGGCGGCGACCGTGGGCGCCGTGCCCACGAGCGCTTTCTGGTGGCAGTGGCCGTGGAGCAGCGCCTTCCGGTCGCGCGCCGCGAAGGGGAGCGTGAGCCCCCGACCGCGCTCGCGCTCGAGGAACTCCTCGAAGAGGAGACTGTGGGCGGCCACCGTCCGCGCGGCGTCGGTCCGGAGCAGGTCGACGTACTCGTCGCGCAGGGTGAGGAGACAGGAGGGCTCGAGCCCGACGATCGCGACGCCCGCCTCGGCCCACGGGTGCAGGCGCTCGACGTTCCAGGCCGCGTGGGCGCGCGCCGCGCCCAGCATGCCCTTCGAGATCAGCGGCCGGCCGCAGCACTTCTTGTCGACGAGCCTCACCCGGTAGCCGGCCGCCTCCAGGAGGCCGACGGCGGCGCGGCCGATCTCGGGCTGGTGATAGGTGACGAAGGTGTCGGCGAAGAGCACGACCTCCCCCCGCGGTGCCGCGGCGGGCGCGGGGTGCGCGCGGAACCAGGCGGTGAACGTCCGGGCCGCGAGCCGGGGGAGCGGCCGGCGCCGGTCGATCCCGAGCGCTCGCTCGAGGAGCCAGCGGCTCGGGCCACGCCGCGCGAGCCAGTTCGCGAGCGGCGCCACCGGCGCCCCCAGCCGGCTCACCCACTCGATCCGGCCAAAGAAGCGGTTCCGGAGCGGCAGGCCGTTGGCCGCGTAGTAGTGGGAGAGGAACTCGTACTTGAGCTTCGCCATGTCGACGTTCGACGGGCACTCCGCCTTGCAGGCCTTGCACTCGAGGCAGAGGTCCATCACCTCGTAGAGCCGCCGGCCCGTGAAGTCCGCGGCCGGCACCCGGCCCGACAGCACCGCGCGGAGGGCGTTGGCGCGCCCCCGCGTCGAGTGCTCCTCATCCCGGGTCGCCATGTACGACGGGCACATGGTGCCCTCGAGCGTCTTCCGGCAGACGCCGACGCCGTTGCACATCTCCACCGCCGCCGCGAACCCCCCCTGGGCCGAGAAGTCGAGCAGCGTGGTCGGCGCCGAGGTCGTATAGCGCGGGCCGTAGCGGAGGTGCTCGGTGAGCCCCGGGCTGTCCACGATGTTGCCGGGGTTCAGGAGGTTCCGCGGGTCGAACGCGCGCTTGAGGTCCCGGTGAGCCTGGAAGACCCGGGGTCCGTACACCCGCTCGAGGAAGGGGCTCCGGGCCCGGCCGTCCCCGTGCTCGCTCGAGATCGTGCCGCCGTACTCGAGCACCAACTCGGTGATCTCGCTCGCGATCGCGCGGACCTGCGCGAGGCCGTGCGCGGTCTTGAGGTCGATGACGGGACGGACGTGCAGGCACCCGACGGAGCAGTGGCCGTAGTAGGCGGCGGCGGCGCCGTGACGGGCCAGGATCGCGCCGAAGCGCGGCACGAACTCGGCGAGGTGCTTGGGGTCGACGGCCGTGTCCTCGACGAAGGCGATCGGCTTCCGGTCCCCCTTCATCCCGAGGAGGAGCCCGAGCCCGGCCTTGCGGAGCTTCCAGATCGACTGCTGCTCGGCCGGGTCGAGGACGACGTGCGCCGCGTAGCCGAAGCGCTCCCGTTCCCGGCATTGCCGGAGCGCCTCGAGCCGGGCCCGCACCGCGGGCTCATCCTCGCCTGCGTACTCGACGATCAGGATGGCGGCGGGGTCGCCCTCGACGAAGCCCATGCGGCCCGACTGCTCGAGGTTGCCGCGGGCGAGGTCGAGGATCATCTTGTCCGTCAGCTCGACGGCGTAGGGCTGCGTGTCGAGGATCGCCTGCGAGGACTCGAGCGCCTCCTGCAGCTCCCGGTAGTGGATCACGCAGAGCCCGGTCCGCCGGGGGCGGGGCACCAGGCGTACCTTCGCCTCGACGATCGTCAGGAGCGTGCCCTCGGAGCCGACGACCAGGCGGGCCAGGTTGAGCGGCCGGTCGGCCACGAGCTCGGTCAGGTTGTAGCCGGCGACGCGCCGCCAGTAAGCGGGGTAGCGGGCACGGATCTCCTCGCCGTATTCCCGGCCGATGCGCGCCACCTCGCGATGGATCTGGCCGAGGAGGCCCGGCGCCGCGGCGCCGGCGCCGAGCTCGGCGGGCCCGAGCTCCCGCAGCACGGCCTCGGTGCCGTCGGCGAGGAGCACGCGGAGCTCGAGCACGTGGTTGACGGTGAGGCCGTAGGCGATCGAGTGGGCACCGCCCGAATTGTTGCCGAGCATCCCACCGAGCGTCGCCCGGTTCGACGTCGAGGTGTCCGGTCCGAAGAGGAGGCCGTGCGGGCGGACCAGGTGATTCAGCTCGTCCTGCACGAGCCCTGGCTCAACCCGCGCCCACCCCTCGTCGGCATTCAGCTCGAGGAGGCGGTTCATGTGCGGCGAGAAGTCGACGACGATCGCCCGGTTGACGGTCTGGCCGGTCAGCGAGGTCCCGCCGCCGCGGGACAGCACCGGCGTGCCCGAGCGGTTGGCGACCTCGAGGACGGCCTGGACGTCGCCCGCGTGGCGGGGGATCACGACGCCCACGGGTTCCACCTGGTACATCGAGGCGTCGGTGGAGTAGAGGAGCCGGGAGTAGGCGTCGAACCGGACCTCGCCCTCGACGACCTTGCGAAGTTCGTGCTCGAGGTCCGTCATGCGGCTCAAGTATACCGCCGCCCTCGTGCGACATATCGACCAGGCGGAGCGGCCGGCGTCTAGCCGGGCCGCTCCAGCCTGCTGTGAGACCGCCCGTTACGACGGCAGATCCTCGAGTCGCACACCAACGCCGGTCCGGAGACGTTCGCGCGCCTCTGCCACTCGCCACAAGAACTCGGGATGATGTTCCAACCGATAGTCGAACCAGTCGTCCTCGCTTTCGAAGCCAATCAGCACACCAGCGGGCTTGCCGTACCGTGTGATCAGAATGTCCTCCGACTCTGCCAAGCGCAGGAATCGCGACAGATCGTCCTTGACCTCAGCCAGCGCCGCCCGGCGCAGCGGGCGTTCCGCTCTCGGCAAGCGAGCGCGCTGCTTCTGCTTTCGTGACGATCGCGAGGATTTCGACAGCTTCGCGCGTGACGCCATAGAACCCCCTCACTTCGCCAACCCGCAGGCGATACTGCGGCTGACTCAAGCCGCGAAGACGTTTGATCCGGCTCTTGCTCACCGGGTGCTGGTGTGGCGCCTGCCCAGGGGGCGGCGTAGTATACCGGAGTGCGCGCCCTCGCCCTCGCCGCCCTCCTCGTCGCCGTCGGCGCGCCAGCGTTCGCGGCGCCAGTGGCGCCGGCGTTCACGCTCCGGCTGCTCGATTCGCACGAGACCTTCGACTCCCGTGACGCGCTCGAGAAGAAGGTGCTGGTGGTGCGCTTTCAGGCGTCCTGGTGCCGACCGTGCGCCCGCGAGGCGGCCGCCCTCGAGCGGCTCTACGAGCGGTACCGCGGGCGCGGCGTCGAGGTGATCGGCGTGCAGGTGCAGGACACCGCTGTGGACGCCCGGCGTTTCCTCCGGACCCACGGCGCCACCTATCTGGCCGGCCTGGACCCCCACCTGACCGTCGCGAACCGCTTCGGGCTCAGAGGGACGCCGTACACGGTCGTCATCGGCCGGGACGGGCGGGTCGTCGCACGAA